>JBAUUG010000211.1:0-6946 GCA_049582585.1 Bryobacteraceae bacterium | reverse complement strand
TGATGATTATCGCTTCCGGCGGGATGACGGCGCTGACGTACGTCTCGAGCCACGTCGGGATTGCGCGGTATCTCGATCTGGCGCACTTGCCAAATTCGCAGGAGTTGACGATTTTTTGCGCATCGATGGTGGGCGCTTGCCTGGGTTTTCTTTGGTACAACTGTCACCCGGCGGAAATATTCATGGGCGATGTAGGGTCGCTGGCGCTCGGCGGAGGGATGGGAATCGTTGCGGTGCTGATCAAGCAGGAGATTCTTCTTGTGTTCATCGGCGGCGTGTACGTGATTGAGGCATTGTCGGTCATTTTGCAGGTAGGGAGCTACAAGCTGCGCGGCGGGAAACGGATTTTCAAAATGGCGCCGATTCATCATCACTTCGAGGCGCTGGGGTGGCCGGAGTCAAAGGTGATTGTGCGGTTTTGGATTGCGGGGCTGGTGATGGCGCTATTCGCGCTGGCGACGCTGAAATTGAGATAGCAGGAAGACGGTTGAATCTAAGGGGACTGTACTGCTTGGTGATGGGGACGAAGCGCTCAGGTCTGGCGGCGGTGCAACTGCTCTTGAAACAAGGCGCGCATGTTCGTGCGATGGATGCGCAGCCGCTTACGCCGGAAGAGCGGGCGAGATTCGATGGAATGGGCGTTTTGGTGGTTCCACAGGAGGCCGAGAACTTGAAAGACGGCGGAAAGGAGCCGGATATGATCGTGCTCTCGCCAGCCGTTCCTTACGATCTTCCGCTGCTGACTTCGGCGCGGGAGCGCGGGATTCCGGTGATCGGGGAGGTGGAACTCGCTTCGCATTTCTTGAAAGGGCCGGTGATCGGGATAACGGGATCCAATGGAAAGACCACGACGACGGCGCTGACCGGACACATTCTGAAGCATTGCGGAATTCCGTGTCAAGTGGGAGGCAATATCGGGACGGCCGTCGCTTCGATGATCGATTCTTCGCGTGAGGATCAATGGAATGTACTTGAGTTATCCAGTTTTCAGCTCGAATCGATTTGCGAGTTTCGAGCGGAGATTGCGGTTTGTCTGAACATCACGCCGGATCATCTTGATAGGCACCATGCTTTTGAGAATTACGTGAACGCGAAAGCGCGGTTGTTTGAAACGCAGCGGGCGGGGGATAGCGCTGTTTTGAATGATGAGGATCCGGTCTGTCGGGATCTGGCGGGGCGGACGAAGGCGGACGTGTATTGGTTTAGCCCGTCGCTCGGATCGCTTACGTTTCCCGCTGATAAACCGGGGAACAGGTGGACTGTGCCCACCTTAAAGCTGCGGGGATTGCACAACGTCGAGAATGCCATGGCGGCGGCGCTGGTTGCACGGCTCGCGGGCGCCGAAGTCGAGGGAATCGGCGCGGCGGTCCAGTCGTTTGCGGGAGTCGAGCACAGGCTTGAGTTCGTGCGCGAGCTAAATGGGGTCGAGTACTTTAACGATTCGAAAGCAACAAACGTGGATGCGGCTTTGAAAGCCATTGATGCTTTTCCGGGCGGGTTGTGGATCATTCTCGGCGGGAAAGATAAGGGAAGCGGTTACGCGCCGCTGCGTACGCCGCTGGCTGAGAAGAGCAAGGCGGTTTTATTGATTGGCGCGGCTGCGCCCTTGATCAGAGAAGCACTCAGCGGCGCGGTCTCGATCCTCGAGTGTGGAACTTTGGCACGCGCGGTCGAGTATGCGCGCGAGCATGCGCGGGCGGGAGATGTGGTGCTGCTTGCGCCGGCTTGCGCCAGTTTTGATCAGTTTCGAGATTACGAGGAGCGGGGGAATGTGTTTAAGAGGTTAGTGAATGGCGCAGCGGCTTAAGACTGATTGGATCTTATTTCTGACGGTTCTGGTGATGGTGTGCTTCGGATTGGTGATGGTGTACAGCTCGTCGGCCATTGTCGCTCAGCTCAAGTATCACGTTCCCAGCACTTATTTCTTTCTCCGGCAATTGGGCTGGGCCATTTTTTCGATTGCCGTGCTGCTGTATTGCATGAAGCGCGATTACAGGCAATGGAACAATCCTAAAATTGCGTTCGCCGCGTTGGGAGTGGTCCTGCTGTTGCTCCTGGCGGTTTATGTGACCGATGGAGTCAGCCATCGGTGGCTGAAGGCAGGGCCATTTTCAATGCAGCCCTCTGAATTGACAAAGCCGGCGCTCGCGCTGTTCCTCGCGTTCTTTCTTTGCGGGCGGCTGGGCGCGATCAACGACCGGCACACGTTGGGGCCGATTGCGGTCGCGATTTCGGTAGTCACGCTGGCGGTTGCGGTCGCGGATCTGGGTACTGCGCTGGTGTTGGTCGCAACTACTGTTGCGGTCATCTTCGTTGCGGGCGTGGAGTATAGGTATCTGATCGCGTGCGCTCTGCTCGGCGGGTTGTTGGGGCTCGGGTTCATCGCTATGAAGCCGTACCGGCTGGCGCGCGCGATCGATTTCGTAGACAAAGATCACAAGCTGCTGGCGCGAATCGATCCTGGCGGGCACATTCTGCAGTACGCGAAGAAGACAGCCTCGACGAGCGATCCGGGCTATCAGCAGCTTCAGGCAAAGGTTGCGGTCGGATCGGGAGGAGTGGTTGGGGCGGGGCTGATGCAGAGCAAACAGAAAATGCAATTTCTGCCCGAGGCTCACACGGATTTCATCTTCGGAATTGTGGGAGAAGAGACCGGATTCTTGGGCTCGACCTTGCTGGTCGCCGGCTTTCTGGTCGTCTTGTGGCGTGGGATGCGGACGTATGTGCGCGCAGGCGATAACTTCGGACGCTATCTAGCTCTGAGCGTGACGGTCTGCGTTGTGGTGCAAGCTCTGATCAATATCAGCGTGGTGCTCGATTTGGTCCCGAACAAAGGCATTCCGCTGCCGTTTATCAGTTACGGAGGAAGCTCGCTATTGAGCACGCTGCTGCTGATGGGAATGCTGTTGAGCGTGAGCGAGCATGCCGCGTAGATGTTCATTTTGACGGGAGGCGGGACGGGCGGGCACATTTTTCCGGCGCTGGCGGTCGCGGAGATCTTACGGAAGCGGGGACACAGGCTGCTGTTTGTTGGAACGCGCGAAGGGATGGAATCGCGCGTGGTGCCGGAAGCCGGATACGAAATTGAATTTATACGAAGCAGCGGGCTTAATCGCGTGGGGTTGCGGAAGCAGGCGCAATCAGTGATGCAGCTGCCCATGAGCATCGGCGCGGCGTCACGCCTGCTGAGACGATTCGACGCGCGAGCGGTTTTCAGCATGGGCGGCTACGTTGCTGGACCGGTGATGATCGCGGCGGCGCTGAGTGCAATTCCGCTGGTCGTAATGGAGCCGAATGCAATTCCCGGATTCGCGAACCGCCGAATAGCGCGGCGGGTTTACCGCGCGTTGGTGGGTTTTGAATCGACGCGAAAGTGGTTTCCGGCTGACAAATGCGAGGTAACCGGTCTGCCCGTCCGGCCCGAATTCTTCCGCGTGCAGCCCAAGGATAGCGGCGTTTTCACGGTACTCATCACAGGCGGTAGCCGAGGTGCGCGGACATTGAATCGGGCCTCGCGCGGGAGCTGGGGGCTGTTTCGCGAGGCCGGGACTCCCATTCGAATCGTGCATCAGACCGGCGCGGCGGAACATGAGCCGCTGGCGAAAGAATTCGAGACGGCGGGCATTGACGGCGAAATCGTGCCGTTCATCCGGAATATGGCGGAAGCGTTCGCGGGAGCCGATCTGGTGGTGGGACGCTCCG
Source organism: Bryobacteraceae bacterium (assembly GCA_049582585.1). Classification (GTDB taxonomy): domain Bacteria; phylum Acidobacteriota; class Terriglobia; order Bryobacterales; family Bryobacteraceae; genus Bog-105. The sequence continues at coordinate 3,244 of JBAUUG010000211.1, read as the reverse complement.
GAGCGGGAGCCGTGAACGAGATTGCGGCCGCCGGAATGCCTTCGATCTTAATCCCGCTGCCATTCGCCGCCGACGATCATCAGCGGCGGAATGCCGAAGCACTGATTGCCGTGGGTGCGGCGCGCATGGTTCCGGATGGAGAGATGGACGGTGAGCGGCTCTTCCGCGAAGTCGAGCATCTTCGGCGGAATGCGGAGGAACTGGAAAGAATGCGCGAGCGGGTGAGGCGGTTCGCCAAGCCCGGAGCGGCCGAACGAGCAGCGGATGTGCTGGAAGAGGCGGCAAACAGTTGATTTTTTTCGTGAAAGCCGAAACAATACGTTTAACAAATGTTTTTTAAGCCCCAGCATGTCCACTTCGTTGGAATCGGGGGCATCGGAATGAGCGCCATCGCCGAGGTCCTGCTCACTCTCGGGTACCGGGTCTCAGGCTCGGATCTCAAATCGAGCGCAATCACGAATCGCCTGGAGAATCTCGGGGCAACCATCTACTTGGGGCATCAGGCGGCGAACGTAGCGGGCGCGAAAGCAGTGGTCGTGACTTCCGCGCTGGAAGTTGGAAATCCGGAAGTCGGCGAGGCGCGCAGGCTGCAGATCCCGGTGATTCCGCGCGGCGAGCTGCTGGCGGAATTGATGCGATTGAAATTCGGCATAGCGATTGCCGGAAGTCACGGCAAGACCACGACCACTTCGATGGTGGCGTCCGTTATGAACGCTGCCGGCTTGGACCCCACGGTGGTAGTGGGCGGACGCGTGGCGGCGATGCAGGGATCGAATGCGCGCGTGGGAAAGAGCGACCTTCTGGTCGTCGAATCGGATGAGAGCGATGGCTCGTTCTTGAAACTCGCGCCCATTATCGCGGTGGTGACAAACATCGATCGCGAGCATCTGGACCATTACGCTTCGCTTGAGGAGATTCAGCTCGCATTTACTGAATTCGTGAACCGGGTGCCGTTTTACGGCGCGGCGATCCTATGCATGGAAGACGAGAACGTCCAGCAGATGCTGCCATTGATCCGACGGCGCACGATTACCTACGGCCGATCCCCGCAAGCCGATCTCGAGATACAGAACCTGGCGTTAACGGAGGCGGGAAGCGATTTCTCCATTCGGCAACACGGCGAAGAGCTGGGCGCTTTTCATCTGGGCGTGCCGGGCGCGCACAACGTGTTGAATGCGGCAGCGGCGGTGGGTGTCGCGCTCGAGGTGGAAGTACCTGTGGCCAGGATTCAGCAGGGGCTGGCGGAGTTCAGCGGAGTCGACCGGCGATTCTCGATTCGCGGCGTCGAACGGGACGTGACGGTGGTGGATGACTACGGGCACCATCCTACGGAGATCAAAGCGACTCTCGCGGCGGCAAAGCTTTCACCCTACCAGCGGATTCGCGTGCTGTTTCAACCGCACCGTTTCTCCCGGACGAAGTTTCTCATGGACGATTTTGGAACGGCTTTTCACCAGGCCGACGATTTATATCTTCTCGATATTTACGCGGCATCCGAACCGGAGATGGATGGTGTCACGTCGCAGGCTCTGCTCGACAAAATTCGTTCGTATGGGCATCGCTCGGCGCATTATGTGCCGAGCATGGAAGAAGGGATTGAGACGATTGCGAGCGTCGCCGCGCCCGGCGATCTGATCCTCACCCTCGGGGCGGGCAGCGTTTCACAGGCGGCGGAAAAGATACTCGAGCGGTTGCGGGAGACGGCATAATGGCGCGCCAGCAACAATCCGTGTTCGAGAATATGCGGTGGGGCCGTTTTGCGTTCTGGCTGATTGCGGGCCTGTTGCTCATGGTGGGCACGTTGTTTGCGTGGCATCGCACGGAGGAATTTTTGATTAAGGATAGCCGCTTCCGAATGGTAGAGGCGGACGAAACAGCAGGGCTGACCCCAAACCTGATTGTGGAGGGAATACATTATGCGTCGGCTTCCCAGATCCGTCATGTCTTCGAGGAGGATTTTGGCCGCAGCCTATATCTCGTGCCGCTACAGAAGCGCCGCATGCAGCTTTTGGAGATCGACTGGGTGGAGAATGCGTCGGTGTCGAGGATTTGGCCGCGCACGATAAGAGTGCGCATCGAGGAGCGCGTCCCGGTGGCGTTCATTCGTCTGCCGCCGGCTCGCAAAGATGGCATGTCGCAGTTTGCGTTGATCGATAAGGATGGCTATATTCTTCGCCCGCGCGTGAAAGCGAAGTTCACGCTTCCCGTGATCACGGGCGTGCGGGAGACCGAATCGCTGGAGAATCGGCGCGCGCGCATACGGCGGGTTCTCGAGATGCTGAAAGAGATCGGACCGCTGTCCGGGCAAATTTCGGAAATCAATGTTTCTGATCCGAACGATCTGATTGTGGCGGAGCACGTGGAGAATCGAGTGGTGAATCTAATGGTCGGCGATGAGAATTACGCCGACAGACTCCAGAATTTTTTGACGAGTTACGGCGAGATAAAGGCGAAGCGCCCGGAGACAACGACGCTGGATCTGCGCGTGGACGGCTTAATCACAGCGGTCGGAGGCAATCAGCGTGGGCAATAAAGCGAAGTTGGCGGTAGGTCTCGATCTGGGCAGCACGGCTACCCGGCTGGTAGTGTGCGCGCTCGAGGGAGACACGGTCAAATTTTTGGGATATGGCGATGCGCCCGTCGAGGCTTGGAGCCGGTCGCGGCTGGCAGAGCGCGAGGCGCTTGCCCAGAGCATCCGCTTTGCGCTGCACGAGGCGGAGCTCCGCGCGCAGGTGTCGCCTGAATCGGCGGTGATCGGCGTAGGCGGATCGGTTGCGGGCGTGAACAGCCGAGGGTTATATGAGTTTGGCCGAAGGCGCGACATTGAGCCGGGCGATCTGCGCTACGCGGTCGAGCTGGCGGCGCGCATTCGCCTGGAAGAAGACCGGCAAGTTTTGCAGGTTTGTCCGCAGGATTTCACTCTCGATGGGCGGGCCGGATACCGCAATCCGAAGGGCATTTCATGCGCGCGCCTCGAAGCCAACATCCATGTCGTGACGGCTTCGATTCAAGACCACCAGGGGATTGTTTCGGCTGTCCATCAGGCGCATCTGGCGGTGGAGGAATCGATCTTCGAAGGAATCGCGGCGGCCTATGCGGCGGTCTTGGGCGAGGACCGCGCGCGTGGAGTGGCAACCATCGATATAGGCGCTCAATCGACGCACGTGACCGTGTATGACGGAGACGCGCTGCTGCTCGCGACTGCCATTCCGCTGGCCGGAGATCATCTGACGCGGGATCTCTC
>JBAUUG010000210.1:0-3186 GCA_049582585.1 Bryobacteraceae bacterium | reverse complement strand
AAAGATGGATATCGGTCAAGCAGAACGGTGGCTTGCTGTGATGGCGTCATTGTCTGTCGGCGCCTGCTTCTTCGCGCTCTGGTTCTGGCTGCTGCCGGAATGGTTAGGATTTCGCGTCGAAACAGTTGGCGCGGCCCGCTTCCGATGGCTCGCGGCGGTTCCATCTGTAGTTGGTTTCGCGATCGCACTGAAATGCGTTTGGGATTTCGGATGGACAGGCCGCGGGACGCCTGCGCCGTTTATCCCTCCGCAGCGGTTGGTCGTCGTCGGTTTCTACCGCTATGTACGGAATCCGATGTACGTGGGCTTCATCACCGGTTGGTTTGGACTCTGGGTTGTGATCGGCCACGCCAATCTCGGCCTGATCGCTGGAGTTGCAGCCCTTATCCTCGGCGTGCATCTCTTCATCGTCTTTTACGAGGAGCCTACCTTGCGCGGAAAGTTCGGAAAGGACTACGAAGAATATTGCCGCAACGTGCGGCGCTGGTGGCCGCGCCTCTCGCCGTGGATACAGCCATCCGTCGAATGCGGCTAGTGCTTTGCACCTTTGAAGCCTTTCCGTCGCTCTTCGCTGTAGCGGTGCAGGGCGTCGAGAATGATGGGGTAGGCTTCGCCCGCCGGGCGGATCTCATCAACTTCGACGGCCTTGCCTTCGAGCAGTTTGTAGTCCTGGAAGAATCTGCGCAGCATGATTAGGCGATGGGGAGGCATTTCGGCGGCTTCGCGGTATGAGTTGAACTCAGGGTCCTCTGTGGCGATCGCGATGATTTTGTGGTCCTGCTTGCCAGCATCGAGCATGGTCATAAGGCCGATTGCCCGGGCATGGATGATCGTTAGTGGCACAACGGTTTCCTGGCACAGTACGAGCACGTCGAGCGGGTCGTCGTCTTCAGCGAGAGTCTGTGGGATGAACCCGTAGTTCGCGGGATAGTAGACGGCGGAATAGAGCACTCGGTCGAGTCGGATGAGGCCGCTCGATTTGTCGAGTTCATATTTCACGCTCGATCCGGAGGGGATCTCGATGACGCAGTCGAATTCTTGCGGAAGCTTCCCGCCGGGTGTTACGTCGTGCCAAGGATGGATCATAGGAAAAAGTGGTGTGCTCCGTGATTGTCCATTCTAGCGGATGATCTGGCGAGTAATGTGTCTTCGAGAATCAAACTACGATTGACGCTCACTCCAGGAGCTGAGCCGACCAAGGTCTAAAGTCCGGCCGAATTACTTCGCCTTGGGTGGAGGGTCTACAGGGCACCTTGATTCCTGTTCTTCCGGCGCGTACAGTTCAAGGAGAGTTCCTCTTATCTCGGACGATTTCTATGTCAAGCCAGGCAAAGACTTACCTGAAGTTTGGTAGCGCAACGGGCGTCATTTTGCTGCTGCTGGGCTATCTCGCTTACACCGGCGTGCAGGATAGCAAGAGCTATTACGTCACGATTACAGAACTGCACAAGATGGGTAACGGCGCCTACTCAAAGCGCCTACGCGTCGCTGGCAACGTGCAGCCGGGATCGATCAAAAGGACCGGAACGCATGTTCAGTTTGTGCTGGTAGAGCAAGATCAAAATCTCTCTGTGGATTACACGGGAACAGAAGCGCCTCCGGACACCTTCAAAGACGACTCCCAGGCGCTGGCGGATGGCAACTTCGGCCGGGACGGTGTTTTTCACGCCAAACAACTGCAGGCAAAGTGCGCGTCAAAGTACGCGCCCCAGCAGCCGGGTTCACCAACGAATGGCACCCAGTCGACGGAGCCCGCTAAGAGCATGACGCAAGTGCAGACCGAACACCCGGTCCGCGCGAACTAGTTAGATCGTAGTTCTTCGTCTGCACTCATACAAATATTCCGAGTCGCTAGCCGGCGGCGCGATAGCGGTGCACTTCGCGCACCTCCAACGATTTCCTCCTTTGCAAAAAATCCTCAAAATCCATAGATTCTTCCATTGGCTTTCCGAGTCAATACTGACCGCTTTTCCAATTACGTGAATACTTCGCGAACCGAGCCGCTTGAGACGTCGATCATCAAGGTCGAAAATGTCATTAAGCAATTCGGGCGCTTTGCCGCCCTCCGCGGAGTATCGGCTGAATTCGATCTGGGACACTTCCACGCGATTCTCGGGGACAACGGTGCCGGAAAGACGACTCTGCTTCGCGCACTCGCTGGATTAGCTCAGCCGACGCAGGGAACCATTTTGGTCTTCGGACAATCGCCGCAGGCTGCCTGCCGCGATATCGGCTATATGGCTCATCCTTCGTTGCTTTATGACGAAATGAGCGGCATGGAGAATTTGCGCTATTTCGCGCAGCTGTACGGGATCTCTGGAGATTCACGTTGCGAGGAAGCGATCCGTAGTGTGGGTCTTGATCCGGAGTTGACGCGAGGCGTGGGCCAGTACTCGCAGGGGATGCGGCAACGCATGTCGCTGGCCAGGGCCATCCTGCATGATCCGAAAATTCTGTTGCTGGACGAACCTTTTTCAAATGTCGATGTCACCTCTGCGCACGAGATGGTTGGATTACTGAAAGACATGCGCGACTCGGGGAAGACAATTTTTGTGGTAACGCACCAGGCGATGTTATTGGAGGGAGTCGCGGACGAGTTCATCTGGATGCAAGCTGGACAGATTGTAGACAGGACAAGAATCGCAATGCGCAGCGAGAGTCAGCACGGGAGCGTGTTATGAATTCGCTCTGGAGTTTGACGCTGGCGACTCTAATAAAAGACATTCGTCTCGAATGGCGCTCGAAAGACGCGCTGAATGCAATGCTGTTTTTCTCGCTGCAAGTCGTGGTCATTTTTGTGTTTTCGTTTGATCCTTTGGCGGAAGAGTCCCGGCATATTGTCGGCGGGCTTGTATGGATTGCGTTCTTGTTTGCTGCAGTCGTGGCACTCAATCAGACCTGGGCCAGGGAACTGCGCAACCAGGTGCTGGATGCTTATCGTGTCTCTCCGGCGCCCGCGAACGCGCTGTTTCTGGCGAAGGCTCTGGGCAATTTTATGTTTGTAGTTGTGCTTCAGGCGCTGATGGTGCCGTTGTTCGTGGTCTTTTATAACCTGCGCGCGTTGGGTCCGGCATGGCAATTGATCCCAATTGCAGTGCTGGGTACGTGGGCACTGGTTGTCAACGGAACATTCTTTGCAGCGATGTCCCTGCGCACGCGTAGCAGAGAAATCATGCTGCCGTTACT
>JBAUUG010000209.1:0-15802 GCA_049582585.1 Bryobacteraceae bacterium | reverse complement strand
CACCCCCGCTCAAAACGCCGCGAATCAACGCAACGCTCAGCTCTCAACCGGCCCTACTTCTGAAGCCGGCAAAGCCAAGTCCTCCCTCAATGCCGTCAAAACCGGGCTGACCGGCCGCACCGTCCTGCTTCCCGGCGACGACGCCGCTCTCTACGAAGCCCACATCGCTGAATTCATGAAGCGCCTCCAACCGCTTACCAATGAAGAACGCACTCTGGCCCGCCAGCACGATTTCGACGACCCCGCCGCGCTTGGGTTCGAATTTTCACTCGCACAAATCGAAGTCCGCGCCACCGACATCGACCCCGATCTCTTCACCCAATACGAGGACCAGGACGAGCCCGAAGCCGCCTAACCCATGACAAAGAAACCCCGAAAAATCCCCATTCTCGAGCAATGGATAGAGGTCAGAGTCGAAGCCGGACAGGCAATCACCAAGCTCTTCCCTCCCAATGAGCGATTGATCGAAGAAGGGAAGGACATGGATCCGCAACCGGAGTTGGTCTACCGCCGCCTTACATTCTTCAACGGCGTTCCGAAGGAGTATCACTGGGCCACCCACGATGAACACGCCCGGCAATACGGCGGCTCGGGCATCCAACGGATGACCGTCAATACCTGGCTCAAGGTCATCCAAGCCGAGAAAGCCGCGGCAAACGGCCACATCGGTCCGTGCGGCGGCAATCTCCCCAGGTCACAGGACCGCGGCGGCTGCGATTGCACAGTATGCACCTACAACCAATACTTGCTGGACCAGGCAAAAGCCTGAAGGGTCTGTGGAGCAGACGGCCCCTCCTTTTGCTCGAACTCAGCTTTCGTAATCTAGCTGATATTGTGAAAGGAAGCGGCACAAATTGACCTCGGCCAAGTGGCAGCACGTCCAACAGGTGATAAACGCCGCGTTGGAATTGCCTGAGCTGCAACGCCCCGCCTTTCTGCAAGAAGCATGCGGCAGTAATCCTGGGCTTCTGCGCGAAGTCAGTGCGTTGCTCGCTTCCTATGAGCACGCCGGCAACTTCCTCGAGGAATCCGTCGGAGCCAGCGCCTACGAAGCATTTGAAAAGGGTTCATTCGCCGTAGGCGATCATATCGGGCCTTACCAGATTACCTGTGTGATTGGCCACGGCGGAATGGGCACCGTTTACTGCGCGCGCCGCGCCGACGATCAATTTCAGCAGCAGGTCGCCATTAAACTCTTAAGCGGAGGATTGGGAAACAGTTCTGAGCTGCTGTCCCGTTTTCGCGCGGAGCGGCAGATCCTTGCGACTCTGAATCATCCGAACATTGCCCGGCTGTTAGACGGCGGGATGACTTCGGCGGGCCTTCCGTACTTGGTCATGGAGTACATCGAGGGTGCCTCAATCGACCGTTTCGCCGAGAATCGAAATCTGGGCATCCGCGCTCGTCTCGAACTCTTCCGGCACATTTGCGCGGCAATCCAATACGCGCATCAAAACCTGATCGTTCACCGGGATATTAAGCCGGCGAACGTTATGGTGACGGAAGACGGCACGCCGAAGCTGCTCGATTTCGGCATCGCGAAGCTGCTGAACCCGGATTCGCTCGGGCAAACCATCGCGCTCACGCGGCCGGCGGATCGATTGATGACTCCCGAGTACGCAAGTCCGGAGCAAATTCGTGGCGAGGCGATTACAACCGCCGCAGATGTTTATGCCCTCGGCGTGTTGTTGTACGAGCTGCTTACCGGCAAACGGCCGTTCCAAACTTCGAACTTAACGTTTGCCGGCTTAGAGCATCTGATCTGCGAAACTGCTCCGGAACGCCCCAGCAGGACGCAGGTGGTAAACGGCAAGCCGCCCGCCGAGTCCATCCCGGTTGATCTCGACAATATCGTTCTGAAAGCGATGCACCGCGATCCCGCCTGCCGCTACACGTCGGTGGCTGAACTATCGGAGGACGTGCGCCGCTATCTGCAAGGATTTCCGGTTACCGCTCGAGCTGATTCATGGGCCTACCGGACACGCAAATTCATCTTGCGGCACAAGGTCGCGACCGCCGCAGCGGCGCTTTTTCTCGTCACCACGACGGCTCTCAGCATCGGCTTAGCGGTTCAGGCAACCAGGGCCAGGCAGGAAGCGAAGACGGCCAACCAAGTTGCCGATTTTCTTGCCAATCTCTTTGAATACTCACGCCCTGACCAGACGCAGGGTCGCGGCACGGGATCCCAGGATGTTTTAGACGTCGGCGCTAAACGCGCTGTGAAAGAACTCGCCGCCGAGCCGCTGGTGGAAGCGCGTCTGCTTCAAATTCTCGGTACAACTTATCGTGAGCTCGGAGTGTTCGATCGCGCGGAATCCTTACTCGCGAAAGCTTATGCGATACGAAGTCGGCAGCTCGGCGCTGATTCACCGGACGCAGCCGAATCGCTGCAGACTATCGCCGAGATCGCCAGTGACAAAGGAGAATTGCACCGTGCCAGGGACGACTATCAAAGAGTTCTCGGTATCTACACCCGCGCTTATGGCCTGAAGAATGAGAAGACCATCGAGATCGTAACCGATATCGGTGAACTGAACTGGATGCTGGGCGATTTTGCGAAAGCCAAACAGCTCTACCTCCAGGCGATAGCGCTCTGTAATCAGTTTAAGAGCAAGAGTGATTGGCAAACGCTCAATGCGGAAAACGATCTTCAAGTTGTGCTTGCCGATCAGGGCGATTACTCCGCTGCTGCGTCTCTCGCGCGAGATGTCCTCAAGACGGAGCTGCAGACCATGGGCCCGAACAATCCCAACGTGGCTCTCACTCTAAATAATTTGGGATATGTTCTGGCGCAAACTGCGCATTACCAGGAGGCGGACGCTATATTTCGGCAGGCGCTTGATCTGCGGCGCAAAGTGGATGGTCCGGAGCACCCCGCCGTCGCTCTTAGCCTCAGCAATCTAAGTTGGCTCGCGAGAGAGCTTGGTCGCTACGACGAAGCTCAAAGTCTTGGCGAGCGGGCCGTGGCAATGGCGGTCAAATTAGACGGGCCTCATTCCCTTGGCACCGCAGCCTGTCAGGGGCAGTTGGGTCTGACATTCCTGGCAAAGGGCGATTTCCCTCGAGCCCGGCAGCTGCTCCAGGATTCCCTTGCGACTCGTCTAGCGCTAGGCAACCCGAATAATCCGGAGCTGGCCGATAACTATGACCGTGTCGGTCTGCTCGAGCTGCGCACAAAGCACTTGGCGGCCGCCCACCGCGATATCGAGCGAGGGCTGGATATTCGCGAGCATTCTTACGCGCACTCGAACGAGAACGTTGCCGTCAGTTTGAATCATTTGGCTGACGTCCTTGCTGCTGAGGGCGACCAGGCGCAAGCTGAGCAGAAATATCGAGAAGCAATTCAGATCGCGCGCGCGAAGTTTAACGCCCCGCATACCATCACTGCCGATGGGCTCATGGGCTTGGGAACCGTTCTGCTGGCGCAAGGGCGCGCTTCCGAGGCAAGGGCAGCCTTGTCTGAAGCTCTCAACATGCGCCGGAAGCTCTTGCCCCCGGGCCACCCTGACATATCCGCTTCAACCGCCGAGCTGGCGAGGTGTATCAAGTGATGCCCGACTTCAATTCGTGGTGCAGCCATGCTCGCGCCATGCGCCATTCCCGCCAGACAGTGTGTTCAGGAATGCCCAACAAATCCGCGATATCTTTTCCTTTGACTCCGCCGAAAACCATCAGATCGACGATTTCCGCTTTGCGCGGATCGAAAGCCGTCAGGCGCTCCATTGCTTCTTGAATGCTGAGGATGTCCACTTGCTCCGAATTAGCAGCTTCGCCGATCTCCGAAAGCGTGACGCGCTGCCAGCCGTCCCCTCCGCGCTTCTGCCGCTGTTTGGTGCGGGCATAATCTACCAGCACCTGGCGCATCTGCCGTGATGCGATGGCCAGGAAATGCGCGCGGTCCTGCAAGGCGAGATCGGTCTCGGCCAGCTTCTGATAGGCTTCGTGGACCACCTCGGTAGCCGAGAGCGTGAAGCCTTGACGCTCTCGGGATATATAACGCGCCGCAATACGGCGCAGATTGTCGTAAACCAGCGGCGTTAACTCGTCGAGCGCATTCTCGTCGCCTTTCCGCCAGCGGACCAGCAGTTCGGTGATAGGAGAATCTTGAGAATCCGGCAGAGCGTTTCAGAGTATATCAACCGGAAACTACTGTGGACCCACCGAGTCAATGTAGACTGTTCCCGAAGACGCCCCGCTCAGCGTAAACTGAATACCGATTTCCTGCAGCGGCGTTACCGCCGTGCTTGGCACAGTTACGGTTACGATATTCCAGCCATTCTCGTAAAGAGTCGATACGTAGTTGCTGGTCCAGGCCCAATTTTTATCCTGGACAAACGGTTCGATGCCAACGACCGTACTGCCTTCTGGAATCCAGACGTAAAACTGGACGGTTTTGCCGGCTGCGATTGCGGGAGCCGGCACATAAACCTGCGGGCTCGAAGTGTAATGCGTGGGGTCGAAAGTAACTGCCAACGAATGGCTGCCCTCGAGAAATTCCGTCGAGGACACCGCAACGCTGCTGATGCCGCTCAGGCCATTCGTGGGGGTATATTTGACCCAGCCTTGTGTGCTGGTTTCGAAATTGTACATAGCACTATCTGTAAATGCCGGGCATCCTGCGTTGCTCGTGGTTTCCATATCGCTCGATATCGCCTTCAGGAGGGAGGCGCTGGACGTATCGCCCGAGAGATCCCAAATCACGACTCCGGCCAAACCGTAGTGCTGTGCGTAATGAACTTTGCAGTTGGCCGACGTGGGATCTTCGAAGGTATAGAAAACCGAGTACGGCGTATAGAGCCACGGGGAGGTTGACGTCGAATCGTGATGAATCGAAGTGCTGTAGTTGGGAAGGGCTGCCACATACGCGTAGGAGTATGTGGGCGAGGTCGGCAACGTCGGTTGCGGCGTGCCGGTTTCATTCATACCGTAGTCACTGCCGCTCGGTACGCTGGTCCAGCGGTAAGCATAAAAGGGCAGTCCGAGTAAGATCTTGCTGGAAGGAACGCCCGCGCCTCGGTAGGCTTCGATGGTTTGGTCCACGGACAGGTCCCCGTTTGGTGCATAAAGCGGAGCGACGAAACCGGTTGTCTTGCTCCAAGGGCCATCGTAATCGTAAGTCATCACGTTGAAGAAGTTGAGCGACTGCGCGATCGCTCCAAGATTCATGTACTCATAGTTCCACGGTCCGGCAGGCCCCGTAGCAGTCAAAAGATACTGTGATCCCAGCGAGCTGCGGAATAAACTCATGAGCGCTGTAAAATTCGTCTTGTCGGTACTGCCGTTCGGGTACGTAGTGTTGCTTGGGTATTCCCAATCGATATCGATGCCGTCGAAAATGCCGGGATACGCCTGGGCGAGTCCAAAGTTGCCGTCTATGAATGTTTTTATGCAGGAATTAACAAAGTTCGTTCGATTAGTGCTCGTTGAGACCGCGCTCGAGATGGGGCCTGACAGCGTCGCTCCGCCCACCGACACCAGCACCTTAATTGGGTATAGCTGCTTGAGTTCCTGTAACTGATGAAAAATTCCGCGCAGCGCCGTAGAGGAGGCAGGATCCGCAACTCCACTCACGCTCTGAGCGGCCGAATACTGCGCGCCCACGTCGTCGGTTGCATTGTCCATGGAGCAAGTTCCGTTGGAGGATACTTGCGCGAACGCAAAGGTCAGGTAAGTCAGCTTCGCCGCAGCTCCAGTGGTTACGAGATTCTTAACCAGAAAACCGTTCAAAGTAGCGCCTGGACCCCATTCGGGGAAATAGCCGTTAACCTTGGAACTGGCCTCCTGCCCGCAAGCCAGAAAGGTGATTGAGAGGGAAACTGCTAGCAATTTGTACATTCTGTGATCCTTCTATTTGGGTATGCGACACTCGCGGGGCTTTTCTTCGAAGTATTTTCAAGTATTTTGGGAAAGGTCGGGGGCGAGGGCTTGCCGTCTGCCTGTAGCGGTTTACAACAGCAAATCCACAACATATGGTGTTTTGTGCCAACTCCGCCCTTGACGGCGCATCTAAATAGTAGTTGAATATGGGTGACCCCTCCCCCCGAACGGAAGATCATCAAGTGGGACAACTCAGCGTTAACCTCGCCATAAAAGCCAAAGAGTTACGTCGATCTCTCAAAAGAGAGGAGCGCTCGGGCGTCGCTTTCCCGCGCTTCTTCACGGCCAAGCTGGAGCCGGGCGTCACTCCTTACGATCAAGTCAATTGGGAGTTGCGTACTGCAACTATTGGTACTGACAAGGGCTCTGTTATCTTCGAGCAGCGCGATGTCGAAGTCCCTGCCGACTGGTCCCAGACCGCCACCAATATAGTTGCCAGCAAGTATTTTCATGGGCTGATGGGCTCGCCCGAGCGTGAATCGAGCGTTGGCCAGTTGGTGCATCGCGTCGTCGATACCATCGCAGGCTGGGGTCTCGCCGGAAACTACTTCAAAACAAAGGAAGACGGGGAGAACTTCCGTAATGAGCTGGCCCATCTGATGCTGACTCAAAAAGCTTGCTTTAACTCGCCCGTCTGGTTCAACGTCGGCGTGCGTGAATCGCGCGGCTATGGCTTCTACTTCGATGAAGCCGAACAGGGCGTCAAAAAACTGCTTCCGGGGGAGAACCATCCTCAGTGTTCGGCCTGCTTCATCAATTCAGTAGGCGACACGCTGGAATCCATTCTCGACCTCGCCAAGACAGAGGGGATGCTCTTCAAGTGGGGATCGGGAACCGGTACAAATCTTTCCGGAATCCGCGAAGAAGACGCCCACCTTTGGGGCGGCGGCCGCGCATCCGGCCCGCTGAGCTTCATGAAAGGCTTCGACGCCTTTGCGGGCGTAATCAAATCAGGCGGCAAGACGCGGCGCGCCGCCAAAATGGTGATCCTGAACTCCGACCATCCCGATGTCGAGAAATTCATCTGGTGCAAGGCCAAGGAAGAGAAGAAGGCCCAGACGCTGATCGACGCCGGCTACGATTCGTCTCTCGATGGCGAAGCTTACGGCTCCATCTTTTTCCAGAACGCCAACAACTCCGTCCGCGCCACTGACGAGTTCATGCAGTCTGTCCAGGACGACACCGATTGGTGGACGCGCAGCGTGGTCAACGGCCAGCCTGTCAAGCGTTATAAAGCGCGCGAGTTGATGCGCCAGATTGCCGAAGCGACTCATCAATGCGGCGATCCCGGCATGCAATTCGACACGACGGTCAATCGATGGCACACGTCGAAGAAAACCGCGCGGATTAATGCCTCGAACCCATGCTCGGAATACATGTTCCTGGATGATTCGGCCTGCAATCTCGCCTCGTTGAACCTCATGAAGTTCGTGGGCCCGGATGGAACGTTCGATGTGGAAGCTTTCCGCCACGCTGTCGATACCGTCATCCTCGCGCAAGAGATTCTTGTGGATAACGCCAGCTATCCGACCGAGAGGATCGCCAGGAATTCGCACGATTTCCGTCCGCTGGGCCTGGGCTATGCGAATTTGGGCGCTCTACTGATGTCACTAGGCGTCCCCTACGATAGCGATCAAGGCCGCGATTTTGCCGCCGCAATTACGGCTATTATGTGCGGCCAAGCCTATCTCACCAGTGCGCGTATTGCCGAAGCGGTCGGTCCCTGCCCCGGGTACCCGGAGAACGAAGACCCCTTCCTCGAAGTCATCCGCATGCACTGGAACGCGGTGAACGGAATCGACAGTAAACGTGTGCCGCCGGCCATGTTCAAGGCGGCGGAGGAATGCTGGCGTCAAGCCTACGAGCTGGGACTGTTGACCGGATTCCGCAATTCCCAAGTGACGGTTCTCGCGCCCACCGGCACCATCGGCTTCATGATGGATTGCGACACCACGGGCATCGAGCCTGATCTCGCGCTGGTGAAGTACAAAAAGCTGGTCGGCGGCGGTGTAATCAAGATCGTCAATCACACCGTCCCGCAAGCATTAATCAAACTCGGCTACACGCCGGAGCAGACCGAACAGATTGTCACGCACATCGATTTCACCGGAACTATCGAAGACGCGCCGAACCTGAAGCAAGAACATTTGCCCGTATTTGATTGCAGTTTCCGGCCGCAGAACGGAAGCCGCTTCATCCAGCACATGGGTCATGTCCGCATGATGGCCGCCGTGCAGCCGTTCATCTCAGGCGCCATTTCGAAGACCATCAACATGCCCGAGGAATCCACGGCGGAAGACATCATGGAAGCCTATATCGAGAGCTGGAAACTCGGGCTCAAAGCCGTCGCCATTTATCGCGACGGATCCAAGCGTGTGCAGCCGCTCAGCTCAGGCACCGGCAAAGGCGAAAAGAAGAACGCAGCAGTAGCCGCTCAGCCGCAAACCATCGAGAAGGTGGTCTATCGTCCGGTTCGCCGCAAATTGTCGGACGAGCGGCAATCCGTCACGCACAAGTTTTCGATCGGTGGACACGAAGGCTACATCACTGTGGGCTTGTACGAAGACGGCACGCCCGGCGAGGTCTTCATCACTATGGCCAAAGAAGGATCGACCATTTCCGGCCTTATGGATACTCTCGCAACGTCGATCAGCTACGGCTTGCAGTATGGTGTCCCGCTGAAATTTTTTGTCGACAAGTTCAGCCACGTTCGATTCGAGCCGAGCGGCTGGACCGGCAACGCGCAAGTGCCCTACGCGAAATCAATCATCGACTACATCTTCAGATGGCTGGGAGCGCGATTCCTCGGCATCACCGATTCGAATGAAGCAGGCGACACTCCGAAGCTTCGTCCCACCGAGCCGCAACCGCAGCAAGCGTTGCCCTTCGATGCGAGCGTCGTGGGCGATGCGCCGCTGTGTTCCGAGTGCGGAAGCATCATGACCCGCAATGGTTCCTGCTACAAATGCGAGAACTGCGGCGGAACCAGCGGCTGCAGTTAGCCCTCAACCCACTAGAGGCGGTTATCGATTATCTTCCAGGTGTTTGAGGCGAGCGTCCATTACGCCTTCGACGCGCAGCAAGGCTTGATGCGCGGCTTCGAATCGGGCATTCATCTCGGCCCGGAGCGAATCGATCTGGACATCGATGTGCTTTTCCAGCCTGTCAATTTGTCGGTTGTTGATCAGAATCCCCACTAGAACAGCAAGAGTCGGGATGCCAACGGACAGTAACACCTGCGAATCGGGATTCACGCCATCAGTATAGCTTCAACCGGCGTATGCCTGCCCCGCGGGCATACAATCATTCATGTGAATCCATACGCAAGCCAATTGGGAAACCTTGGCGCCCTCGAAGTCATACAGGAAACTCCGCGTAAGCTCGCTGGCGAAGTTAGTCGCCTCGGGCCGGAGAGTCTGGAGCGAAGTTACGCTCCCGGGAAATGGCCGGCTAGGGTCATCGTTTGCCATTTGGCTGATGTCGAGATCGCCTTTGGTTTTCGCCTTCGGCAAGCCCTCGCCGAGCCTCACCACGTTATTCAAACCTTCGACCAGGATGCCTGGGCAAAATCGTCCGAGTTGCTCGATGCCCATGCGGCGCTTGACACCTTTTCGGCACTACGTCATTGGAATGTAGCATTGCTCCGCGCCATTCCACCAGAGAGCTTTTTGAAGCCTTTGGCGCATCCCGAACGCGGAGAGATGACGTTTCAGGTATTAGTCGAAACCATGGGCGGTCATGACCTGAATCACCTTCGGCAGCTCGAAAGCGTTTAATTCCGGCTTGGTCGCGCGAGTGCAGTGGTGAAGGCTGATGATGAGACTCAGCCATGATTCACGAGTTCTGCTGCTTGCGCTAGCGGGCGGGTTGCCGGCGATTGTAACCTGCATCGTTCTCTTGGCGATTGGTGGTTATTCAGCCCGGGAACAGTGGACCTTCGACATCCTGGTCGTCCTTTCGTGGCTGGCATTCTGTATTGCGGCCCGTGCCCGGGTCGCCAGCCCCTTGCGCACTCTGGCGAACTTGCTGGAAGCGATGCGCGAGGGAGATTACTCGATCCGCGCGCGAGTCGAAAACCCGCGCGAAGCAATGGGCGAGGTGATGCAGCAGGTGAACGTCATGGCAGCCACCTTGCGCAATCAACGCCTGGGCGCGCTCGAGGCCACTACTCTGCTCCGTAAAGTCATGGAAGAGATTGAAGTAGCCGCATTCGCCTTCGATCCGCAGCAATCGTTGCGGCTGGTGAACCGAGCCGGCGAGCGATTGTTGGCCCAGCCGGCCGAGCGGCTCCTGGCGCGCGATGCAACCTCTTTAGGGCTGGCCGAGTATCTTTTCGGCCAATCGGAACAAACCGTTCAGCGGTCCTTCCCCGGCGCAACCGGCCGCTGGGGTATTCGCCGCAGCCAGTTTCGTGAAGGCGGCGTCCCGCATCAACTGCTGGTGCTCACCGATCTGACGCGGCCCTTGCGAGAGGAAGAGCTGCAAGCGTGGCAGCGGCTGGTCCGCGTATTGGGTCACGAACTAAACAATTCTTTAACCCCCATAAAGTCCATCGCGCAAAGTCTCGAGCACCTGATCAAAAGCGACCCACGCCCGGACGATTGGACTGAGGACATGTCGAGGGGATTAAACGTGATCGCGACTCGATCGGAATCCCTAAGCCGGTTTATGAGCTCATACGCGCGTTTGGCTAAATTGCCGCCGCCGAAATTCGGGCCAGTAGAGGTGAACGCGCTGCTGCGGCGCGTCACCAGCCTGGAAACGCGTATGCAGGTGTTTTTTGAAGAGTGCACTCCCTTGACCATCCAAGGCGATGCGGATCAGTTGGAACAGGTCTTGATTAACCTGGTCCGCAATGCAGTAGACGCATCGCAAGAGACGGGAGGACGTGTTTTCGTCCGGCATGAACGCACCCCCATGGTAGTCGAAATCACGGTGCGCGACGAAGGCCCCGGTCTGTCAAACACGGCCAATTTGTTCGTCCCGTTCTTTACGACCAAGCGAGGCGGTTCGGGCATCGGCTTGGTTCTGTCGAGGCAAATCGCGGAGGCGCATAACGGCTCCGTTACCCTTCGCAATGCCCTGGATGGTCCGGGCTGCGAGGCCGTGCTGGTGCTGCCGATTCAGTGAGCGCGGAGTGTCCGTTTATGAACGGCGACTTCCCAAAGGCGCTTCGTTGGCCGTTCCTAATTGACTTGACTGCATATTCGCAGATTGGAAACGGAACTGCTTGAATGACTGACATGGATGCTCTGCTCGGCGATCTGCGCTACGCTCTGAGAAGTTTCCGGCAGGCGCCGGCTTTTTTCGCACTGGTTACGGGCATTCTCGCGCTGGGCATCGCGGCCAGTGTGTCGGTCTTCAGCCTTGTCGATGGCGTTCTGTTGCGCCCGCTTCCTTATCGCGATCCCGACCGCCTGGTTACTCTTACAAGCTACGCTCCGAAACCGCCGTTCGAATCGAATGGCTCGATTTCCTATAACGATTTTCAGCAATTCAAGCGCAAGAGCCAGTCATTCTCCGATCTGGCGATTACCTTCCGCACAGGCTGGTCGCGTGTGACTCTGACGGGAGGAACAGAACCCGTCCCGATGCAAGGCGCGTTCGTCTCACCCAACTTATTTGCGATGTTCGGACGCTCTCCCGTCCTTGGCCGGACTTTCACTTCGGAGGAAAACTTACAGGCGGAACGGGTCGTTGTCATCAGCCAAGCGCTATGGGCGCAGCGCTTCGGTTCCTCTCCGCAAGCTCTCGGCCAAGATCTCGAAATAGGTCATTCTCGATGGCGAGTGATCGGCGTCATGCCGTCTGACTTTCAAGTTCCGTTTCTCGACACGCAACTCTGGGCGCCTGTTCTTTCACATCCCGGGTGGAGCGATACCGAAGAGACCAATCTATTGGACCGCCCGATCTGGGACGTTTTCGCGCGGCTCAAGCCTGGCGTTTCACTTGCGCGCGCCCAAGCCGAGGTCGATTCCATTGAAAACGGACTCAAACCGACTCTTCAGGCATTCCATACGAACAGTGCACGAGTTGTTCCTCTGCGGGAACACTTCACCGGCGATGTCCGAAATCCGATGTTGGTCCTGTTTTGCGCTGTTGCATTCCTGTTATTCATCGCCTGCGCGAATGTCGCCAATTTGTTGCTCGCCCGGGCCACGCAACGCGAGCGCGAGCTGGCCATTCGCACCGCATTGGGAGCCGGACAGGCGCGCCTCTTACGCCAGCTCATCACCGAAGCGCTCGCGTTTTGCTTCATTGCGGGAATAGTTGGAACGGCTGGCGCGATGGCGTTGGTGCCGCTGCTGAAGGCGTTCTCGCCGGCTGACACGCCGCTGTTGAACGCCGTAAGCATGAATGGACGCGGGCTCCTGTTCGCTCTGGCTGTGAGTACAGTTCTGGGCTTGCTGCTGGGAATAGCGCCAGCTTGGCGAATCTCGCGGCGCAAGTTGAATGAGTTCCTCACTGCGTCCGGGCGTGCCGCAACTGAAGCGCGCAAGAGCGTTCGATTGAAGAGTCTGCTGGTTGGCGCTGAGTTCGCAATCGCCATGGTTTTACTCACCGGGGCCGGTCTTTTGATTCGCAGCTTCGTTTCTGTTCTCAACGTGAATCTCGGTTTTCGTGCCGAGAACGTTTTGACGATGCAGGTCGGCCTGCCGGATGGGACCCTTCCGCCCCAAGCTGCTCAGTTTTACCGTGACGTTTTGCAGCGCATCGATACTTTGCCGGGCGTGCGCGCCGCGGGCGGGGCAAGCAATCTATTCTTTCTTGATGAAACGCGCACTCACGCTCTCCGTCAAGTGGAGGGCCACGCGCCTGAACCGACGTCCGCTTGGAAACCGCTCGTCTGGACACAAATCACCGGCGGCTATTTTCAGGCGATGGGCATTCCCTTGCTTCGCGGTCGATTCTTCAGCGAAAGAGATCGACCCGATTTGCCTCCGTTCGCAATTGTCAACGAAACTCTTGCGCGCCGCTATTGGCCGGGCGAGGATCCCATCGGCAAGCGCCTCAAGGGTATGGATCAGCGCGGCCTGCACGACGATTGGCTCACCGTTGTGGGGGTTGTGAAAGATACCCGAAGCGGCGGCCTCGAGAAAGCGCCGTTTTCACAGATCTACGAAGTGCAGGCGCAACGCGGCGAGCAGATCGGCAATCTTGTGGTTCGCACAATGGGTGATCCTGCGCAGCTCGCCTCCAGCGTACGCACGCTCATTCACGGCGTGAACCGCAACGCCACGGTCGGCTCGATAACCACTCTTGAACAACTCCTTGATCGCCAGAAAATGCAGAGGCGTTTTCAGACTTGGCTGATCGGCGTTTTCTCGGGCCTCGCCCTCGCGCTCGCCGCCTTGGGGGTTTTCGCCATCATGCACCATTCCGTGGCCGCGAGGACGAATGAGATCGGAATCCGCATGGCGGTCGGCGCCAGGTCAACCGACATTATGCGCCATGTTCTCGGAAACGGAGCGCGTCTGGCAACCGCCGGCGTTTTTGTAGGCGCGCTTGCCGCAATGTGGGCAAGCGAGGCGATCTCGGGGATGCTCTATAACGTGAAGCCGGATGACCCGCCCAGCTTTGCCGCTGCGGCCCTTCTGCTCCTGGTGGTAGCGATCATTGCGTCCTATCTTCCAGCGCGCCGTGCCTCGCGCGTCGATCCCATGACTGCTCTCCGCCGGCAGTAAACTCCTGCTCAGTGAGTGCAGGAGCGCATACCAGCCGCGCTCTTTTCCGAGCTGTCTGCGTGATACGAGCTGCGCACCAGCGGGCCTGCCTCCACGTGCGCGAATCCTATTTCGCGTCCCGCCTGCTTATATTCATCGAATTCCTGCTGCGGGATGTAGCGCAGAATTGGAAGGTGTTTTTGCGAAGGACGCAAGTACTGACCCAGCGTGAGGATATCGACATGGTGACCGTGTAAATCGCGCATCACCTGCAATACTTCCCATTGATTTTCACCTAACCCGAGCATCAATCCGGATTTCGTAGGAATGTGCGGACGAAGCTGCTTCGCATAGCGCAGCATCTCTAGCGATCGTTCATATCGAGCACCCAATCGCACTTGCCGGTAGAGGCGCGGAACCGTCTCGGTGTTGTGGTTCAGAACATCGGGATGAGCGTTCATAACCACCTCCATAGCCGCGTGCGAGCCCTGGAAATCGGGAACCAGCACTTCTACTTTGCAGCCCCGCGCCTGCTGTCGAATGGCTTCGATGGTTAGGGCGAATAACTCGGCGCCACCATCTTTGCGGTCGTCTCGATTAACGCTGGTGACGACCGCATAGTTCAATCCGAGCGCTGCGCAAGCTTCTGCGACCCGCCGCGGCTCATCGTAATCGACAGTGAGCGGAGCGCCCTTTTGAACGGCGCAAAATCCACAGCGGCGCGTGCAAACATTCCCGAGAATCATAAACGTCGCCGTGCGCCGATTCCAGCACTCGCCAACGTTTGGGCACGCCGCGCTCTCACAGACAGTGTGCAGTCGAAGGCGCGTCACCAACTCTTTCAATTCGCGGTAATTGTCCCCAACCGGAGCCGGAGCCCGCAACCACTTGGGGCGCTCAGGCTGTGAGGAAATGGTGACCAGCACTGGCTTCAGTGTAGCGTCGAATACAAGAGGACTTTCGCCGATACATGCAGAGTCCTGACTTCACGCGAGAAATTGCGCGAGCCCTCCGCTACGATGAAATTAATCCATGAATGCTTCTTCCGTTGACCTCAAGAGAACGGTCAACCTGCCAAAGACAGATTTTCCGATGAAGGCGAACCTGCCCGCGGCCGAGCCGAAGATGCTCGAGCACTGGGAAGCGACCGGGCTCTACAAGCGCATTCGCGAGGTCCGCGCCGGACATCCTCAGTACGTGCTGCACGATGGCCCTCCATACGCCAACGGCAACATTCATCTCGGGACTGCATTCAACAAAATCGTCAAAGATATTGTCGTTAAATCGAAGACCATGGCGGGCTTTGACGCCCCGTATGTCCCCGGCTGGGACTGTCACGGCTTGCCGATTGAGCACAAGGTCGACCAGCAGCTAGGCAAGCGTAAGCCTTTCATGAGCGCGATCGAAATTCGCGCAGAATGCCGCGCGTACGCTTCGAAATTCGTCGATATTCATCGCGCTGAGTTTAAGCGGCTCGGCATTCTAGGGCGCTGGGAAGATCCTTATCTTACGATGAGTGCCGAATACGAAGCAGTCATCGCGCAGGCGTTCGTCGATTTTCTCCAAGAAGGATACGTTTACAAGGGGCTTAAGCCCGTCCACTGGTGCATCCACGACCGCACCGCGCTGGCCGAAGCTGAAGTCGAGTACGAAAATCATTCGAGCGCCTCCATCTACGTCCGTTTTAAGCTCGCGTCAGACCCGGCCGCGATTGATCCCGCGCTCGCCGGGCATGAAGTGTATTGCCTGATCTGGACCACGACGCCTTGGACCATTCCAGCCAACCTCGCCATCTGCTTCAACCCCAAGTTCGAATACGTGGCGGTCGATACGCCGGAAGGCGCAACGATTATCGCTGAGGGCTTGCTGCCCGAAGTCTCCGAAGAGCTCGGCTGGGATAAAAGCATCATCGCGCGATTTTCCGGCACGAAGCTGGAAGGCGCCATTTTCCGGCATCCCTTCATCGACAGAGATTCGCCCGGCCTGCTCGCCAGCCACGTCACGTTGGAACAAGGGACCGGCGCGGTCCACACGGCTCCAGGTCACGGCCAGGAAGATTTCGTTGTCTGCCAACGTTACGGAATTCCGGTCTATTGTCCGGTCGACGCTGCCGGCCGCATCTTCCGAGCGGAAGGCGCGAGCGGCAGCTTGCCGGAAGAGCTGATCGGTAAGACAGTTTGGGAAATCAACCCGCTGGTGATCCATCTGCTTCAGGAGCGCGGCGCGCTGGCATCTCAGGAGAGCTTCGATCACAGCTATCC
>JBAUUG010000208.1:0-4744 GCA_049582585.1 Bryobacteraceae bacterium | reverse complement strand
GGCAAGAATCTCCCACCAGCACCGGCCGGTCGGTGATAATCGCGATGCTTCCGAACAGGTTTTCAAGCGTCTTCTGCGCGGCGAGCGCCACCGCTAAACCGCCCACTCCCACTCCCGCGAGGATGGTCCCGATTGACAGGCCCCATTGCTCTAGGACAATCAGAACCGCGATTCCGAAGATGCAGATTTTGAAAATTCTGACGAATAGCGGAAACACTGAATAGGAAAGCGCCCGCTCTCGCGGATCAAGCCGCGAAATCGCCTGGTCGGAGAGTACGTCCACCACCCGCATCGCGAACGCTGCAACCCCGAGAACGACCAACAACGTGAGCATCCCGAGAAGATAATCGCGAAGCAATGCAGACGTTGTAACCAGCGGCATCGACGCCCGAAACACTGCGACCGAGAGAAGCAATCGAAGCGGCTCCGTGAAGGCTTCCAGCCGGTACGTCTGAAAAGATTTCGCGTATCGCTTCAGAAAAGGCTTCGCCAGCGCGATGAAGATGGTCGACAACGCGCGTGAAACCAGCGAAAGAATCAGCGCCAGCAACACCAGCGCAAGCCACGCCCACAGCGGCGTCCCGATGAACTGAATCGTCACCAACGGCCGCGGTAGCGCCTTTTCAATGCGCGATTCGCCCAGCAGTTTACTTAACTCCGGAATTCGTGCAACGCTATCGGCCGAGACCAGCCAAACCGCGGCTCCCCCTTGAGTCGCTTTCTCCATTTCGAGGCTGACCGTCCGCCCGTTCAATTGGAATTCGGCGAGATTGTCGACATCCGCCGAAAGGCCGTTCCCGCGATTCCCCTCGGGTGCTTTGCTTAATTGTTCGACTTCGAAGTTCGGATTGCGATCGAGAAGCTCGCCTAGCTCGCGTGCCAGTTCCGGCCCCTGCGCGGCGCGTTCGCCCGGACTGATCTTTCTTAAATCCAGGTACTGCGACGCCAGAACGTACTTCTGCCCATGACAAGCTTCTAGGAAATTGTAAATCGCATCCCGCGGCGTGGTTCGATTCAGCGGATCGGTCGGAGCTGCCGAAGCGGTTGTCTTGGTTTTTCCTCCGGGAAGTAAGCTTCCCAGCCCTTGCCCATAAACCGCCTGGCTGGCAAGCAAGAGGACGGCCGCAAGAATGCGCATCGAAGACATTCTGTTATCAAATCTCGGCGAGTATCTTCTCGCAGGCTGCCCGGGGATTCGGCGCGCGTGTGACCTGCCGGCCGACTACCAGGTAATCCGCCCCGCTCTGAATGGCCTCGGCGGGTGTAGCAACGCGCTTCTGATCGCCCGCGTCCTTTCCTGGCGAACGAACCCCAGGTGTAACCAGTTTCAGCCTCGATCCGCCGACCCTTCTCACCCGCCCCACCTCTAAAGGCGAGCAAACAATCCCATCCATCCGGCTTTCCACTGCCTTCCTTACGCGAAGCTCCACCAAATCCGAGAGCGCCGCGGGATATCCAAGATCCGCGAGGTCTTCTCGATCGAAGCTGGTGAGAACCGTCACCGCCAGCAACTTGGTCTTTCCCTCGCCTCTTCCTTCCACCGCTGCCTCCATGATGGTCCGGCTGCCGTGAACCGACAAAAAGGTCACCGCGCCGTCTTTGCAGATCTTGCGGGTCGCCCGTTTCACGGTCTCGCCGATATCGTAGAGTTTCAGATCGAGGAAGACCTTTTTACCGAACGAACCCAATTGCCGAACGAATTCCATGCCGGCGGCGGCGTAAAGCTCCATGCCCACTTTGTAGAAATCGGTTGCTGGTCCAATCCTTTCCACGAGTTGCAGCGCCTCCGCCGCGCTGTCTACATCCAGCGCCACGATCAATGGGTTCGTTTCGTAATTCAGGGCTTCACCTCGATTGGCTTCGTTTCGTAACTTTTGACTCGTCCTATCACGTAAGCTTCGGGACGTCTCTCAAGCAGCTTCTTCGCATCTTCTTCGCCCAATGAAATCAGCAGTCCGCCCGATGTCTGCGGGTCATAAAGTAAAGCCTCGATCTCGGGGGGGAGTTCGTTTGGTAAAAAAACGCAATCCTCCACAAATTCGCGGTTGTTCCCCAATCCGCCCGAATGCGCGCCCGCTCTTGAATACTCGACGGCGCCCGGCAGAAAACGGATCGCGCTCGCCGCAATTTCAAGAGTTACCTTGCTCGCTAACGCCATCTCGCGCGCGTGGCCCAGCAGTCCAAAACCAGTCACGTCCGTGCAGGCATGAACCTCGAGGGCCAAGATGGCATCGCAGATTCCACGATTGAGAGTCAGCATCTGCTCGATGGAAGCTTCGACATAGCTCGCATCGGCGAAGCCCTTTTTGAGCGCAGTTGAGATGACACCCGTCCCGATCCGCTTCGTGAAGACCAGCACGTCGCCTGCTTTAGCGCCTGCGTTCGTCAGAAGCCGCCTGGGATCGATCAATCCCGTCACGGCGTACCCGAACTTCACCTCATCTTCGGAGATGCTGTGGCCGCCGAGGATCACGCAATCGGCTTCCTGCATCTTGTCAGCGCCGCCTTTGAGAATTGCCTCCAGGTCCCGTATGTCGCCCTTCCCCGGAAACACGACGAGGGAGAGCGCCGTGACCGGACGGCCGCCCATCGCGTATACGTCGCTCAGCGCATTTGCGGCGGCTATCCCGCCGAAGGTGTATGGATCGTCGACAATAGGCGTGAAGAAATCGACCGTCTGTACGATTGCAAGCGGTTTGCCGCCAGCCTCGGTCAGATCGTAAACTCCGGCGTCGTCAGCGGTGTCATAGCCCACCAGAACTTTATCGTTCACGACACGTGGGATGGCTCTGAGCGCGCGGTCGAGGATTTTGGGACTCAGCTTCGACGCGCAGCCGCCGGCCTTCACATTCGCCGTAAGTTTGGTTTGCACTAGAGACCAGTTTAGTGAGCGGCTAAAACGGACTCTTCCTCAAACTGCCATTCGCGCCAGCCATCCAGCAGCGGAAAATACAGCCCGAGCCAAATGGGGCCTTTTTTTAGACGCGAGATTAGCGTCGCGTAGTTTTCGAGCTGAGGACGATAGCGCCGCTGTTCTTCGCTCAGAAATCGTTCAAGACGGCCGCCTTCATGTGCGCTGGTTTTGTAGTCGACTATCCAGAGGCGGCCTTCATCGCGAAATACGCGATCCGGCGCGCCCGCGATCAGCTTGTCCTGAACACGCCCGGCGATCGCCCACTCGGAGCGCGCTTCGTCATGCGATTCGAGAATCCACCGGCCGCGCTCGCTGCCTAGAGTATTCATCACTGCGCGCAGCGCGTGCGCGGAAGCTTTCGGCTCCTCGGAGCGTGCGACTCCGAGGCGCAGCAGTTCCGCCTGAATCAGCGGCGCGAGTGCGGTCACGCGCTCGCTGTTCCAGGCTTCGAGCCCATCCCGCGCGGCGCGTTTGAGCAGCTCATGCACAACTGTTCCAACATGACGGCTGGTATCGCTGACCCATTCGTACGTGACCTTACCGGCAGATGCGGCCTCGCGCCGGAGCCCAGGCTGCCACTGAACGGACTGCTCCAAGCGCGGAGCTTGCCAGTTCGCGGGTAACCGGCGCAGCAAGGTCTTCGGTTCCTGCTGCGAGAACAGATCCGCCTGCGCGTACACTCGCCGGCGCAGCTCGCTTTCGAAATGCGGCTTCTCGCTCTCCCAGATCAAACGCAGAAAGGTACCCTTCCAAGGGTCGCTGCATTCAGTACGCCCCGTCTTCGAAGGCAGGCTGCCGAGCAGGTACAGTTCGTTCCTGGCCCGGGTACACGCGACGTAAAAAAGGCGCTTGAGCTCATGCTCTTCTTTCTTAGTGATCTCTTCTTTTATGTGCTTGTAAAACGCATTATCCTCGCGCTTTTGCGGCTGCGCCGCAAATACCAGACCGGGCCTGCCGTGTTCGTCAATCTGGTCGGTCCAAATCAACAGATCGTTTTCGGATGACCGCGCCCTGCCGGCGAGCTGCGGAACAATCACCGTATCGAACTCAAGGCCTTTCGCCTGGTGAATGGTCATGATTTGCACGCGGTCCTTGCCGGTGGAGGGACGCGCATACAACCATTCCAGACGCCGGCTGAGCGCGCTCAAATCGCGGACCAAACCCCCTTCATCGAATGACTCGAGCAGATCGAAGTATTCGTCGACATCCTCCTGCTGGTTGCGCTCTGATAGCACCGCCGGGCCGCCGAGCCATAACCAAGTCTGCTCCACCAGCTCGCGTACCGGAACGCGGCCGGCCTGCGCGACCCCGGCAGAAAGAATTTCCTGGACCCGCACGGCCCTGCTCCGCCCATCCGGCGAAAGTCCGGCGATCTTCTCAGCATCCGACAGCAGATCGAGGATAGTCCGCTCGCGCTCGTTCTCCGCAAGCGCCGACAGATCGCTCAGCGTGAGGCCGCACCAGGGGGCACGCAGGCAAGCCAGCCAGGCGACCCGATCTCCCAAATGCAGGAGGGCACGGGTCAGCGAGATCACGTCGAGCACATGCTGCTGCTCTTTCAACTGATCGATCTCGATCGCCTCGTACGGAATATCCGCCTCTCGAAGCGCTGGAACGATCTTCGCTATGTGCGCTCTGCTTCGAACCAGAATGGCGACCGTGCCTCGTTTGCTCGCCCGCTCGACTGCCGCAACTACGGCGGCCGCTTCCTTCTCACCCTGGTCATCAATGAACCGAATGACCCGAGGCTCGGCCTTGCTCTTCGGCCGGTTCGCCTCAGAGACGCGAAACTGAACAGCGCCGTGCAAACAGTCATCCTCAGCCATAATG
>JBAUUG010000207.1:0-7202 GCA_049582585.1 Bryobacteraceae bacterium | reverse complement strand
GCCTTCCTATAAAGGCAAAAAGTGTAACCCATGTGTCCGGAACGTGCTGTTACCTTTGTCTCAGGTCGGACATTCCCGGTAGAGCTCATCATCGGCGTGCACGAAGGCACTACAAGTAATTCAGAAGATCTTTTCCCACAACCGCTTGAACCAAGATTTTCGGTGGGGTCGAAGATCGGGAGCCGGATCGGAGATGATCAACGGACTGCCTGCCACGACGTAAATGCCCGGGCCGGCGACCAGCACGCTGTCTTCCTCATAGGGGCTTTTAGGGTCACGGAGCCGGTAATCGATTGTGATTGTCGCATCGTGATCGACACAGTCACTTGACCATACTGCGGAACTGAGCATAAGTTTCGACGCCGTAACTAGGAGAGGATGGCCGCTTGTGAATGTGATCGTGGCTTTCCCACTCGCGTCAATGTGCGTGGTCAAAACCACAGTGCCATTGACCCTCGCGGCCCTTCCGAGCGGAGGATAAGCAAGCTTCAGTTCAGGTGGGCTGCACACCGTCGATTGCGCAGATAAGAGCGTTGTAGCCGCAGACAGTAACGCGCCGGTGCTGAGCGCCGCGAGCTTGCAGCATGAATGAACAGGCCAGTGGGAACCCATAAACTTCCACGCTACATCCTCCGCCGGGCTGGAATCGTCCTTTATCGGAAACTGTGAGTGTGGCGATCTGTGATCAGCTCGGGGGCCAATCCGTATGTCTGAACGTATTCTTCCAAAACCGGATGCTTTTGCTACTTGCCCTGCCGACGGCAAGATTCTGGAGTACTACGCCGGTACGTTCGAAGCTGTATACGTGCTCTTACATCCCTTTATCCAAGCCGTTTCCATCGCCAAAGAACTCTTTGAGCCGACCATCTACCCAGTCCGTTCCAGCATCGTCAACAACTGTACGCCCGTTTCGTGGAAGGAAGTTGCTGGGAAGGCGGCCCTTCCCTCGATAGCAGCCGTCGATGTTGGACTTCGCACCACGATTCGCGGCTTGAAATCGGAGTTCTCGAACGAAGAATATGCTGCCAGAATCGTATTCTTGGCGCAGTCGCATAAAATTCTACCTCCCCCGGAAGGCTCCTTCTCGGATCTTCTGCACGACGCTGTACTCTCGGCTATCCAGGGTGCCGGGTATGAGTGGGTTTGGGTCGGGGACGAATTCGGAACCGAAAGGAAGCTGTACTGGATAGAAGATCTCAAGACGCAAGATGCCGGACCAACTGCAGGCAATTGCAACATCTTCACGCCAGACAAAGGACTTCTCTGGACCACACACTGGGATAGTCACTTCTCCTTTCTTTGCTCTTCCAGGCAGAGACTTGCTGCTCTTGTGGAGTCGAATCAATTCGAAGGATTCTTCTGTACGCCCTCTACGGAAGTCTATTGGAGCATCCGAGATTGAGGTCTGTCTGTCGAACGACTTATCGCGATTGCATTTGACAAATGGTGAGGAGTCCTTAGAACTGCCATGCCCTCGAACGAGAATCGCGGTGTCGAAGGTACGGACGCTGACCGCTTCGCGTTCCTGAACGCGGCGTCCGAGAAGAGTTTCGATAACCGCCTTCTGGTCGGGAGAGAGATCCTTGGCATTGCAGATCATGGATAGCGCCTGATTACATTATGAAGGCGTAATTCTAAAACCTCTCAATGTTCACTCATATCGCGGCGGTTGCCGCTTCTTGATGCCGCCACGCAGTAAGGTTATCCTGATTTCATTCGAGGAGACCACGTGATCGCGAGAATCTGGCACGAATACACCAAGCCTGAGAATGCCGACGCATAATCTTGTCAAGATACGAAACGAAATCGGCGCATCACGAGATCGCATCACTTCACGGGCTCGGCGGGGATGAACTTACGCGAAGCGAGAACTAGGGTTCTAAAATACCTAGCGAACCCAGGATCGTTCGAGTTGACCGAGGCGCTCTTCCTCCGCCTGCTGGGATTAATCTACCTTGTGGCGTTCGGCTCATTCTGGCCGCAAATGGTGGGATTAGTCGGTTCAAATGGCATAGAACCCGCCGAACGTGTCATGGCGGCCATCCGAAGCCAACTGGGAACCAAAGCTTTCCTCTACTTCCCCACGCTGTTCTGGTTTGGCATCAGTGACAGGGCGCTCGTGTGGTTCTGCATCCTGGGATGCGCCGCAGCGTTGTTGCTGATCGGCGGGTTCTTCCCGCGTTCTGCTGCGGCCGTTTGCTTTGTGCTTTATCTGTCGCTTGTCTCGGCGGGCCAGCCGTTCACATCGTTTCAATGGGACGCGCTGCTGCTCGAATCGGGCTTTCTGGCGCTCTTCGCCGGAGCCCCGTGGCTCGTATGGGCGTACCGTTTCCTTTTGTTCCGTCTGATGTTCGAATCGGGCGTGGTGAAACTGCTATCGCACGACCCGAATTGGCGGAATCTGCACGCGCTGCGTTTTCATTTCATGACTCAGCCGCTGCCCAACCCAATTGCCTACTACGCGTATCGATTGCCGAACTCCATGCTGGACGCCATGACCGCGGCGACGCTCGCAATCGAAATAGGCGCTCCGTTCCTCCTGTTTTGCCCGAGGCTTCCGCGATGCATCGGTGCGAGCCTGCTGATGTTTCTGCAGCTGATGGTTTTGCTTACCGGCAATTACGCTTTTTTCAATCTGCTGTCATTAGCGCTGTGTCTATGGGCCTTCGACGATCAGACCTTCGCTCCGCTTGGGCGCGTGCTACGAAGGCGAGTTCGCCCTGTCGCTTCCCGAATTCTTCGTCCGGCTCTCAATACCGCGCTGGCGCTGCTGATTGGGATTGGCGCAATTCAGTTGATCGACATGCTTTCGAGCGGTTTCGGAAGACCGATGCAAGGCCCCCTGAGTTTGGTTGCCCCCTTCCAGATTGTCAACACGTACGGATTATTCGCGGTAATGACCACCACCAGGCCGGAGATCGTGATCGAAGGTTCGAACGATCAGGCGAATTGGAAGGAGTATTCATTTAAATACAAGCCCGGCGAGCTCCATCGCGGCCTGCCGTTCGTCGCTCCTTATCAGCCCCGCCTGGATTGGCAAATGTGGTTCGCGGCGCTCGGCGGCATCCAGGAAAATAGCTGGGTGAGCGGCCTGATGTACCGTCTCTTGTTGGGAGATTCGAGGGTGCTTGGCTTGATGAACCCGCCGCCCTTTCCGAAACCCCCGCGTTTTATGCGCGCGCTGCTGTACGATTATCAATTCACGACAACCGAGGAGCGCTCTCGAACAGGAGCCGTGTGGCTCAGGCAGTCGCGCGGAATTTGGTTCGGCCCCGTGTCGCTGAACGGCCAATAGTTATCCGGGATCGACGCAAGTCGCCCACGAGCAGTTTCACAGTCTATCGCGCCGATCGCGAGCATTTGCTTCAGCGCCAGCTTGGTCTCCACAATCTCGGGCTCCATTCTCTCCAAACGATCCACGCAGCCCTCGCAGCCCAAGATATGGCTCTCGAGAGATTCAAGCTCTCCCTCTCGCGATTGATGCAGCAGGAACCGTTCCATGGCTTCTTCGGTGGGATGACAGTGCAGCGTCTTCGGCATTTGGCCTCTTTCTACTGCAGTGAATGTTGCGAACCGGGCTTCTCCGGCAGCCGTACCCTCCCCGGCTAGTACCCCCAGTACCTTGACCGTGTGAGTGTCTGACGGGCGCATGCCGTGAAAAATCCTAGCACCGTATGGGAGCATCGAAACATGGGCAGTTCCACCATCCCCGTACACCCGCCCGCTCCCCAAGCGGTGGATGAGCGCAGCAGCGCCGCCGGGCTGCGCGCAGTAGCCACGTTCGAGGCGTTGAAGGGCATCGTCGTTCTGGTTCTCGGAATCACTTTATTCGCGGTGCATAAGCATGCGGAAGATCTCGCCGCCAGTCTGCTGTTTCATCTCCACATCGATCCCGACCGCCGGCTTGGAAACATGCTGATGAATGCCGCGACAAAGCTGTCCGACGCCCGGCTGTTGAGCATCGCGGCTGCCACGCTGACGTACTGCACCGTCCGTTTCGTCGAGGCTTGGGGCCTGTGGAACCGGCGTGTTTGGGCGGAATGGTTCGCGCTGCTCTCAGGCGCGATGTATCTTCCTTGGGAGATTCTGAAAATCGCAGAACGCGCCGACTGGGAACGCATCGGCGTGCTGGGTGTAAACGTGATTATCGTTCTCTACATGCTGGAGATTCGGATTCGAGCATGCGGCAGCCTCGTAAAATGCGAAGATCCATCGGTAGCCGGAGGCGCCCATTAGACGTGAGCCCGTTCAACGCGCTTAAGCTCATAAAATCCTATCGAGTTGAGCATGGCAAGAAGTTTCGCCTGAAGGATTGTGACGCGGCGGATACCCAAGGGCTCGATCTCAAGGAAGAAGCGAACGATCTGCTTAAGAAAAGCGTCGTCCGCCTCAGCGACATGCAGGAGAAGTTGTACGCGCAAGACCGCTGGGCGCTCCTGCTCATCTTTCAAGCCATGGACGCGGCCGGAAAAGACAGTGTGATCCAGCACGTAATGTCCGGCGTGAATCCGCAAGGCTGCCAGGTTTACTCGTTCAAGGCGCCTTCGGCCGAAGACCTGAGTCACGATTTCTTGTGGCGCACTTCGAAATCACTGCCTCAGAGGGGTCACATCGGGATATTCAACCGTTCCTATTATGAAGAGGTTCTGGTCGTGCGCGTCCATCCCCGATTGTTGGCCAATGAGCGGATGCCGGCTTCACTAGTCGCGAAAAAGATTTGGAAAGAACGGTTCGAGGATATTAATTCCTTTGAAACGCATCTCGATCGCGATGGCGTGCTGGTTCGAAAATTTTTCCTTCACGTCTCAAAAGAGGAACAAAAGAAGCGCTTCCTGGCGAGGCTCGACCACCCCGATAAGAACTGGAAATTCTCGCAGGACGATGTGCGGGAGCGTGAGCGCTGGGACGATTATATGTCCGCCTATGAAGATATGATTCGCCATACCGCTTCGCCGCGCGCGCCCTGGTACGTAGTTCCGGCGGATCACAAGTGGTTCACGCGCCTGGTGGTCGCATCCGCCATCGTTCACACCCTCGAGTCTCTGAAACTATCGTTCCCGGCGGTCGATCCCCAGAAGAAAAAAGATATAGATTCAGCGCGGAAGTTACTGCTCGAGGAATCGTCGGGAAGCTAAGCGACTTCATCGGCGGTAACCTCGAACTTCGTCAGACGCGTGCTTCCGAAAGAGGTAGTGAGCGCTACATCGGCTGCGTCGCGGCCAACCGCCATCAGCACGCGCCCGATTCGCGCCTGATTAAATCTCGCGTCAAAAACCCACCAGCGATCTTCAAGATAAGCCTCGAACCAGGCGCTGAAATCCATCGGCGCATCGGGAGGCGGAACGCCGATATCACCCAGATATCCGGTTGCGTAACGGGCCGGTATGTTGAGGCAACGGCAAAACGTGATCGCAAGATGTTGAAAGTCGCGGCATACTCCGAGGCGCTCGGTGTACACGTCAAGCGCCGTCTTCGTCGGGCGGGCAAAGCTGTATCCGAAGGTGACCTTCTGGTGGACCCAATCGCAAATCGCTTGCACCCGCTGCCAGCCCGTTGGTACGCTGCCAAATAATTCGGCCGCCGTGTTCGAAAGCAGATCGACTTCGCAATAACGGCTGGCCAGAAGGAATCGAAGCGTTTCGACCGGCAATTCTTCAACCGGAACTTCACGCGCCGAAAAATTCTGCGGATCGGGTAGGCCGGAATCCTCAATCAGCGTCGAATTCCAAAGCCGGAGCGCGCCGGGTTGCGCGAGAAATCGGCTGCATTTATTCCCGAAACTGTCGATGTATTCGTCGATTTTCACGTCAGGCTCAATCCGCGTCTGATCCGGCTCGATTAAGTCCTGAGCACGCGAGGAATAAATGTTCAGCAGCGCGACAATCGGCACTGACCGCGGAATGTAAAACTCAATGTCATATCCTAAGCGAATTCGCATAGGCCAGTTTAGCGTGAGCGCAGCGCAAAAAAGGCCTCTAGCTGTCGCTAAACTCATCCCCGCGGGTCTTTGAGCTGTGAACAGACTCTTCTTAACTCTATTGATTGCTCTCTGCGCCTCAACACTTTCGGCGCAAGATCCTATTCATACCAGCACAGTCACCTTGAGCGCGGGTGGCCAGCCTTACTCATACAATCATTTTGACGAACACGGCGGGCCCGCATTTAACGGCCGCTATGAGTATCGTCTATGGAAATATTTTGCGCTCGAGGCTGGTGTCGACACATTATTGCCCGAAATTCATAGGATCGTGCCCTTCCCCGTCATCTCCAGCGGAGTGGTGCTTGTTGGGTACGGTTCAAATTGCCCGGTCTGCGTTTTCGTGCCCGAATCCGAGAGGACGCGAGTTACGATCTTGCCGTTTGGGGCCAAAGGCATTCTGCCTGTTGCGAACGGCCGCGTCGCACTATTTGTCGGCATCGGCGGCGCGTATGGCTGGAACTCGGGCTACTCCGGTCAGTATGCAAATGCCTTGCTGGCCCAAGCAAGTTTGGGCGGGCGTTTCGCATTGGACCAAAAGCGCCGCTATTGGCTAGGAACTTCGGCGCGCGGTTATTCGACCGGATACTCGAATTACGGACCTAACAGGCAAACTTGGCTTTCCTGGACGGTCGATTTCGGTCTTCGGTTCGGCCATTGAAATGTGCTGGTTTCACTCACTCTCGAGGAGCATCGGGTTCTGAGCGATTCGCCAGAAAGAGAAGCCGCAAGGCTTGAATTCGATGTGGAGCAGATCTATGAACAGACGCGAGCCGCTATTTGCTCGTACCTGCTTTCTCTTGGTGTGCCGGAGGAACAGGCGCCGGAAGTGACTCAGGAGGTGTACCTGCGACTTTACCAAACAATGAGCAAAGGCGAGCAAATTCTCAATCTTCGAGCATGGGTATTTCGCGTGGCGCATAATCTTGGGCTCAAGGTGCGGTCGCGCGAGAAAGCCTTGCGAGCAATCAGCCCGGATTGGAACCAGTTCGCGGATTACTCGCCCCACTCACCGGAGCGCACTATACTCGATCGCGAAAAGATGCAGCGCGTGCAGGCGGCGCTCGAAACTTTATCTCCGCAGCAGAGGAATTGCTTGTTTCTGCGATCGGAAGGACTGCGGTACCGGGAGATCGCTGAAGTGATGGGCATCAGCTTGTCCACAGTCAACGAATTTCTGAGGCGGGCGATCTCTCGACTGGCGGAGGCCCTTCATGCCTAAGTC
>JBAUUG010000206.1:0-3573 GCA_049582585.1 Bryobacteraceae bacterium | reverse complement strand
CACCTACATAGGATTCGATTCTGTTTCCACTGCTGCCGAAGAATCGCGCAACCCGCAAAAAGATCTCCCATTCGGCATCATCATGTCGCTCGTTGTCTGCACCATACTCTATGTCGGTGTTGCCCTCGTGCTGCTTGGGATGATGAAGTACACCACCTTCGTCTCCGGTGCAGCGGCCGAAGCCCCAGTGGCCTACGCGATGAAATATCTGGGTGTGCACCCGCTCTTCCGCTCGGTCATTGTAATCGGAGCGCTGACGGGCATGATCTCTTCGTTACTTGTGTTTCAGTACGGGCAGGCACGCATCTGGTATGCCATGTCCCGCGACGGCCTGCTGCCGAAGCTGTTCTCCGTGGTACACCCGAAATTTAAGACGCCGTACTGGTCCACGTGGATCGCCTGTTTCGCCGTAGGAATTCCCGCAGGCCTCGTGGACATTGGAGATGCCGCCGACCTCGCCAACATCGGGACGTTATTTGCCTTCGTTCTGGTTTCGCTGGGAGTGATCATCCTGCGCCGCAGGCAGCCTGATCGCAAGCGCGCTTTTCGAGTCCCGTTTGTCCCCTGGTTCCCCCTGATCTCCATCATCCTCTGCGGCGGCCTCATGACCGGCCTCACCATCATCACTTGGCTGCGCTTCGTAGTCTGGCTCGGCCTTGGCCTCCTGATCTACATTTTCTACAGCCGCCACCGAAGCGAGTTCGCAAAGAAATAGCCGTCAGATTCAGCGATCAGCAGTCGGCGAAAAACGCCCTTTCATCCTGAGCGCAGCAAACCGGCGAGCGAACCGAACCGGCCTGCGCAGTCGAAGGACCCCTGCCCTGCCCGCGTTCACCACGACCGGCCCAAACAGGAATTTCTGTCTGCCTGCATCGCGCACCTCAAGGCAATGTCTCTTCAGCCTCCTCCGACCGCCCACTCTCATTCCCCCGCAAATCCAACGCCGACACCGAATAGAAATAACTCTTCCCCGAAACCACCTGCATATCGCGGAACGCCGGCGTCTTCACCGGATCAGAATTCAATTTCACCGCCGCTCCACTCGCTTCGTGACGATAGATGTTGTAGCCGTCAAGGTCCGCGTCTGGCACCGGAGCCCAGATCAGATCGATAAACGGCTGCTGACCCGGCCCCGAAAATACCGCCTGCAACCCCGCAGGCACCGCCGGCGGAAAAACGTCATGCGCGAATACTTTCACTTCCGGAGTATCGTCGCCCTCCACTTCAATCGCGGGCTTGCCCTTTGCGCCAACCACGCTCACTGCCGCACCTCGGTAGAAATACGTGTGCTCCCATTCGAAGCTCAGATCAAGAAACGAATTGACGGCTCTGCCTTGTTCTTCATTCGCATTCCGTGCTTCCTTTGCACTTTCGCTCGATAGACTGACAAGTCCGCTCGGCCCTGCGGCGCAATCCGTCGCTTCCAGTTCGGCGATCTTCGTCCCAACTGTCCTATCGGCGGGATACCGGTAGATGCGAAACAGATACCTTATCCCCGCACTTCGCCCCATCCCCGTCCTTCGGCCCGAAATTGGAGGACACTGCCACGAGATCATCACGCCTTGAGCCGTAACCTGAGCGGAAAAAGAATTGAATGGCGGCAGCGTCGGAACCAGCGGCGCCCGCACCTGGTTCGACAGCCCAGCGCCCTTGCCCGCCGTATTCATCACCACGGCAGCATAAGTCGCAAAGCCGGTGGGATGCTCCTGCTCGAGCGACGAAGGCAAAGTATCGATGAAGGTCGCAGTAAGTCTCTTCGTAGATGATTTCTGTCCGCCCTTGAAATCCGCTGGCGGAGCGGCGTCTCCCACGGGCGCTGCACATTCCTTAAGACCCGAATCAACGCTCCTGCAGATGCGCGTCTTTCCCAAATAGCGCACGCTCTGCCGGTCAGTCGTCCGTGCAGGGACCGTCCATGTGAGCGTGACCTTATCCCCCTTGCGCGCTGCGCGCAAATCAGAGGGCGGCTTCGGCAACTCCAGCGAAGGCGGCAGCGGCGGCCCAATCGATGCACACCCGCCCATCCCCAGCAACCCCAGCCCCAGCAGGAAATGTACTCGTCGTCTCTTCATGCGCAGAATGACCAGAGTACATCAGTCGCGTCCCTGCCAGCACATGGGTTTGCATCAAAGCGGTTTGGCATCAACGGGGCTCGGTACCATCGCCCGTTGCACCACCGCCTGTTTGCACCACCGTGGAAGAGCGGCGCTTCAGCGCCGCGATAAGACCGAGGGTGGAGCAGGCCTTCAGGCCTGCGCTGAAGAGGGCCACACAGACCGGGCTTTTAGCCCCCGAGGTAAGTGTTTTCCATCTACCCTCTCCGCCGGCGTGCAGTTGAATGGAGAGCGTCCTATACTGCACGCAATGACGCGGAAGAGCGGCGATTCAGCACCGCGATTGTCGGCCTGCCCTTGACAGGGCACGGCTTCAGCCGCGCCGTAAAAGATCACCCCTACAGAATATATCTCGACAAACCCTGATCCCTAACAATGTCCGGCAACATCTTCCGCACATAATCCGCGTCGATGATCATGTGCTCCACCCGACGGGTCTATTCAGACTTACCCCCTGCTCCACTATGCCCTCTGTGTTAAAGATTTTCTACAGAATATATCTCGACAAATCCTGATCCTTAACAATGTCCGTCAACATCTTCCGCACGTAATCGGCGTCGATGATCACGTGCTCGCCTTTTCTCTCCGGAGCGTCAAAGCTCAACTCGTCCAGCACCCGCTCCATGATAGTGTGCAGCCGCCGCGCTCCAATATTCTCTGTGCTCTCATTCACCCGGAACGCAAAGTGCGCAATCTCCGACAGCGCCTCCGGCGTAAACTCCAGCTTCACTCCTTCGGTTTCAAGCAGGGCCGTGTACTGCTTCACCAGGGAAGATTTCGGCTCGGTTAGGATGCGCACGAAGTCTTCCATGGTCAGCGACTGCAACTCCACCCGAATCGGAAAGCGTCCCTGCAGCTCCGGGATCAGATCGCTGGGCTTCGAAACATGAAAGGCCCCGGCCGCAATAAATAGGACGTGATCCGTGCGCACCATGCCATAACGCGTGTTAACCGTCGTCCCTTCCACAATCGGAAGAATGTCGCGCTGCACCCCTTCGCGCGAAACATCCGGACCATGCCCGCCCTCCCGCCCCGCAATCTTGTCGATCTCATCCAGAAAAACAATGCCCGAGTTCTCTACCCGGTCAATCGCCATGCGTGTAACCTGATCCATATCGATCAGTCGCTGTTCTTCTTCCTGGATCAGATACTCAAACGCTTCGTTCACCTTCATCTTCCGCTTTTTGGTCCGCGCCCCGAAAATGTTGGGCAGCATGTCCTTGATGTTGATGTCCATCTCCTCAACACCCTGGTTCGTCATAATTTCGAAAGACGGGAAGTTGCGCTCGCGCACATCGATTTCCACCTGCCGCTCGTCGAGCTTGCCCTCGCGCAATTGTTGCCGCAGTTTCTCTCGCGTGCGGGAAGAAGATTCAGCCAGGGCAGTGTTGCCATCAATCACGACTCCACCCGTGGTTGTAGGCTCCGCCGGCCGCGCCGGCGGAGACGGCGGAAGTAA
>JBAUUG010000205.1:0-8120 GCA_049582585.1 Bryobacteraceae bacterium | reverse complement strand
CGCGCATAATTTCGGCATTTGTCAAAAACTTTGGTCATCGCGTCGTCCGGCGACAGAATCTCCGCGACGATATCGACTGGCTTCGTCGGGTAGGGTTGTTCAATTTTGAGCGAGGCCGATACATCGGGTCGCGGTTGCCAATTCGGATCGATGCGCAGGTCGATTTCAGACCCGCTGGCATAGCCAAGCTTATAAAGGAGGTCGCCCAGAATGAGTTGAAGCAGACCGTGTAACCACGTAGGCATTCCCTTTTGAACCACCTCACCGAACCAATACTCATAGCCGTGTTCATGGGCATACTGCGCGTTGAATTCTTCCACCGTGAGCAAAGTCGTTGCGGCTGTCATCCCTTCCATTATTGCTGGTGGGTACGGCTACTGAGCGGTATTTCGCGTTTAGCCTGTCACGAGAGTTAAACGCGGCCCGTGTTCAAGATGCGTGTTTAACTTGGGTTGCTGATCTGCCGGATCATATCCTGCGTCGCTCGCTCGAGAACAAGGCGGATATCGGGCTGCATTCGTCGCGTATTCATGAATGCTGCCGCGCAGTAGCCGGTCGGCGTGCGCAACAAGACCGAGGAGGAGCCGGGAAGATCGCCGATGTGCCACCAGCGTCCCTGCTCGCTGATTTCCCAGCCTTTCGCATAGTGCGGGTTTGCGGCGGTCCCAGTAGTCATAGATCTGATAGTCTCCGGTTTCAGAATATTTGGGTCGCCTGGGAATCCATCCACGTGGGTCGCAAATCGGACAATCTCTAGGGGAGTCGCCAGCCATCCGCCGGCGGAATCGAGCCGGCTCACGTTCATCCCGTAAGGATCGCCGCCTTCCTGATCGTAATATCGAACTTCATCAGGAGCGCGTTTCCCCGCCGTGTTGCCGGCGATCTGCATTCCATCAATTCCGCTCGGCTTTAAGACTTGCTCGCGCACGTAGTCGGCGTAATGAAGCCCCGTCACTTTCTCGATAACCCGGCCTAGAACACAAAAACCAAAGTTCGAATACGCGTAGTGAGTGCCTGGCGCGAAATCTAACTGGCGGGTTTTCAGGGTGTGGGAAATGAGCTCCTTGTGGCCCATCTCGGGATCATGGAACATTGGATCGCTCGGGCCTTTCGCCCATCCGCCGCACGTGTGGGTCAGGAGATGTTCAACGGTAATTTGATCCACTCCAGGATTGTAGGGCGGTTTTCCGTACGTGGCACCTAGAATTGCATCTGGGCCAAAGACACGTGCGTCCAAACTGAGTTTTTGCTGCTCGATCAGGGAAAAGACAGAAACCGAGGTAATTGGTTTTGTGACGCTCGCAATTCTAAATCGGCTCGAATCAGATACGGGTTCCTTCTTTTCAAGATTGGCCAATCCGAATGCTCGCTGATAAACAACGTGTGTGTGACGTGCAAGGGCGACAGACATGCCAGGCACATTGCAGGAATTCATGAACGCACTAGCAATATTCGCGAGCGCCTCACTTTGTTGATCTGAGAGCTGAGTGGATTGCGTTTTGGCATTCACCTCCGCCAGCATGCTGACGACCGAAAATCCATACACAGCTTTTCTGCAAAACCTCCGCCTGGACAATCGCAAGTTGCCGATCATTTGTCTATCCTTTTCTGTCGCCGCAATACTCCTTATAGTCACAGAGTGCACGAGCTACGCTCTGCGTTTCACCCCATCGCGAGAGCGGCTGCCGGTAACCGCCCTGCCGAGAACGGAAATCACTAGGCGTAGAAATGCACTGTCCATCGATTGACCAACCACTGGGCTTCGGCGCACAAATGTGTACGCGCTGCCGCAATTCAGATCGCCCGGCCTTCAAAGAACGCGTCCTGCTGGTGAACGATAGAGGGCGGCTGCGTAAACACAATCGAGATGGTGTCGAAACGGACCTGATTCCAATCGATTCCCGCCCGAGTCGCAAACGATCGTGCAGCGCGGGCAATGTGTTTCTGCTTCTCGTCGCCGATTGCGCGATCGGGATTTCCGAAGTCCGCTGAGGTCCGTGATTTCACTTCGATGAAGACGAGTGCGTCACCGTCGCGGGCAACAATATCGACTTCCGAGTCTCCGCCCGGCCGGTAGTTCCGCGACACGACGATGAACCCGGCGTTTCGCAGGTAGCGATGAGCCAAATCTTCGCCTTTGCGGCCGAGAGCAGCTTCCGGCGACAAAGTTCGGGCCTCCCGAAACTGTCTCGCGGCATCGCTCAACCTCCAGAACGCCTGCCGCGCCTTGCTCAGCTTTGAAGTTTCACTGCTTCGAGTTGCCATTCGATCACCTTGCCTCGTATGAGATAGCAGAGATAAAACTCCCAGAAACGCCGGAACCGCCGCGAGCCGTTTACCAGAGCTTCGAAGCCAAGATACCTCCACAAAGCAAGTAACCTGACGCGGGTTGAAATCTCACGGAACCGCGCGGTCGAATAGTAGCCGAATCCGCCGTCGTCCTGGCCGAAATAGCGAAGCGAGAAGCTATTCAGGTGCCATCGATGCGTGGGATCGCAGAAGGAGCTGAAATCCGTGTAGTGCGGTGTGACGATGAACACGCGGCCGTGGGGGATCACCAGCCGATGGAACTCTTCCATGGTCCGGATCACGTCGGAGACGTGCTCGATCACGTGAATCGCACGGATCTCTCGAAACGAGTTATCGCCGAAAGGGAAGGGAACACGGTCGAGGTCGGCGATGATGTCCGCCCGCGTGTTCGGGTTGCGATCAAGGCCTATCGAACCGGGGTATTTGTTGATGCCGCAACCGACGTCTAGAACCGGCCTCACCGGTCCAGAGTTTGAAGGCACTGCTCAAGTGTATCGATGAGTTAGCCACCCGCTAGCGCGAATCTCAGTCCTGGGACAAACGACCGGTCACAAGGACTTCGTAACGTACGAGCTGCCGAAGCTCTTCATTGAGCGACAGCAGATGTGCGGTAGCACGGCCGACTGGTGTTAAGCCTGCGATCTCGATTCGCCCACGCCTCGACTTCACGTCTGCGAAGGCGA
The DNA here is from genome assembly GCA_049582585.1 of Bryobacteraceae bacterium. Taxonomy (GTDB): domain Bacteria; phylum Acidobacteriota; class Terriglobia; order Bryobacterales; family Bryobacteraceae; genus Bog-105. The sequence continues at coordinate 5,127 of JBAUUG010000205.1, read as the reverse complement.
AGTGTTCCGTCCATCGATCTTTGCGCGGATTAAAAAGTCGCGTCACTTCACCGCTTTCAGGATCTATGCCCGTGAGGTTTGGACCTTTTTTCAGATTGCACTGCCAACAAGCTAGCGCGAGATTCTCGAGTTGCGTCAGACCTCCGTGCTGTTTCGCAACGATGTGCTCCACGTGAAAGGGCCGGCGAAAAAGGGGTTGTGGAAGCAGGCAGTATTCACAGCGATTTCCCGCTCGCCGACGAACGTTAGCCGCGATCTCCGTCACGAACTATGGCTGCAGCGCTTGTCTGGCTTTGAGCTGCCAATAAGCAAGCAGGTCGGCAACGTTCGCATACATCTGCAGTTCGTCCCGCTCGGCATCCGTGAGTAATCCCTCGTTTGCTTTGTCATTCAGTTCTTCCGCCCGCGCGGCATCACTCTCAGGGAAGTCAAGTGCCAGTATGGTCTCCGCAAGAGGTCTTGACAAGCCGCGACCTGTCAGATCGAACACCTTTCCCAACAACTCTGCATAAGGTCCGGGACTAAGCGACGTTTGTGCCACTAAACAACAGTCTACTTCTCAGCAGTTCCCTGCAGGGGAGACTGAGACCAGCCCCATGCCGGCTCTCACACCCTCCCCTGCCGAATCGTGAAATACTCCCGCAACGCCTCATCCAGTGGCCGGTCGGTGCGCAACTGGAAATATCCGATTCCCGCCGCCTGAGCCTTCCCTCGCAAGTCCTCGATGTGCGCATTTATCTTTGTCCGGTATTCCGTTCGCGCATATTCGGGCGAAGCCTCAATTGCCTCATCGCTCTCCATATCCAATAGCAGAACCGCTTCTCCAAACCCCGGCTGGACTTCACGCGGATCAAGCACATGAAACAGGATCAGCTCATTGCCGCGAAATCGCAGTGGCTGAACCGTCTGAATAATCCTCTCGGGTTCTTCGAAAAAATCGGAAATGAGAATCGTGATGCCTCGGCGCTTCAAGAACTGCTGCAGCTCGAAAAAGGGTCGGCGGAAATCGGTTCTCTTGCCGAGCTGCGCCTGATCGATCCCATGCAGCAGCCGCATGAGCTGACCCTGTCGCGCCGACGGACGAATGAAATTCGCCACGTCATCATGGAAGACGATTAATCCGGCGCTGTCTCGCTGCAGATGCGCTAGATAAACCAGCGCCGAAGCCAGGAACTTGGAATAATCGAGCTTGCGCACCGGGCTTGAGCCGAAACCCATGCTGGCGCTCGCATCCAGCAGCACCATGACCGCCGTATTCGTCTCACCCCGATAGCGCTTCAGGTATGCTTTCTCGGTGCGCGCGAACACATTCCAATCGACATGCCGCAAATCGTCGCCCGGCGTGTAGGCGCGATATTCAGCGAATTCCTGACTGAAGCCGAAATCGGGAGAGCGATGCAGGCCGGCAATGAATCCGTCCACGACGGTTTTTGCGACCAGATCAAGGCCTGAGATCTCGGCCAGAACAGCAGGATCGAGAAAGCGGTTTGTGGCCTCTACCGGCACTGCGCGTCATCCCCGCGGGGCAGGCTTCCATTCGAGCAGCTTGCGCAAGATGTCATCGCACGTGAGACGATCCGACTCGGCATGAAAATTGAGCAGGACGCGATGCCGCATGATCGGAGCGGTAAGCGCCCGAACGTCGTCGTAGGAGACATGAAAGCGGCCATGCATCAGCGCGCGAGCTTTCCCGGCGAGCACCAGAAACTGCGCCGCCCGAACGCTGGCGCCGAAATTCACATATTTCTTCACGAACTCCGGCACATCCCGATCCTCTCCCGGACGCGTTGCCCGCACCAGATCGACAGCGTAGCGCGCCACTGACTCGGCGACTGGCGTCATTCTCACCAGTTGCTGAAAATCCAGAATCTCTTCTCGATTCGTGACCACGCCTGCTTCCGGCAGGAGCGTCGTAGTGGTCAGATCTACAACTTTCAATTCGTCCGCCGCACTCAGGTAATCAAGTACGGTGTTGAACAAGAAACGATCGAGCTGAGCTTCAGGAAGAGGATATGTGCCTTCCAGCTCGATCGGGTTTTGCGTCGCCAGCACAAAGAACGGCGCCTCAATCCGATATTGATGGCCGCGCACCGTACACGATAGCTCCTGCATCGCTTCGAGTAGCGCGGATTGCGTTTTCGGAGGCGTCCGGTTAATCTCATCCGCCAACAGTAAGTTCGAAAAAATTGGACCGGCGACAAATGTCCAGGTGCGGTGCCCGGTCGCAGTGTTTTCTTCGATGATGTCTGTCCCGGTGATATCGGAAGGCATCAGATCCGGAGTGAACTGAATGCGGTTGAATTTTAATCCCAGAGTTTGTGCCAGCGTCCGCACCAGCAGCGTTTTCGCCGTTCCGGGTAAGCCCGTAAGCAAACAGTGGCCGCCGACAAAGAGAGAAATGAGGACGTGCTCAATCACCTCTTCCTGGCCTACGATCACCTTGCCCACTTCGCGCTTGATGGCTGACTGGATTTCTTGGAAGCGCTTGACGCGATTTCTCGCTTCAGCCGAATCTGTGAGAGGCTCGCTTATTGTGGTCGACATGTTTTATTGGCTCAGCTGAAGCAGCAGTTGCTGCGCCGGTTTGAATCCGGGGGCAGCTTCGAGAGCGATGAGAACCTGGTCCTTCGCCTCATCCAAACGATGCGCGGCGCGCAGAGCTTTCGCCAGCTCATAGTGTGACTCGGCGGTATCCGATGGATGAAGTGACAGCACTGCTTCATCTTCGCGGATCGCCCCACTTGCATCGCCGCGCCCCAGCAATAGGGTTCCCATCCGCCGATGAATCTCTTCATCTTCCGGGTAGACATAATTCAGTTTTTTCAAGGTGCGTTCCGCTTCGGCTGACTTGCCTGATTCCTGCTCCAGGCGCGCCAGCTTTTTAAGCCCGCTGACGCTCATGCCGCCTCCATCGCGATAGCGCTCCAACTCCCGTATGGCGTCTTCCGCTTTGTCGTTTTGAAGATCCTCGTCGGCTGTTTTCAATTCCTGCTTCCACTCGTCCATCTGACGCGCCACATTGCCGGTCTTTTCCTCCAGCCACGCTGAAAAATCTTTATCGAACGCGGCTGGTGTCTCGTGAAGATTATCCGTGATCGCTTCCGCCGTTGTCTTCCGGGCGGCATACGAGTGAATCATCCCCAAGAGCGTTTCGTCGCCCCAGCGTTGCGAAATGTAGTCGCACATCTTGCCGGCTTCGAAATAGGAGACAATGACTTGCGCCGGATACTCGGGACGCACAAAACCCCGATCCAATTGCAAAACCGGCAGCAGCTTCTTGCTGCTCAGCGCGGTGACGATCTCGGGTGTCATGCGGTCGCCCCAATCCGGTGATGCGGCGCCTTCTTCATGCACCGCCAGACCTTCAGTGAACCAGCGCGGAACCAGGTGATTGGTCGCGGTCAGCACATATACATGGCTGAGCTCATGCCACATCGTGCTGGCCCAGTTGAATTCTCCCGGAGGCCGCGCCGAAGGACTGTCCATTGCCACGACCATCCCGAAGGTGACGCCCAGAAGTCCGCCTTGTCCCGGCAGGCCGAGCGTGCGCACCACGAAATCCTGATGGTTCGGATATACTTCCAGCCGCACCGGACCGGGCAGCTTCATCTTGTATTTGCGCTCATAAGTTGCAATCGCGCGCTGAAGCTCCGGTTCTATGTAGGGACGCAACAGCGACGCTTCCTTTTTATTCAGCATCAACTCGGTCGTGCCGGTTTTGAAGACTTCGTAGTCTTTCAGCGTGTCGAGCAGCATCAGTGAGTTGACAGTTTCAGCGTCCCGGTAATGCGCTTCGTAGCAGTGATCGAGTTGCTGCCTCGCTTCGCTTTCATAACCTAGCCGCATCAGGTTGACGCCGAGCTGCGATCTCGCCGGCCAAAGCTTGTCGTTCAGGTCCAACGCCTTCCTGTAATACTGAATCGCTTCTTCATACCGGCGATTGATAACCAAAAAATGCGCGCCTGTCGCGTACGCCTCGCCATAGACCGGGTTGATCTTCAGGATTCGTTCCATCCATTCGGATTGAGGCTTGCCGTCGAGCCAATCGATAGACGCCAACACCGCCATCCCGTCGAGCGCTTCGCTCGAAAGCTCGAGCGCTTTTTGCGCCTCCTCCGTGGCCAGTTTCGGATTATTATCTTCGAGCGCTAGATAGGCGAGAAATTCCCGCGCCTCCACCAGCTTCGGATCGTGGAGAATGGCTTGATGCGCCAGATCTACAGCTTTTTTGTCGTAATTTTCAGCCGCGACTCGCGCCAGCCCTAAATACGCGCCCGCATAATTCGGGTCGATTTCCAGCGCCTCTTCAAACAGCGCAGCCGCATCGCCGGCCTGATAGTGCTCCAGGTATAAACGTCCCCACTCGGCCTTGATTGCGGCGGATTTCGGCTGATTCTTGGAAGCCGTCCGAAACGCCTCGTTGGCTTGGTCATAGCGCTCCAGGCCCAGATAACCTTCCGCCGCAATGAATGGATCCCGATTTTGCGAAAGACTGGCGAAGCATGCCTGCGCTTCATTGAGCTTTCCGTGATGCCGCAACCCCCGGCAGTCCTCAACCGACGCGCCAAACGCTTGCCAGCCGAGCACGACAACCACATAGCAAAGCCGCGAGCGCAAGCGAAACGGTTTTCTCACCTGTCGATCTCCGCTTGGGTTCGCGCCAGTTCCAGCAACAGCGCCGTCAGCTGTTGTTTGTAATCGTCCGCGGGGATGGCTGCTTTCTGATACTTCAGGCGGTCGATCTTGGCTTCCAGATCCTCTTTCTTAGCCACCAGCTTCTGCTTTTCGCGAGGGAGCGTTTTCGCGCTCTCACTCTGCGGCCGCACCAAAGGGAACGCCGCGGCCAGCATTCCTTGCCCGTTCTCCGGTTTTGGATCCCGCACCGGATTCGCCTTTCCCGTATCCGTGATCTGGGCGTGCTCGGTTGCGATTAATTTCTCGGATTCGAAATATGCCGCCGTCTTGCGCTCGGCGTACACAAAAGCCTCGAGTGCGGAAACCGTTCCGTTCTTGTCCGTATCCGCCGCCGGGTCGCGGAGTGCATCCACCCAGTAACGCGCGAACACCGTGGCATTCTTCTCATTGCCCGACTTTGTCGCCGTGATCACAATCCGATCTTTCCTCGCC
>JBAUUG010000204.1:0-3111 GCA_049582585.1 Bryobacteraceae bacterium | reverse complement strand
CTTATAAAGAGCGATCATGAACAGCAGCGGGAATAAGATGCCCATGGCCATGCTCCAGCCGGAGTCCTTCTTCTTGGGTTCCTGCTTGACGCCGAGATCCTCGAGCGCTTGCTCGGCCGAAAATTTCATCGCTCTCGCGCCGAGCCACATGGCTTGGCCCAGCGTGCCCAATCCGCGCAGGATAGGCAGCTTGAAGAGCGGATATTTGTCGGAGAGCTTAGGCAACGGGCTCTCTTCGACAACAATTTCCCCTGCCGGCCTGCGCACGGCGACACAGTAGCTATGAGGCGAGCGCATCATGACGCCCTCCATCACGGCCTGACCGCCGATGAGCGTCGTCTCTTCACCGTTCTCGAGAATAGGAAGTAACTGTATGTGCGTGAAAAGACGCACGAATTCGCGCAAGGTCAAAGGGGGAACTCCCCTACTATTATAGCCTGCGCCGCGAGTGGCAGACCCTCGAATTCTTCAATCGGAGTGAAACGCTCGATCGACGAACGTCACTACCACCCGAGCGGCCAAGTAAATGCTCCCGAATCCGCGTGCAGTTACAAAGTCAGCAACTTCATTCGGACTTCGCAAGTTCACCGTTATATGATCGAGGCTATCAAACCAGAGGAACTTTGGAGCGCTACGCCTTCGACCGGGAGTACTTAGTCCGGCTGACGAGGGGAGATTCCGAAACCGAGCGTCACTTCGCGGGATACTTCGGAGATCTTCTCCTGATCAAGCTGCGCGGGCGGCTGCGCTCACCGCAGCTCGTGGAAGATGCCCGACAGGAGGTTTTCCTGCGTGTTATTAACATCTTGCGCAATAAAGGCGGAATCGAGCATCCGGAGCGGTTCGGCGCTTTCGTAAACTCAGTTTGCGAAAATGTGCTCTTAGAATCGTATCGGTCGGGGAGCCGCCTGCAGCAGATGCCCGAAAATGCCGCGGAGCCGGTGGATCACGGTGCGAGCGCCGAGTCGGAATTCATCAGTGGAGAGCGGAAGACGCTTATAAAAAAGGTTTTAGAGACGCTTAGCGAAAGTGATTACCGCATTCTAAAGAGTGTTTTTCTCGAGGAACGAGATAAGGATGAGGTCTGCCGCGAACTCAACATCGACCGCGATTACCTTCGCGTTCGCGTCCATCGCGCACTGGCGCGCTTTCGGAGCGCCCTTGCGAAGCAGCCGCCTACTGCGCGCGCCGCAAAAACAGCGGGAGGGTGAAACGAATGGTTAATCAGATTCACCAATAGGTGAGCGATCCATGGACCACAAACTAGCTGAGCTGAATCACGCGGTCGATCGATATCTTCTAGACGAATTCAGGCCTGAGGAGCGGATGGAGTTCGAGGAACATCTATTCGACTGTCCTGTTTGCGCGGACCAGGTACGCCGGGACGCCGTTTCCATTGACAATCTCAAGCAAGTGCTGCTCGAGGAAAAGGAACAGCGCCGTCGAGCTCGCGCGCCTCGCAGCTGGCTGACGTGGTTCCGGCCGGCTACGCTCATTCCCTCATTTGCCGCTCTGGCCATGGCGGTCATGGTCGGCTATCAGAACTTTGTTTATATTCCTCATCTTGAGCGGCCGCAGGTTCTTTCCACGGCTGTCATAGCTCCGCTGGCGCGCGATGAGGGACCGGTTGTTGCGGTAGACCGAAGCCTTCCCCGCTTTAATCTCAGCTTTGAGGTCGATTCGCCTCGAGCTTATCCGTCTTATACATGTGAGTTTCAGAAGGACGGGGGGCCAACGATGTTCGCTCTGAACTCCGGCCCGCGGCAGGTAGCGTCGTTTACGCTCGAGTTCCTGCTTCCGACAAAAGGTTTTCCGCCGGGGCGCTACATTATGATTCTGCGGCCTGCATCTGAGCCGCAGACGGAAATCCACCGGTATAGTTTCACCATCCAGGATGAAGGATCGAAAACGTGAGCAGAAAAGTTGAAAGAAGAATCATCTTCCACGGAAATGCCGTGGCTCTGGCCGCGCATATCCGCCGTCCTCAAGACTTTTTTATTCCTGCGGTCGCCAGCAGCTGTCTTCCCGTGACCGGCGGGCTTGCAGAAGCAAAGTCGGAAGGACAAAGCTTTGACATCATCTCTTATGAAGCGGCCTCGACACAAGCGATTGGTGATTTCGCGAGCCCGCAAAAAGCGCTGGAATTCACCCGCGGCAATTATGGCGAGAACGATCTGCCGAGCAAGACTTTTGTCCAAAGTTCGGTGAAAGGTTTCAAAATTCAGGCGCCCGGCGACGCGGGCGCGCAGCGTACGTTCATCGCACAAGAGCTGCGAGTCGACATGGAAAGCGCGTCGGACCGCCGCAACCCGACCGCCTTCAGGTCCCTTCAGGTTGTGATCGATGGCCTGTCCGTGGACGATTATGGTCTGAAGGTGACCGTCGACAGTGATTTGTTTTCACAGAATGACACGAAAGAAAAGCTTTGCGGCGCCTATCGGCAAAGCAGGCAATTCCGCAAACGTCATGCAAGCCGGTTTTACCCCATCGAAGGGTCTTCAAACAGCGGGTGCCTGGGTTGGCTGTTTGGAGCAAAGAACCGGATTCCGGAAGCGGGTGGCGTCATTGTTGCAACCCTCATCTCGACTGTGCAGTGGGAAGGGAAACCCGCGCCCGGCACAGAGATAAGAGGAAATCAGCTAATCATAAAGGATTTAGGATCTATCTACTTTGGCGAAATCATTATCGAACAGGATTTTCGGCGGGTTACGCTGCTACGCTTCCACTTAGGTTGTGCCAATGGCGGTGAGGGTGCGGTGTGTGAAATACAATCCGACACCCACGGCTGGCCTCCGAAGCCTTAAGGGATGTCTCTGCGCATGCCTCTGCCTGCTCGCTGCGTGTTCGCCCGCTAAAAATCCTGAGCGCCTTTTCCAATCGGCTCAGACGGAATACAAACGCGGCGAGCTTGTACTTGCCAGGCAGAACGCCGAAATCGGCTATCGCCAATTCAAAAGTCGCCGCGAATCCCAATGGTATTGGAAGTTCAGGCTCCTGTACGCCGAAATGCTGCTTTGGGATAGCGAGACCAACCAGGCCGCTGCGCTGCTTGCCGAACCGCCTCCTTCGAAATATGCGCGATTGTTCGCGCGCTATCAGATGCTGCAGGGT
>JBAUUG010000203.1:0-8340 GCA_049582585.1 Bryobacteraceae bacterium | reverse complement strand
CGAGAATATCCGCAAAGAGATGAAGCTTCACTTGGTCTCGTCGATGGACCAAGTGCTTAAGATTTCATTAGAGCGGGAAATTGTAGCTCTACCCCTGGCGACGGTGGCCACAGCGGCAGATTTAACGGTTAGGCCCAGTGAAGACAATCTGACGCACTGACAATCAGGCGCGAGGCGACAAGGTTCCGTAGCCCAAATAACAGGCAACCGTGGTAGCGACCCAAGCAGCACCGAGTCTGATCACCAGCGCGGCGCGAGCGGAACAGTTTCCGCCGGAATCCGGGAATGAGGCGACGGCCCGGTCATTTCGTTCGCAGATCCGAGTCGAAGGAAACCGGTGCAGTGCGGCAGAGATCGCGTTTCTGGGCAGGAGTAATGTCGGAAAGTCGAGTTTATTGAATTCGCTGTTAAAGGACGGTTTGGCGTTCACCAGTGCGCGGCCGGGATGTACGCAGCTAATTAATTTCTATCGGATCGATGAAAAGATTCGGTTCGTGGATCTACCCGGGTACGGCTATGCGCGGGTTTCGCTGGAAGAACGGGCGAGCTGGAAGAAACTGATCGAAAGCTATCTGTTGGAGCGGCAAAGCCTGGCTTTATCGTTCCTGATCATAGACGCCCGGCGCGGTTGGATGGATATGGATCTGGAACTGAAAGCCTGGCTGGAGTTCCACAACCGTCGATACCAGGTGATCGTCACCAAAATCGACAAATTGAAAAGCAAGAATCAATTACAAACCGGACTGGTTGAGATCCAAAAGCAATTGAAGGATCAAGAAGCAGTGCCGTTTTCGGCCGTCGACGGCCGTGGAGTGAGGGAAATTTGGCAAATCATCTCGAAGATCAAGAACCAACGGCAGTCTCTGCGGCTGCTATAGAAAGCACGCCCGCCGAGAAGCCGGAAGAGGCGAGCGGCGAAGGGAAACCGCCGACGGAAGGAACTGAAACGAAGCCGCCGGAAGTGAATCCGGCGAAGGCCAGCGAGCCGCCTCGCGCAGAAAAGCCGGTAGCCGCGACCCGCGCGAGAACCGGCACCGAGACGAGGCCGCAGGCTGAGGCGCGCGGCAACGGACGACCTCCCGAGGCGCGAGCACACATGGGTCAACCGGCAGCTCAGCAGCCAATTCAGCAAGGCCCGCAACAAGCCCCGCAACACGCCCCCCAACAAGGGCAGCGGCGGGGACGACACTCGCTGGGAAACACGGGCGCGCAGAGCCCGCGCAATGGTACCACGACGCTTGATTTGGTTGAGCTGAAGGACATGAGCATTCAAGCTCTGAATCAGATCGCGAAAGATCTGGGCGTCCCTGGCGCGGCCGGCCTGCGTAAGCAGGAGCTGATCTTCAAAATTCTTCAGACACAGGCGGAGAAGAGCGGGCTGATCTTTTCCGAGGGCGTGCTGGAATGCCTGCCGGATGGTTTCGGGTTCTTGCGGGCTCCGGAATACAACTATCTGCCGGGACCAGACGATGTATACGTCTCGCCATCGCAGATCCGGCGCTTCGATTTGCGGAAAGGCGATACATTTTCGGGCCAGATCCGTCCTCCGAAGGAAGGCGAGCGTTATTTTGCGCTGATCAAAGTTGACGCGATCAACTTCGAGCCGCCGGAGGAAGCTCGGAACAAGATTTTCTTTGACAATCTGACGCCGTTGTACCCGGATGAACGGGTGAAGCTTGAAACCAGCAAAGATAACTTTTCGGGCCGGGTTATGGATTTGCTGACTCCGCTTGGCAAGGGGCAACGCGGCTTGATTGTCGCGCCTCCGCGAACCGGCAAAACCATGCTGCTGCAAAGCATCGCGAATTCGGTCACAACGAATCACCCTGACGTGAGTTTGATCGTCTTGCTGATTGATGAGCGGCCGGAAGAAGTCACCGACATGCAGCGATCGGTTCGAGGCGAGGTAATCAGCTCCACGTTCGATGAACCGGCTTCGCGACACGTTCAGGTGGCGGAGATGGTGATCGAAAAAGCCAAACGATTAGTGGAACACAAGCGTGACGTGGTTATCCTGCTTGATTCCATTACGCGTCTAGCTCGCGCATATAACACGGTGGTGCCCCCTTCGGGCAAGGTGTTATCGGGCGGCGTGGATTCGAACGCGCTGCAGCGTCCGAAGCGATTCTTTGGAGCGGCCCGCAATATAGAGGAAGGCGGATCTCTGACGATTGTCGCGACTGCTCTCATCGATACCGGCAGCCGCATGGACGATGTGATCTTCGAAGAATTCAAGGGCACGGGCAATATGGAAATCCATCTTGACCGCAAGCTGGTCGATAAGCGCGTGTTCCCGGCTATTGACATCAACAAGAGCGGAACCCGGAAAGAAGAACTGCTGATGCCGCGCGAAGAGCTGAACCGGGTTTGGATACTTCGCAAAGTGCTGAACCCGCTTTCTCCGGTTGAGTCGATGGAACTGTTGCTGGACAAGCTGGGTAAGACACGTTCGAATGCGGAGTTTCTCGCGGCTATGAGCGGCTGAGGTGGGCCGCATACGAATCCTCTCCGACAACGTCGCGAACAAAATCGCGGCGGGGGAGGTGGTCGAGCGGCCAGCTTCGGTTGTTAAAGAGCTGCTTGAGAACTCGCTTGACGCGGGCGCAACGGAAATACGGATCGATGCCGAGAACGCCGGGCGCCGTCTCATACGCCTTCAGGATGATGGCTGCGGCATGCTGCGCGACGACGCGCTGCTCGCCTTTGAACGCCATGCGACAAGCAAGCTGAGCGACGTCAAAGATCTACTTGCTATTTCGACGCTAGGCTTTCGAGGCGAGGCGCTGCCTTCGATCGCGTCGGTGAGCCGGCTGGTTTTGGAAACGCGCTCAAGGGAAGAGCAAACGGGAGCGGCGGTCGAAATCGCCGGGGGTAAGCTACTCAGGTGCGATGAAGTGGCGCGGCCGATCGGCACGACGATTTCCGTCCGGGATCTATTCTTCAATGTGCCGGCACGCAAGAAGTTCCTGCGATCGGATCAGACCGAGCTGGCGCACATAGGATCGTTGGTCACGCATTACAGCCTCGGGCACGCGAACAAAAGGTTCGAGCTTTACCACGAAGGGCGAGAACTGCTTAGCGTAACGCCGGTCGAGAGCTTGCGCGATCGGGCTTTTCAGATTTTCGGCCCAGAGCTCATGAACGATCTGGTCGATTTGGGGCCGCGCGCTTTCGAAATTCGTTTACCGTCGCCTTACGCAGCGCCAAATTCGCGAGAGGCAATGGCGCCTGAACCTGAGGTGGCCGACTTCGTCCTGGAAGGATTGGTTTCAGGACCACAGGTTCAAAAACTCAATCGAAATTCGGTGTTTCTGTTTGTGAACGGGCGCTTGATCCGCGACAAAGTGGTTCTGCATGCAATCCAGGCGGCGTACCACAACCTCATGCCGGCAGGTTGCTATCCTTTCTCGCTGCTGTTTCTAAACTGCGATGCCGCGGAGGTGGACGTGAACGTTCATCCGGCGAAAACGGAAGTTAGGTTTCGGCACGGCTCGATGGTTCACGATTTTGTCCGCGATGCGATTCGCGAAACATTGATTGAGAGCCGGCCAGCCTCGAGCATGCCGCTGCCGAGCTCGCCGGCGCAACGGCCAACTATGCAACGCGCGGCGGATCTTCCGTTTTCGGAGTTTTCAGCGAGGGTGGAAAACGTCGCGATTGAATCTGAACCGGTTGAGGCGAACGCCGCTGCGGCGAGTGAATTGCCCGAGATGGAGATCCACGCCCGATCGCAACCAGCGGTGTATGAGGAGAGACCCGCTGTCGCAGATCACGCTGTGGCAGGCCGCGTTGTAGCAGATCAGTCGGCCCCTGCGCTGCGGAGGGTCCCCGATACGCATGGCGCGCTAAATGAACTTTCGGCCGGTTGGGATCGCGTCGACAGCCTTCGCGCGCTTCCGGATCTGCGGTCGCTAGGACAACTGCATGAAAGCTTTATTGTCGCGGCCGGCCGGGATGGTCTTTGGATTATCGATCAACACGTGGCGCATGAGCGAGTGCTGTTCGAACAGGTATTGCGGCAGCGCGCCGCAGGGACGGTGGAGCGCCAGCAGTTGTTGATGCCTCTGGTTCTGCAGCTTACGCCTGACCAGCAACTGGAATATGCGAGGATCGCAGACGAACTGAACGCCCATGGCTTTGAGACCGAACCTTTCGGGCAGCGAACTGTTGCCATTAAGGCGGCGCCTGCTGCAGTGGGGCCCGCTGACATTGAAAAGATTGTGTTTGAGATTTTGGAGATTGCCGAGAACGAGCTGAGATCGGCGTCATTGGATGAGATCAGGCGAAACGTATGCGCCACGATCGCGTGCCGGGCCGCGATCAAGATCAACACTCGATTGGAATCGACTAAGATTGACTGGCTCTTGCGGGCGCTGGCAGGCTGTGAGTATCCGATGACCTGCCCGCATGGCCGCCCCATCGCGCTACGCTATAGCACGAGGGATATTTTGAAGAGCTTTCATCGAATTTAGGATTCACGCTTCGACACCATCGCGTCTACTTCGGCAAATAGCTCGGGCAATAATATTTCCGTATCTTTGGCCTTTAGGGAACCGTCAGGGTGAACCCAGATGCCATCGGGATGTTCGCGTGTCATCATCCAAGCCGTGCGCGCTTCGGGGTCGACGATCCAGACATTGTCGACACCCCAGGCGAGGTAATACTTACCCTTCTTGAAAAGCTTCGTAAGCGGGTCTTGCGGGGATCGGATCTCTACACAGATATCTACCGGGTTGGTGGGGTAGGGCTGCTCTATAGTTTTTCGGCTCGCTATGATGTCGGGAACCGGCTCCGCATGTGGAACAAGCTTTAACGTAACCTCCGGAAGCGCCTTCCAGCCGCGCGTCCGTAGGAGCAGCATTAGAACAAATTGCACCGCGCCGTGAAGTGAGGTAGCCATGGGTTTCTGAACTGCTTCGCCGAACCAATACTCGTAATAGGGCTTTACATCATCGTACAGACGATGGAACTCTTCTAGCGAAAGTGGAGCAGTCGCGACCGGCATTACTCCCATTCTATGGTTCCGGGCGGTTTGTTTGTGAGGTCGTAAAACACCGCAGCGATGTCCGGTACTTTGAGGAGTTCGGCGGTGAGTTGATCCAGTGCCTCCGGTTGCATCAAGACTACGCCGGCCGTCATGCCGTCCATGGAGTTGATGGGCCGCAAGACAATGGATTCGGGCGCTTCGGCCGTGCCGAGGGGCAAGAGAATCACCGGGAATTGCCACACCTGCCCGTCAAATCCGGTCTGGAGCGTCATCCGCCGCACGATTGCGTCGGCCTCGCGCAGAATATTCAAGCGTTTCTTCGTGATCGATGCCTCAAACGCTTGCATAAAGGTTAGTTGGGACTTTGCTCCGCAGAGCGCTACGACGCGGTTGATGTCGCGACGACTGTTGGTGAGGGCGGGAGCCGTAACGTTGATATCCTCCAGCGCGGGGCCCGAACGCCCCACTAGGCACAGCACGTTTCGATAGCTGCGCATGTCACCCTGCACTCCGACGGATGATAGAGGAAGAAGAACGCCGTCAGAGGTCTCCGTAACGGCCGCTTCTTGCTTGGAGCAGAGACAGCGAATTGCTAGGCCCGGACCTGGAAATGGATGCCGGGCGAGAAATTTGGCGGGTATACCGATTTCGCGTCCGATCTCCCTGACTTCATCTTTATAAAACGAGGTAAGAGGCTCGATCAGGCCAGCGCTCTCGATCAGCGATTGAATACCCGCAACGCGGTTGTGATGCGTCTTGATGAGATCCGCTTTGGCGGAGCCTCCCGATTCGATGGTGTCAGGATAAATCGTGCCTTGGCCTAAGATCCAATGACCATCGAGAAAGTGCCCAGTGGTCAGAATACGTTGCTGCACTTTGACGAACTGCTCTCCGATGGCGCAGCGCTTTTGCTCGGGATCATGGATTCCGAGCAACGCGCTTAGAAATTCCTGCTCTGCAAAATCGACAAGAAAGTGGGCGGCTCCGAGCTCTTCAAATACGGTCTTTACAAAATCGGTCTCCCCCTTGCGCATGAGACCGGTATCGACATAGATTGCATAAACCCGCTCGGGACCTAATGCACGCAGACAGAGAGTATATGCAACGGTCGAATCCACGCCGCCGCTGACAAAGAAGAAGACGTTGCGGTCCTTTACGGTGGTCCTAATCTGCTCTTCAATGGCTGAGACGCGTTGCGAAACGTCCCAATCCTTAACCGCGCCGCAGATATCGAAGATGAAATTTTCCAGAACCCGCATGCCCGCGTGGGTATGCACGACTTCGGGATGAAACTGGATGCCGAAGAGCTTTCGTTCGGGATGGGACATTGCCGCCACGCCGGATATGTCAGTGGATGCGGTGACGCGAAAACCAGGAGGGGCCGAGGCAACACTGTCGAAATGACTCATCCAGATTTGGGAATGTTCGACACCGTTCCAAAGAGGGTCTTCGCACGTGACACGCAAATGCGCAATGCCGTATTCGCCGCGCTCGCCCATCTGAACCTGGCCGCCGAGATGGCGCGCCAGCAGTTGATGTCCGTAGCAGATCCCTAATACGGGCTTGCCGGAGCCCAGTATTTTCGGGTCAATGTCAGGGCTGCCGAAATCATAGACACTTGCCGGACCGCCCGAAATGATCAGACCTTTCCGCGAGCTCAACTCCGCGGCAGGCGTGTCGCTCGGCTGAACGTCGGCATAAACACCCAGCTCACGAACACGGCGGGCGATCAGATGGGTGTATTGCCCGCCAGTGTCAAGGACCGTTATTTGGGGGACGCAATCAGCGAAGGCTGGCTCGTTGTTTTTCAAAACGGGCTTTCGATTCAGCAAGCAGATGAGCGGCTTTCGGCATCGCATCAATCGCTTTCTGAACTTCGGTGTCCTGCTCGACCGCGACCTTTTGAGAATCTTCGTAGCTAAATGCGGTGATATACATTTCCGTCCGCAATTCATCACGCAACCAGCTATGATCGCGCGTCCAATCGGCTTCGCTGAATTCAATTCCTTCCTTCATCAGGAAATCGTGGAAATCGTTCAGGACGCTCTCGTCGGGAACCCAGCCTTTATTCAGCTTTGTATCGTGAGCGGCGAAATAATGGGCGGAATAGTTGAAGAACGAATTCTTGCGCGCTACGTTGATTTCGAAAAGATCGAGCTTAGGCGTCTCGAACTTCTCGTCCGGGGTAATGCCGCCGCCACCGTACACCACGCGGCCCAAGTCCGTTTGTTTGACATCCGTAGGATCCTTCGCCTCGCCGCGCTTGCCGTAGTAATAATCGAGGAACGAGATGTTCGAATAGTTGCGCTGAATCAGTCGTCCGCTCGGTGTGTAGTAGTGCTGAGTGGTCAGCGCGAGGCCGGTGTTATCGCTCAAAGGGTAAACCGTCTGGACCAAGCCCTTTCCAAAGGTAGTGTCACCCAGGATCCAAGCCCGATCATGATCCTGAAGAGCGCCGGCTACAATCTCGGCCGCCGATGCAGAATAGCGGTTCACGAGCACCACAACGGGATAGTTTTCTCCGTACTGACTGCCTCTTGCGAGATACGGCTTCTCAGAGTAAGCCCGCCCTTTGTGGGACACCACTACTTGGCCATGGTCAAGCCAATGACCGGCGACGGCAACTCCTTCCTGGAGCAAACCGCCCGGATTTTCCCGAAGGTCGAGGATGAGGCCTTTAATGTTCTGTTCGCCGAGCCTCTTCAGGTTGTCTTCCACTTCCTTGCTGGTGGTCTCGGTGAATTGCTGGATATGCATGAACGCGATACCGGGCCGAACCCAGAACGCCTCGTCAACGCTGTTGCGCGGAATCTCATCGCGTACCAGATTGAACGTGAGCGGCTTCGAAACGCCGTCGCGATTGACAACCACCTGAACTCGGGTTCCCTTAGGTCCACGAAGCATGTCCGCGATTTCCGTGCTGGTTGCAGTGTCCACGCGCTTGTCATTGACTTCGATCAGAACGTCGCCCGGCCGGATACCCGCCTTGTACGCGGGAGTGCCGCCGAAGGGATGGATGACCATGGTCTTGCCAGTTCGAGGTTGGGGACCGATGATCATGCCAACTCCGTAGTATCGGCCGTGCTGCTCTTCGCGGAGACCAGAAAAATCTTTCGGATCGAAGAAATTCGAATGCGGATCGAGGGTCCGCAACATGCCCGGGATGGCGCCTTTATAGATAGCCTTATCAGGTGAAAGTTTGTCGGCATAGTTCTGGCCGACTATGTCGTAGATCTTGGTGAACGCTTCGATGCTGGCTTTCAGGTCTTCGTCGGAGGTGGCGCTGGCATTTCTCTGCGGCGCGGCGGAGACGGGCCGGGCACCGGGGCCGAAGAATCCGCCCAGTAAGGCGC
>JBAUUG010000202.1:0-5786 GCA_049582585.1 Bryobacteraceae bacterium | reverse complement strand
GCGTTTTCCCGCCCTACAGCTAGTACTATTTCGCTTTTCACGGTAGAGACAAATCGAAATCCGCCTCCTATTTTGGTGTACATTACACCTTACGGAGATCTGAATGAGTAAACGTATTTACTTCCTGGCATTGTTGGTGTGCGCGATTCGTACAACGGCGATTTGGGCAGGTCCAATCGATCCAAAGATCATTGTGAGCGGCGGCGGAGACGCCACTTATGTAACCAGCCCGGTCTTCACCTTCATGTCCGATTCCGCGGGAGGCGGAGTGCTGTCCTTCATCAACGCCACAGGAATGGATTTTTTATCACTGGACCTCTTTGTCACGTTAGCGCAAGGGAGCCCGATTGATTGTTCGTCAAATGTATTCGCCAGGTGCGAGGTCACCTCTACACCAATCGCGCCTCCGAAGTCCGGGGCTGCGGCATTGGCGATGTTCGACATCGGACTGGATGAACCCATAAGCGGAGGAATCCTGAATGGCACTCCGTTCGATATCAATCTGGACGATAAGGGCAGCGATCCAAACGGTGCCGGGGGCTGGGGTCCCAACAATCCCTTCGTAGCCGTGGCAAATATACCGGAGCCATCGTCGTGGTTGTTATTTGGCGGCGGAGTCGCACTACTCGGCGGCTTACTCCGGCGCCGGCAGCGCGTTCACTTCTGACGCCCCGATTTCTTCAGAATCTCTTCGAACTCAGGCATAGCCCGGATACTTTTGAGATCGGGGTCGCTACGCGCCACGCCCACTGAATACCCGTTCTTGAGCGCTCGCTCGAGCGCCTTCAGAGCTTCCTGTTTGCGTCCCGCAAGCGCATTCACAAGCGCTTCGTCATACATCAATGAATTGTCGGCGGCATCGATGCTGCGGGCGCGCGCGATCAGCTGCAGCGCTTTGGCTGTGCCGCCTTTCATCGCATAGTATTGCGCCAAATCGCCCAGGGCGCTTGCGTCCTGCGGATTTACTTCCAATTGTTGATAGGTCAGCTCAATCGCCCGATCGAATGCCGCCTGAGCATTTTCCCACTGTCCCGCCTGCCGATAAGCATCCGCGATATTGCCGATCACTTCCTCCTGATTGGGGGCCATCGGCAGAGCCTTTTCGAACATCGTGATTGCTTCCGAATAGTGGCCTAGATAGAAGAGCGCCGTACCGGTGTTTGAGTATGCGTCGACAGAGGAAGGCTTCAGCTCAATAGCCTTTCGAAACGCGGGTATGCAATCTTTCCAGCGGCTCTGCTGGAAATAGACCGCGCCAATGTTGTTGTAGCCCGAAGCACTGCCGGAATCGAGCTCGACAACGCGCTTGAACTCCTTCAAAGCCTCGTCATTGCGCCCCAGCTGAAAACACGCGATGCCCAGTTGTAAGTGATTGTTCCAGTAGTACGGGTTCAGCTCGACCGCTTTCTGTAGAGCTTTCAGAGCGTTTTCGCTCTGTCCGCTCTTGAGGTAGGCGTGCCCCAGCCGGATATATCCGTTATCCGAATTGGGCGCAAGCTGAAGCGCGCGTCTGATTTCCTGAATTGCTTCCACGTTCTTTCCGGTCGCTGAATAAACGCTGCCCAGCGCCAAATGCACCTCCGGCAGCGCGTCATTGCTGCTTCGCGCCTCCCGAGCGGCGGCGAGAGCCTTCTCGGCCCAAAGCGCTTCCTTTTTTTGGTGATACATCAGTAGACTGGCATCCGCGACTCCAGCCCAAGCCAGCGCGAACGACTGATCTTTTACGCAAGCTTGTTGGAACAGAGCCAAAGCCGCAGCAGCCCCATCCGCATCGCGCCAATTCTTCAGCGTGTCTCGGCCTTTCAAGTAAAGATCGTATGCTTCGATGTTTTGCGTGGGCGGCCCACTGGCGCGTTCTCGATCTTCGGAGGACGACCCCACATGCAGGGCCGTAACCACTTGCGCGCCGAGTTGCTCTTCCATGGTCAGCAGGTCAGCCCTTAACCCCCCAAAGGACTTGCTCCAAAGCCTCTGGTGCGTTTCCGTGTTGTCGATATTGACGATCACAACAACCCGGTCTCCCTGCTCCTGGACGGACCCTTGCACTACGATGTTGGCGCCCACTTTGCGGGCAACTCTCTCTACCGGCTGCGACAGATCGACGTCTTGCAGCGCGAGAGGCGAAGTCACGTGTACAGCGCTCAATGAGAATAGGCGCGACGATATCGCATCGCCGATTCCTTCCGCCTCATACTTAAGATCGGCGTTAGATCCGACCGCTCGGAACGGCAGCACCGCGACATATCTTCCATTCAGCGGAGGCTGTGTCGCGTGGGCTCGTTCGTAGAAGACCCACCACCCGGCGCAAGCGGTAATGATTGCAAATGACGCAATTGCCGCAGTGTACTTCCACTTGCGTGACCAGCCGGCGGGCGCGGCAGCCTTGCCCTGCAAATCATGCATGAGCTCAGCCGTGCTCGAGTACCGCCGTTCGGGCGCGCGCTCCAGGCACCGCAAAATCGTGCTCGCGAGCCTTTCCGAAATAGCTGCATTCAGCAGTTTCGGGTTTCTTGGCGTTTCGCTTACCCGCTGCGCCATGGTCTGAAAAACCGAATCGTCCTTGAACGGAATGTTCCCGGCCGCCATTTCGCAGAGAATCAGGCCCAGCGAATAAATGTCGGTTCGATGATCCACGGGCTTGCCCTGCACCTGCTCCGGAGACATATAACGCGGTGTGCCGGGGACTTCTCCTGAACGAGTAAGAGAAGAAGCGTGCGGCATCTCCAGCGTTCGCGCCAAGCCAAAATCGGCGATACAGGCGTGCCCCGCCGAATCAAGCAATATGTTCGCCGGCTTCAGATCTCGATGTATGATTCCTTGCTCGTGAGCCGCTTCAAGCCCCGCGCAAATCTCCAGTGCGAGCTCCAGAACACGCTCCTCCGGTAACGGCCCGGCGCGCCGCAGAAGATGTCCCAGATCTTCGCCGTCGACCCAGGCCATCGACACAAAGAGCACGCCGTCCGCTTGACCCAAATCGTGAATTCGCATCACATTGCGATGCGAGATTCGGCTGGCGAGTGAAATCTCCTGCTTAAGCCGATCGAGCGCTTCCGGATTCCTGGCAAGCTCGGGACGAACAACCTTCACCGCGACCGCCCGATTGAGTTCCACATCCCACGCGCGATAGACCTTCCCCATACCGCCCTCACCGGCTTCCGCTTCGATGCGATATCGCGAGCCGAGCATCATGCCGGGCGAAAGTGCTCCCGAGCGTGGCGCGACGGTCGCCCTCGGCAATTGCTCGTCCGACGCATTCAAATCGTTCAGTACGTCGTTCGCGGTCTGATAGCGGCGAGCTGGATCGGGCTCCAGGCAGCGCATCACAATCCGGCAGAGCCGTTTGGGCAACGCGGGATCTACTAATTCGAGCGGCTTGGCCCGTTCCTGAGTCCTTTTCAAAACCGCATCGATCAGGCTTCCGGCGGCGAAAGGCAGCTCGCCCGTCAGCAGCTCGTAAGACATGACTCCAAACGCGAACAGGTCTGACCGCGAATCGCCGCGCTCGCCCAACACTTGCTCCGGCGATATGTAATCCGGCGTGCCTACCATCATCCCGGTGCGCGTCAATCCGGTCTGCTCGAGCGAGCGCGCCAGGCCGAAGTCCATAATGCGGATGTGCCCTCGAGCGTCAATCAGGACGTTGTGCGGCTTCAAATCGCGGTGCACCACGTCTTCCGCATGGGCCGCCTCAAGTCCCGCGCAGACTTGTTTCATGACCTCTAAGCCATCTGACGGCGCGAATCTTCCCAATCGCTGAAGGCGCGAGCTCAGGTCCTCGCCTTCCACGAACTCCATGGTGATGAACCGGAGCGCCCCGGCAACACCCAGATCGAAAATCCGAACTACGTTGCGATGCGAAATCTGCCGCGCCAGCAGCGTCTCTTGTTTGAAGCGCCGCAGGGCCGCGGCATTGGAGGCCAAGTCGGGCCGGATTGTCTTCAGAGCGATGACGCGGTTGAGCTCGCGATCCAAAGCCTGGTAGACCACGCCCATGCCGCCTCGCCCCAGCCGCTGAAGAATCTCATATCGGTCCGCGATGACTTCGCCGATGACCAGCTCGGTGCTGAACCCTCGGGGCTCTTCTGAATCGACTGCGATGGTTTGATCCGTGTCCGCTCCGAACGCGCTGTTGCATCGCTCGCAAGACGCCGCGTCGGCGGGGTTGGGTGTCTGGCAAACGGGACAGATAAGCATGTTCGTACCCGGGGCATGTAGCCCGCCGCGTGCTGCCCTGTAGTTCTAGAGTACGCGGAAAACGGTGCTATTCTATTGTGCCGGATTGAGGGTTTTCGTTACAGGTGGGGCCAAGGCCACGGCCTTCGCCAGCATGATGTCCCCGCGCGTCAAACCCGTTTTGCTTTTCCTGCGCAGCTGAAAGCCTTGATCAGGCAGAATGGGATTGAGTGACGCACGGCATGGTACCAAAATGCAGACACGCCTCGTAATAGATAAAGCGGGCCGCATAGTGATTCCCAAGCCGCTACGCGAAGAGCTCCATCTGGAACCCGGAGACACGCTGGAGATGGAAAGTGCAGGCGAGCAGATAACGCTGCGCCCCGTCCGCGGCACCGGGCCGCTGATCAAAGAACATGGCGTCTGGGTATTTCACTCCGGCCAGCCCCTGCCCGCCTCGGCGACCGACGCTATGCTGCATCAGATCCGCGACGACCGCGATCAGTTGAATCTCGGCTAGCCTGAAATGAAGGGTTTGTTCGATACCTCCGTGCTGGTGCCGGTATTACCTCTGTGATACGGCTGAACGGTAATGAATACGCGCACGCGGAATCGTCGGCGGAGCCATTGATGACGCAATGCTCCTCATTGCGCGCCACTACGCCCTATGTGGACCTGAGATCGGCGCGAGATTACAGGCGCTTAAAAACGAGAGAATTCGCAAAATTCGTTCCGCAGGCTGACGCCCCTGTTCGCCGTTCTTACTACGCTCGTTCCTGATATGTTCCTTCTGAAGTGCTGACCCGAATGCGCTCCCCTTGGTTGATGAACGGCGGCACTTGCACCACTAGGCCCGTCTCCATCTTGGCCGGCTTGGTTACGTTTGAAACAGTAGCGCCTTTCAAGCCCGGCTCGGTCTCCATAACCGTCATCTCGACGCTCGGCGGCAGCTCCACGCTGATTGCTCTGCCTTCATAGAACTCGACATTCACTTTCAGCTGCGGCGTCAGATACAGCACTCCATCCCCGAGAAAGTCTTTTGTCAAGTGCGTTTGCTCGTAGTTCTCAGTGTTCATGAAATAGTACGATTCGCCGTCGTCGTACAGATATTCCATCTCATGCTCATCGAGCGCCACCCGCTCTACTTTGTCTTCCGAAGAAAAGCGGTGCTCCATCATCGAGCCGGAGCGAAGACTCCGCATTTTGGCTTGAACGAAGCCGCGCAGGTTACCGGGCGTCCGGTGAACCATGCTGAAAACCGAGTAAAGTTCGTTATTGAACTTCACGACCATCCCGGGACGCAGTTGTGTCGCCGCAATCATGCTAGAAAGCAGTGTAACAGGGGACCTGGATGTAGCGGGCTGGTTTATTACATCCATCTGACTGCGCGATTTTGTCCTTCAACTTCGGCGGATCTTCTAGCGCGCGCTACCCACAGCTATCTTTTTCGGTGCATCACGCCCTTTATTTCTTGTTTCGGGCGCCTGCACGCCGGCAAGTTGCCGGTAGACGAAGCGCATGAGGTAGAAGGAACAACCCAGAGCGACTGCCAAAACTGCGTTGACTACTAATGTGCCGATGGCCGTCGATAGAAATCCTAGGGCGTCGACCAA
>JBAUUG010000201.1:0-2451 GCA_049582585.1 Bryobacteraceae bacterium | reverse complement strand
ATAACATGAGCGCGATCTATGAGTATCTAGGCGCTCGGCCGGATCAACTCCCGCTACTCTGGCTGGCTGCTCCGCTGACCGGTCTTCTGGTCCAACCGATTATCGGACTTTGGAGCGATAACACGTGGGGACCGCTGGGCCGTCGCAGGCCATTCTTCCTGGCGGGGGCCATTTTAAGCTCGATTGCCCTGATTTTTATGCCTACAGTGGGTTCAATCTGGATGGCCGCAGGTTTGCTGTGGATCATGGACGCCTCGATCAACGTCAGCATGGAACCATTTCGCGCATTCGTCGCCGACATGCTTCCCGACGAGCAGCGAGCGCGTGGTTTCACCATGCAGAGCTTCTTCATCGGCCTGGGTAGCTTTGCCGCGTCTTATCTGCCTCTCTTACTCACCCATTGGTTGCCCCAATCGGGAGGCAATCGTGCCATACCGCAAATTGTTCGAGTGTCGTTCTGGATTGGCGCTGTTGCCTTCCTCGGAGCCGTTCTGGTGACTGTGATCTCGACCAAGGAATACCCGCCCAGCGCGCAGGAAGCAGAGCGTCTCAAACATGCGAAGCATTTCGATTTGCGCGAGATTTTTGTCGCAATTCGCTCAATGCCGGCAACCATGCGTCAGCTCGCTCTTGTTCAGTTAGTAACTTGGCTGGGGCTATTCTGCATTTTTCTCTACTTCGCTGTGGCGGTGGCTCACAACATTTTCGGCGCAAAAAGCACCGCGGAACCTGCCTATACGCAAGGAGTGATTTGGGCCGGTTATTGTTCGGGTGTATACAACGTTGTCTGCTTCCTGGTTTCCCCAATTCTGCCCTGGGTCGCGGCTCGCCTGGGTAGACGCGGTACGCATTCTCTTTGTTTGTTGGCGGGGGCAATTGGGCTGCTCTCAGTGGCGCTGATCCAGAACAAGTGGATGTTGTTCGTGCCGATGATCGGGGTGGGCATTGCGTGGGCCAGCATTTTGTCGATGCCGTATTCCATTTTGTCGGCGGCGATTCCGTCAAGCCGCATGGGCATTTATATGGGCGTATTCAACTTCTTCATCGTCATTCCGGAGATTTTGTCGGCGCTCTTCTTCGGGCGCATTATGTCCGGCCTTTTCGGGAATAATCGCATGATGGCCATCGTTCTTGGCGGCGTTTGTTTCCTGATCGCCGCGGCTTTGATGCAGCGTGTTCGTGAGGTCACGATCAAGGATGAATCGCTTGGGCCGGTTGCGATTGAGGAGACAGGGAACCGGCGAGTCTTGCCCAGCGATCCCAGGATTGCCTAGCGCCCAGCTAGCCACGTTGTAGAAACTGCGTAATGTGAGTTAATCGCGGGCGATACGAATGCTGCCCGTCGTGGTAGTTGCCGAGATCAGCGGACCGCCGTTTCCAAGCCGCCCCGTCAAATGGTGCTTTGACATCTCTTCCGTGGAAGACAATGAGATCTCGCTGGTAACCGTTGAAAGCGTCGATTGCGCGGTAAGCCGCGCGTCTGCTTTGGGAGGCAAGCGTAAGGTGATACTGCCGTGCGTGGTTTCGGCGTTCACCGAATTACCTTCGAACGCCGCGAGCGTCAAATTGATTCCGCCGTTCACGGTAGAGGCGCGAATCGGCTCATCGTTGCGGGGTTTGTCGATAGTGAGATCGATTGAACCGTTGGTGGATCGCGCCTCAATCGCGCCCTCGCTGAGCCGTCCACGAACGGATCCGTTGGTCGTCTCGGCCCGCTCGGCGCCGGCGCAGCCGTCGAACTCGACGGATCCGTTGGTCGTTCGCACCTCATAGTCGCCCGTATCGCGGGCCATGGAGATACGGCCGTTCGTGCTGCCCAGACGGCCGCCCCCGTGCAGATCGTCGACCGACACGGATCCGTTCGTTGTTTCCACGCGCCCAAGCGTGATCTCGCGCGGCACTCGAATCATGTAGCGAACGCCGTAAGAGCCGTGCAAAAAACCGCTCGAGTTTGGAGCCTCGCTCGCGATCGACACGTCTTTGCCGCTGACATTCACCTTTATTCGAACGTTTCGCAACTGATCCGCAGTCGACGCAAACTTAGTGCCAGAGACGTCGATTGTGTCGCGATCCCAACCGGCAATGTCGACCGAGCCGTTCGTGTTATTAAGGTCCAGGTGACCGCCCGGTTGAAGCGCATAAGAGTAGTGAAAATCTTCTTTAGCCCGATCGAAGACGTCCATATCGTCGCAGCCGGAGAGCACAAAGGCGGCAAACAGGACCACTGCCATCCACATTCGATTCATACGTTTTATCCCCAACTGGAAAGCATTCTCTGAAAAGGGAGTACGCAGAGAACCAAGCAGTTGTTCCATGCTAACCTTTAACCTTCCCGCCTGAATTCGATGAAGAAACTGTTGGCATTAAATCGTGGCGAGATTGCAATTCGCATCCTGAGAGCCGCGAACGAACTCAGCCTCAGGACGGTGGCGGTCTATTCGCAAGAAGACC
>JBAUUG010000200.1:0-21367 GCA_049582585.1 Bryobacteraceae bacterium | reverse complement strand
GAAAATAAGCCGCAGACCATTCGCTTCTTCACCCGTGAGCGCAGTCAGCCGGTAGTCATCGGGTTTATCCTCGATCTCAGCACAGCCAGTCAGATCCATTGGAAGAATTTTCAGGATGCATCTATCGAGCTCATTCAGAATCTGCTGACCGGCGATCCGAAATATTCCGGTTATCTGATCGACTACTCGCAGGATGCCGAGATTGCGGTGAACACCACGCACGATCCCGAGCCGATCGTCGAGAAGATCCGTAAGTTGAAACCAGGAGGCGGAGCGGCTCTCTACGATGCCATCTATCTCGCTTGTACCTCCCGCAAATTGGTTCAGGGCGAACCCATTCAACCCAGGCGCGTCATCGTGATTCTCGGCGACGGCCACGATAACGCGAGCAAGCACTCGCTGGACCAGGTCGTCGAGCTGGCCCAGCGCAATCTCGCGACCATTTACTGCATCAGCACGCAAGGATTCGGCTTTACTAACCAGAGCGACGATAACCTGGTGCGCCTGGCGATAGAGACGGGTGGCCGGGTGGTCTATCCCCTTGGAGACGTTTACAAGGATACCGACGGCTATCTTTCCCACCCCTCCGACGATGGTAATTATGCGCTCACTGTCGGTACAGGCGCCTACCGCTCGGCTGTCGACGGCAGGATGTATCACGCCGTCGCCGATATCGCCGGAGAAGTAACCACCCAATACATACTTCGCTACGTGTCCGATAACCAATCGTCGAAGCCTTACCGCAATTTGAAAGTGGTGGTCGATCTCGGTAATGTGCACGTACGCGCGCGCAAAGGATACTACGCGAGTACGCCCTGACCGATAAGCTAATCGCCCACTCATGTCCGCGCGTGTGATCAGCTTCAGCGATTTTGCCCCCCAACAAGGCCAGTACTCCCTGCTGATTTCCGACCTGCCGGGCCGTGCCGCCGAAACCATAGGCGTTCTGCTCCTCGATCCCGGTACCGACACGCTGTACGTCCGCTTGCGGCGGGATTGGTCAACGCTCGCGAGCGAAGAAGACGCCGAAGTTTTAGACTGCCTCGAAGACGATCTTTCGTCGAAGGCCGGCGAAAGGGGCGGTGCGGCCCTTCTCGAACACCTCGAGGCTACAGCTTCCCAATCCATCCGGGTGACCGATCGCGAGGCCGTGACCGTCCGCAATTTCAACCGCACGCTCGGCGCCCTCTATCGCGAGCATGTGCCCTCCCGGGTGCTGAGTTTTCGCACTCACCTTCCGCGCTACTCGCTCGCCGTTGCCGCCGGCCCATTCCTCACCAATCCCGAAAATATTCAAGCCGATGAATGGATCGAGACGCCTCCCGATCTCAACCTGGATGAGGACATGTTCATTGCCCGAATTCAAGGCCAGTCGATGGAGCCCAAAATCCCCGATGGCAGCTTGTGCGTTTTCCGCCGCGGAGTCACCGGTTCCCGCAGCGGCCGCTTGGTTCTGGTTCGCAACTCCGCGCTCGCGGATGAAAACCAGTACACCGTGAAACGCTACCGCAGTGAAAAAACCGTCAACGAAGACGGGTTCACTCAAACGCGCATTCGCCTGGAAAGCCTGAATCCGGCTTATCCTTCCTGGGATCTCGATATCGAAGACGATAAATACCAGGTCATCGCTGAATTTGTACGGGTTCTCGAATAGCTCTCATCTCTTCTTTTTCCGGCCCATTCGCCCGCTCTCCCCCGCTATCGCGAACTGCAGTTTCCGCTCCACCATATCCGCGCGGTCCAGCCGGACCCGCACCTCGTCGCCGATTGAATACATCTTCCGGCTGTGCTCGCCGATGATCTTTCTTCCATTTTCGTGATACAGAAACCGATCGTGCGGCAGGCTATCGATGGGCACCAGGCCCTCGATAAAGAGCTCCGTCAGCTCCACGAAAAATCCGAATTTCGTGGTGCTGATGATCAGCGCATCGAACTCGTCACCCACGCGGTCTTCCATGAACTTCACTTTCTTCCACTCGATCAGCTCGCGTTCCGCCTCGGCCGCTCTGCGCTCCGTGAATGAAGTATCGTCGCCCAGCTCGCGAAGAGCCGCTTCTTCCAAAAGCCCCGCGCCGCTATCCAGGTGATCGGCCAAAACCCGATTCACCACCAGGTCCGGATAGCGGCGGATCGGCGATGTAAAGTGCGTATACGCCGCAGCCGCCAGCGCGAAATGCCCTTCGTTGACGTTGCTGTATCGCGCTTGCTTGAGCGATCTCAGCATCAGATAGCTGAGAATCCGCTCCTCCGGCTTGCCCGCTATCTTCGCAATCAGGCGCTGGTAGTTGCGTGAGGAGATGTTGAAATCCTCGCGCGCGACAACCAGGTCTTTGCGCGTTTTTCCGCCGTCCCGGCGCCGCTCCACCACCGGAAAACGCTTCACCGGAATTGCGCCGATCCCCAGCGAATATCCGAAATGCGCCGCGATCTCTTCAAAATCCATCACCCGTTTCGCTTCCGGCCGCTCGTGGATCCGATACAGCGAGGGCACTTCACTGGTTTCAAGATGCCCGGCTACCGCTTCATTCGCCGCCAGCATGAATTCCTCGATGATGCGATGAGCGATGTTCCGATCCGCTCGCGTAACACCGATCATCTGGCCTGAGAGGTCCAGCTCGATATTGGTCTCCGGCAAGTCGAAGTCGATGGACCCGCGCTTGGAGCGCTTGCGGTTGAGGATCAGCGCCAGCTCGCGCATCAGCTCGAAGCGCTCCACCAGTCTGTGATACCGTTCGCGCATCGCTGCGTCGCCTTCCAACACGCGAAAAACGTTCGTGTAGGTCATCCGCTCGGTGCTGCAAATCACCCCTCGCGTGAACTCTTGACGCACCACGTCGCCTTGCCTGTCGATCTCGAGAACCGCCGATAAAACCAGCCGGTCTTCATGCGGCCTCAACGAACAGATGTCGGTAGATAATTCAAGCGGCAGCATGGGCACCGCGCGATCCGGGAAGTAAACACTGGTGCCGCGCTTCAGCGCTTCCATGTCAATCGCCGTTCCCGGTTTGACGTAGTGACTCACGTCGGCAATGTGGACCTGTAGAGCAAAATGGCCGTTCGCCAGCCGCTCGACCCATACCGCATCGTCAAAATCCCGCGCCGTTTCCCCATCTATCGTCACGATGTCAAGCCGGCGGAAATCTCTTCGGCGTTCGAGTTCCCGCGAGTCAATCTCGCCCGAAATTCCCCGCGCCTCCTCGATTACTTCCTCCGGAAACACATGCGGCAGATGATGCTTGCGGATGATGATTTCGACATCCACCCCGAAATCGTCGGGATAGCCAAGCACTTCGATAACGCGCCCTACCCCGTAATCCCGGTTTCCGGGAAATTCGAGCACCTCAACATTCACGACCATTCCATCGAGATCTTCGACCGAATGAATCTCCTGAGGCTCAGTCCCCACCCGATCGACGGAAGTCCGGCGCTCCGGCAGTTCCATCCCTTCCGGAATCTGGATCCATTGCTGAATCCGGTCGTCCGATGGCGCGACGAAATTGCCGCGCTTCCTGATCCGGAACTCGCCGACCACCGTTATGTGCGCTCGCCGTAAAATCCGGATGATCTCGCCTTCCGCTTTGCCTTGGTTGGCAATACGCGTGATATGCACCAAAGCGCGGTCTCCATGCATGCCCTTTGCCGCTTCGTCCGGCGGCAGGAACACATCGCCTTGTATAGCGCCCGTGATCGCATCGGGTATGAGGAATCCAAAGCCGTCGCGATGCATGGAGAGCCGACCCGCCACATATTCCGCGCTCGCCCCAACGGCGATATAGTGCCCCGACCGCAGCTCCACGAGAAGCCCTTTCTCTGCCAGCCGGTCCAGCGCGTCTTCTAGCCTGTTCCGTTCCTCGCCCGGCACTCCCAATTCGCGGACCAGCTGCTTGTAAGTCGCCTTGGCGTGCGGCAGCGCGCGAATGTGTTCCAGCAAAATCGAGTCGCTAAGATGCTTCGGCACTACCGCGATTATAGGAACCGCTATCCTGACGGGCATGGAGCTTAAGGCAATCCCCCTCGCGATTCCCGAAAACGGCAACATCATCCTCGGCCAGAGCCACTTCATCAAAACCGTCGAGGATATCTATGAGGCCATGGTCAACACCTCGCCGCATCTGCAGTTTGGAATTGCCTTCAATGAAGCCTCGGGCGATTGCCTCACCCGCTTTGACGGCAACGATGAGGAGCTGAAGCAGAACGCGATTCAAAATGCAACGGCGCTTGCGGCCGGTCACGTCTTCGTTGTAGCGCTGCGGAACGGTTTCCCCATCAACGTCCTCGGACGAATTCAGCAGGTCCCGGAGGTCGTGAACATCTATTGCGCCACGGCGAATCCAGTCGAAGTAATCGTCGTCGAAACCGAGCAGGGCCGCGGCATTCTAGGCGTGATCGACGGCAGTTCCCCGAAGGGGATTGAGACCCAGTCGCACGCAAAAGCGCGTATCGACCTGCTGCAGAAGTTCGGATACAAGCGTTGAAGTGAAAATCGCAGCCGTTCTACTCTTTCCGCGTCGCCGCCCATTGCCCGTCCGAATGAAGCTCTACCCGCATGCGTCCCTTTCCTGACTTGCCGTCTATCCATCCCGCTAGAGAGGCGGTCACTGGGCCGGGAGCTCCCAAACCAGCGTCTTTGGGCCACTCGCCGGCAAACGACAATTGAACGTAGCCGTCGCGCCACATCCCCGTCACGGGGAGATTCTGCCCCAATGCGCCCGACCAGGTACCACTCACTTTGCTTCCCTCCCGGCTCAATTTCAACGCGCCCTCTAAGACTCCCGCGTCGCTGGAATAACGCAGATCCCATGTACCTGAAATCTCGGAACCGTTCTGCACGTTCTGCGGAGCGGCCGCAGTGATCCGTACGTTCGAAAAATATGCCTCCTCGTTTGCATAGCCCCAAAGCGCAACGGCCCCGCGCAAATTCTCTCCTTTCAATCCATCGACTATCAAGGCCGGATTCGCCGACCCGTTGAGGTAAAGCTTGGCCCTGCGGCCGGCCACCTCGATCCTGACTGCAGTCCAGGTTTCCGGTTTCAGATCCGCGTGCGATTCGTAAACCCACGGCCACTCCCGCCGTAGCCGATACCAGTCGAAACCGGGCGCAGCAACATATTGCACCGCATGATTTCTCATCGCCTGATCCTCCGCTTCGGAGTTCCCCGGTCTCACATAGGACAATTCGTAATGCGATGCGTCTGTTTTCGCGCGAAATGCAATCCCGATGAATCCCGGGTTTCTCACTCCGGGCGGCGTCGTTATTTTAAGAGCAAGATCGGCTTCGATCACGCCGTCCTGAAAATCAGTGCCCGGCAACACAGCAATTCCGTCCTCGTATCCGTCGTAGGCTAAGCGAACCGCTCTGCGTCCTTGATAGTCCACCGCCTCCGCCTTTACTCTTCCCGCCATCACCAATCCAGCCGTGTCGCGAAGAGGGAACGACTGCACCGGCCCTGTTTGTCCGAAGCTGCCGGCGCGTGTCAGTAGAGTTGCCGCGCCGAATATCAGGAGGTTTGTTCGCATAAGACGTTGCCGGAGACATTGCACGCCGCTGACTGAGTTTACCGGTTGGATCGAATAGGCTTCTCGTGACCGAATCGAACGAGCTCTGTTCGCCTCCGGGATGCCTTCGCCCGCTATCGGACAATTATGGATCAGTTTTTAGCAAAACCACTACGGTCATATCATCGTGCTGCGGCGCTCCCGCAGTAAACGCGTCAGCCCCGCGGAAAAGAGCCTCAACGGCTTCGGCCGGACAACCACATGGTGAATTCACTACCTCGCCAATTAAGCGGCATTCGCCCCATTCTTCTTCCGCCGCATTCATCGCTTCGCTCATTCCGTCAGTGAAAAGAACGATTAGATCTCCGGGCTGCAAATCGATCTCGCCGCTGTCATACTTGGCCTGTGGAAACAATCCCACGGGTGGCCCACCCGTCTTGAGCCGAACGCACTCGCGTCGACTGTGTTGCTTGTGCAGAACGATAGGAGCATTGTGTCCGGCGTTGACGTAAGTGAGGCGGCAAACAGCCGGATCGTACTGTCCGTAGAAGAACGTGGCGTATCGATTTACAGGCGTGGCGGCGTAAATAAGCCGGTTGATGTTTTCCACCACACGATCAATGCCGATCGATGCCCCCATAGTTTGCCCTCGCAGGGAAGCCTGAAGCTGGCCATGAGCAACGATGCCGGAATGCCTTTGCCTGAAACATCTCCAATCGCGACGCCGAGACTATGGTTCGGCAATTCAATAAAGTCATAGTAGTCTCCCCCGACTTCCTGTGCTGGACGACACGTTCCGTGATACTCCAGGCCCGGCACACCTGGGTAGCTCTGCGGAAATAACCGCTGCTGTACTTCGCGCGCGATCGAAAGCTCGCGCTGAATCACTTCTCGTTCCGCAGTTTCGTTCGCGATGGCCGAAGTCAGACGGCTGTTTTCGACCGCCAACGCCGTCTGCGAGGCGACCGATTGCAGCAGGTTTACGTCAGTCGTGGAATACGGCGCTTCCGAATGCTTCGGGCCAAGAGTGATGAAGCCCAGCAACTCATCCTTGCGCGCAAGGGGAAGCATGAGCTGCGCATCGAGATCCCTTAAAATGTTGGCCTCTGTTCCACCCACTTTCGCGGCCCCAAAGCGCGGATTATCCACGTAAATCCGTAATGGCTCTCTTCTGCGGTTCAACTCCCGGATCGTAAACGCTGTCCGATCGAAGACGGCGTGTTCGGGTTGCGAATAACCCAGGCTGAAAGCGGGCCGGTAAACGTTTTGTTCACACAGGAACACGGCGACTTTTGAAATGTGAAGAGTTTCGGCAATTCTGGTCGCAACCGTTTTCAGCAGAGGCGCAAGCTCGACCATGGAACTGACGCTTTCCGCCAGCCGATTGAGTATCTGCTCAGTGTTGTATGCCTCCCGGAAGAACTGCCGGTCAATCCAAGACCCGAGCCGCTTGGCCGCTATGCCCACCAGGAGCACAGCGGCAATTCCGAGCCCCGTGAGAATAAGCCGCCGAACGAACGAGGTATGTCCGGCAACCCCGGCCACTGCGAAAATTACGATCACAGAGACGAACATCTGCAGCAAAACAACTCCACGCCTCGCCAATGCGTACTGAAGGCTTTGACGGATCGCGACGCCGAGGTCGAGAGCGCGCTGCACGACAGTCACGTAAGCAACCGTCACGGGAAATGACAACACCAGCGGAAAGATCGGACCCAACAGCCAAACTGGAAGCTTCTCTTCCGGTATGCGCAGAATGCTGGCTATCACATCCAGCATCGTCAGCGGAACCAGAGTAAGAGCGATCCCAAAAAGCAGAACACGAAGTCGGCGGCGACTATCGGGAGACTTGGCCGAGACCAGTTTCAGTGAAAAGACAACCAGGAAAAAAGCGACGGAAAAGTAAAAAATGTCCCTCCAATACCCGCTCGCTGCATCGCGAGCAGCCTTGACCGCAGGGGCGTTCGTCTCGTTTGCTGCAGTGCGCAGCACCGCCATCCAGCAACTCAGGGCAGCCACAGGGATGAGGATCGACCACTTTAATTTCGAGTTCCGCTGCTCCCATTCGGCTTGCTCTGGAAAGTATATGGCGAATAGCGCCAACCAGAAGGGAAAAGTGTACACGCCGAAGCTTCGGTAAGCCAGCGCCGGATGCTTGAGCGGTGTTGTCCAGAGCATGACCTCGTCATGTGTATTGGCGCCGTCTGCCTGAAGGCTGAAGCTGATGAGAACGGCCAAAAGAAGCCAGGCGCGGCCGTCCCAAATCCGTACGCCCGCCACATAGAAACCCAGAAGAAGGCAGGCGATAGGGGTCAGTACATGTCCAAAGAATTCAAGATCCCACCAGGTAAGCATGTCTGGGCGAAAATGCCGGCCCGCGGACCAGATGTGCTGAAGAGCTTCAGCAGAGAGGACGAACTGAAATGTGATGCTCCCGGCGAACAGGATGGCTAGAATAGCGTATCCAGGTTTCCTGCTGCTTACGCTCCGGAACATATGCCTTGCTATAACATACAATCGGCTGCGCGCTCTTTAACTGCGTGACACGAATCGGCCCAGCTGGTTGGTCCTACAAGGATTGGTGCGGCATCGTTTACCCGGCCCAAAGGCCGCGCGGTTTTCATGAGCTGTCGTTTCTGACGAGTTACTTCGACACGGTCGAGATCAACGTCTCTTTCTACCGGCCGATTCCCCCGAAGACCGCAACCGCCTGGATCAAGAGAGTGGAGCAAAACCCGAATTTCCGTTTCACCGCGAAACTATGGCGCGGCTTTACGCATGACCGCAATGCGACGGCTGCAGACGAAATCGAATTCGAGGAAGGACTCCGGCCTCTGCTTGAAGCAGGCAGATTGGGCGCCGTCCTGCTGCAGTTTCCATGGTCGTTCCGCAACACGCCGGAAGCTCGGGAATACGTCGCCCGCCTGCGGGGCCGGTTCCTCGACTATCCTCTGATCCTCGAAGTTCGCCACGCCAGTTGGAGCGAGCCCGGCACGCTCGAGATGCTCGCCCAGCTTGACTTGGGCTTGTGTAACATCGATCAGCCTCTCTTCAAGGGATCGGTTAAACCCGCCGCCTTGGCAACTTCCACCACCGGATACATTCGGCTGCACGGCCGCAATTATCAAAGTTGGTTTACCGAAAATAAGCACGTCGGAGAGCGATACGACTACCTTTATTCCATCCAAGAGCTCGATCCATGGCTTGACCGCATAAAAACAGTCGAGCATGAAACAAACGACACCTACGTCGTCACTAACAACCACTATCTGGGTAAAGCTGTGGTGAACGCTCTCGAAATTTCTTCCATCTTGAAAGCGAAACCCGTTCTCGTACCGCCACCGCTCCTGGAACACTACCCCCAATTGCAGGAGTTCGCATCCAACGACAAGCGGCCTGATCAACTATCCTTTCAATCCGAATAGTGCGCGTACCTCCGCGATCGGTTTATCCTTCCAGTGCCGATTGAAATTCTCGACGCTCATGAAAGTGCGCGTGTGCATGCGGTCGATATAGAGCGTACCGTGCAAATGATCGATCTCATGCTGCAGGATGCGCGCGTACCACCCGGAGGCCTGAATCAATGTCGGCTTGCC
The DNA here is from genome assembly GCA_049582585.1 of Bryobacteraceae bacterium. Lineage (GTDB taxonomy): Bacteria > Acidobacteriota > Terriglobia > Bryobacterales > Bryobacteraceae > Bog-105. The sequence continues at coordinate 12,275 of JBAUUG010000200.1, read as the reverse complement.
TTTGTGATCGAGGCATTCCACCTTTACTTTTCGTGCTCTCGGCGCGAGTGCCGTAAAACCTCCCACGCTCAGGCAGCCTTCAAAGAATTCAAGCGCAGATCCCGCCTCCAGCGTGAGCTTCGGGTTGATGATGACGTGAAATGGTACCGGCTTTCTCTCGCGCTCCTTTAGCGCTTCCTGTGAAGCGTCTCTAGTGTATTCAGGCTTGTCTTCAATCACCGCCAGTTGCAACGAAAGCCCAACCTGAGGCGCCGCCAGTCCTACTCCAGGAGCATCGTGCATGGTCTCGCGCATCCACTCGATCAGATCCTGAATCTTGCGGCTGGAAATCTCAGACGCGCTCAAAGCCGCCGCTTCCTGCCTCAGCACTGGCTCCCCGGCCTGCACGATTTTTAATCGCATCTAGTGTCCTCTTGGGACATCGCCGAAACGTTATTAGCGCGCCAGACTCAGCATCGGCGAGCAGCACGGCGTCTGCACTGGTTTGAACTCCATCAGTTCAGCTCGCGTGCCGTTCGGATCGTATAGGTTGAGCTGCCACTTACCATCGCGGCCGATTTGCGGCGGTTTGGGAGGGTTCAGCCCTCGGGCAACCACCGTCTTATACGCAGCCTGAATATCCGGTACCCCTAATGCGAGGTGGTGCATAACACCCAGGCTCTTAGGCGATGGATTATTCACATTCAGCATGTATTCCAGCCAGTCCGTTCCATCGGGCACGCGCATGTCGACCCAATCGGTACGGTCATCCGTCATCCCGCCATACCACGTCATTTTGAACCCGAGAACATCCTTGTAAAACTGATCGGCGGCGGCGCGATCTCGCACCGTGACGCCCACGTGGATGATCCTCTCTGAAACGCGAGTGTCCGGCAGCAGCTTCCCGAAATTCCGGCTGTGCAGCGAGCCCGGCATATACTGAACAAATTCCACGTTATGGCCGTCCGGATCTTTCAACATCATGCTCACGTTCCCGTCTAATCCCGGCTTCAATGTGGCGGGAACCTTTACCTCGTGGCTCGCCAGATAATCCCGCAGCTGCTGGATGTTGGTGGTCTCAAACGCGATATGCGAAAGGCGATCCTCGGTCTCGCTTTTCAGCTCAGGAAATACTTCAATGTACTGATGGTCGTTCACTTTGAAATAAGTCAACATTAAGCCGCCCGTGGGCTTATCAAGGCTGAAATCCTGATATCCCAGCTCGTCGCCATAGAACTTATGGGCCGCAGCCATGTCATTGGTCTTTAGCCCGATATGCGCGACGCCAACGATGGGCGGACGCTCAACAGAGGCCGGCGCGGATTGAGCCTGAGCTATCGCGCTTGCTGCGATCAACACGAATACAATGCGGCTTGACATTTACCACTTATCTTATCCCCAAGTAGCGCGGACCTCCTCGTCGCCCGAACATTAACTAGCCAAGGCTTCGTGCTCACTTATGCTTGCTCCTGCGCTGAGCATGCGGCCAGAATACAACCGTGTAGGTTGTCCCGAGAAGAAACAAAAGCACTCCGCCCCAAAGAGTCGCGTGTACTTGAAAAAGCACTGTGTGCGGTGGATGGGAAAGCTGGTACAAACCTGCTCCCAGAAGAAGAACACCGTACACAAGCAACAGCAGCCCGATGTATAACCACACCGGCAACTCAGCCTGATTTTTAGATTCTTTGGCGTTCAACGGAAGATCCATTGCAAGTAAAGAAACACAAAAAAGACCGCAGCTCCCCAGAACGCCGGTCGCTGCACCAGCGGAAATGCGTGCTCCTCTGGTAACTTGGTACAGCCATAAACTAATCCCGCCAGTTCTGTTTCAGGTTTCGGTCTAGTCAACCCGCTGATTACGACGGTGACAATCACGCATGCAAGCCATGACCACAGCATTCTGTATAGATTTTCCGCCATCGGCTTAGCATCCGCTGAAAGAGCTATTTTCGCAAGTGCGGAGGGTCTTTCATGAACCCAAAACCACATACCCAAAGATGACCCCATGCCAACCAGAAGTCCCCAAAAACCACCCGCCGGGGTCGCCCTTTTCCAGAGCATTCCCAAGATGACGGTTCCGAATAGCGGCGTCACAAAGAAGCTGAACAGAGCCTGCACGTAATCCATGATGCTGCTGAAGTGCATAGCGGCATAGGCCGTTCCGACGCTCGCAAGAATCCCGAGAACCGTGCTCCAGCGGCCGATTGTCACGTAATGAGCATCGCCTGCATGGGGCCGCAAAAGAGGGCGATAAATATCGTAAGTCCAGACCGTCGCAAAAGCGCTTACGTTCCCCGCCATGCCGGACATGAAGCCCGCAACCAGGGCAGTAATGCCCAAACCCAACAGGCCGGGACCGGCATAACGAACCAACAGCAGCGGAAGGACTTCGTTATAGGTGTGTTGATTGGCGCCCGCAGCAGCTTCTGAGACCAGTCCAAGGCCGCCGTTCTCTCCCCTCAAAACAGCTACTCCAATTAAGCCCGGCAGGATGACAATTAACGGAACGAACAGTTTGAAGGCAGCTCCGATTATCGGGGCGATCTGCGCCGCGCGCAAATCCTTCGCCGCGATGACTCGTTGAATCACCAGGAAGTCGGTGGTCCAATAACCCAACGCGCCAACAAAACCGAGCCCAAACACGATCCCTGTCCAATGCACGCCCATCGGATTACTGGCGAAGTGATTCGTGCTCGTCCAAAGATGAAGAAACCCCGAGGGCAGCGAGCTGTTAGCGAGGATTCGCTCGCGAAGGCCTTGCCACCCGCCACACTCCATCAAGCCGAGAATCGGGATGACCAGTGCGCCAAGCCAGATGAGGAAGAATTGGAGGACTTCGTTCAGAATGGCTGAGGTGAGTCCCCCCAACGTGACATAGACCGCTACGGTTAGGGAAGCTGCCCAGATAGAGAAGTTCAGATCCCAGCCCAGCACCACCTGCATCACCTTCGCCATGGCGAACATGTTGATGCCGGACATGAGTGTCGTCATTCCGGCGAACGAAAGCGAGCTCAAAGCCCGTGTCGGTTCGCCATAGCGGAGCTTCAGATAGCCGGGCACTGAGTGAGTCTTCGAAATGTAATAAAAAGGCATCATAATCAGCGCCAGGAAAATCATCGCCGGCACCGCGCCGATCCAGTACCAATGAGCAGCCAGGAGACCGTATTGATATGCGCTTGCCGCCCAGCCCATCAATTCGAGCGCGCCCATGTTGGCCGCCAGGAAGCTTAATCCCGCCACCCATGCCGTCATGCCGCGGCCGGCGAGAAAGAAGTCTTCGCTGGTGCGCATTCGTTCTTTAAGAACAAATCCGACTGCAATAACCGCAAAGAAGTAGATCGCAATGACGGCCACATCGAGGATAGATAGCGAGGCGAGCGTGTGGCCGGAGCCGGAGATACTCACTGGCTCTCGGAGTAAATGACCGGGTTCAACGGAGAATCGAGAACGTGTCCCACTTCTACTCCGGGACACCATCGCTCGCGATCGTTTTGCTGGTCCTTGTTCTTCGGCTCGACAAGCCGAATATCCTGATCGACGTAAATCACCGTCATCACCTCGCGAGGCCGCCCTGACGTGTTAGCGCCTGCGCGATGGAAAGTCCAGCCGGAATGAAAGCTCACTTCCCCGAGCTCATACGGGCTCTCATGGACTGGATACGATTTCAGGCTCCGCTGAAGTTTCCGCTCGCTTTCTTCGCCGATCTCCAGATCGCGTCCAGTCTGGATGCGAAAGCTGCCGGCCGCGCAAGCAAGAGGCCCCATTTCGAGTGGAGTTTCCTGCAATGGCACCCATGCCGTAATCGTCAGATCCGAATCGACGGGCCAATAATACTGGTCGGCATGCCAGGGCGTAATCCCGCCGCCGGGCTCCTTATAAAGGGCTTGATCATGATAGAGACGAACGCCCCGGCAGCCCATCAACTCCGTCGCTATGCGCGCCAGGCGCTTCCCCATGACAAATTCCTTCACAACGTCGCTCTTGGTCCAGAGATTCATGATTTGAAGAAAAGCCTTCTCATAAACGCTTCTCTGCTCAAGCGGGAGATGCTGATCGTTCAATTCGAGCACCTTTCGCGAAATCTCTTTTCCCCAGTGTTCGATGACCTCGGGCGAGAATACATTTTTAAGCTTGACAAACCCGTTCTTGCGATAAGACTCAACATCTTCGGGTTCGAGGTTGTACCGCGAATCAATATCTAATGTAGATGAAATGATAGGCATAGATGTTCACCGGCGGAAAACGTTTTCTCGCGCAAAATCAGTATCTCTCCAGTCGAATTACACTGTCAAGCGCGAAAACGCCGATCCTTGGAACGAGCCCCAGCCGGACGCTTGCGCATCTCTTTTGGTCCTTCCTGTTTCCGGGGCGGCGCCGTCGAGTTGCGCACGATTAGGCTGGTCTCGATCGAGTAGGTCGCGCCGTGAGTACTGGCAGCGCTTCCCTCCATGTCTGCCATGAGTGCCTGAAAGGCTACACGGGCAAGTTCAGGTCTTGATAGCCGAATGGTAGTTAGCGGAGGCAGCGTAAACTGCGCCAGGTGGATATCGTCGAATCCGATGATTGACATATCAGCTGGGGCTCGCAGACCTTCCCGATCAAGCCCGCAAAGAAGCCCGACAGCGGTCAAGTCGTTGGAAGTGAGAATTGCCGTTGGAGGTTGTTTCAAGCTGAGAAGCTTCGGTACCGCGCGGAATCCACTTTCCACATTATGTTCACCGGCAATCGTCAGGTCTGAGCTGATGTCAATGCCGTTCTCCTCGAGACATCGCAGGAACACCTCACGCCGAATGCGCGCCGATTTGAGCTGTTGCGGTCCACTCACGAATGCAATACGGTGGTGCCCAAGCCTCAATAAGTGTCGAACTGCTTCTTGAATACCCTGTAGATAGTTAACCTTAATGTTGCTTATGTGGGGCTTGTGCGGCCCGACATCCACGAAAACGAGAGGGATCTTCCGGCTGCTCAGCTCTTCGATTAGTGAGTTGTCGAACTCCGATGTCATGATCGCAATGCCTTCCGCCTTGCGCTCGAGCATCCTGCGCACTGCGTCAGCCATCTGAGGAAACTGATGGTTGGTAGAGCTTAAAAGAACCTCAAACCCGGCCGGAACGGCAACCTCCTCGAAGCCGCGGATCACCTCCGGAAAAAATGGATTCGTAATATCGGAGACGATCAGCCCCAGAATGCGGCTACGGCCGGAGACTAAGGCGCGAGCTTGCGTGTTGGGGTGATATCCCAGTTCATCAACTGCGCGCCAAATTCGGTCGGCGATTGCCGGATTAACGGATCTGACGTTATTCAGCGTTCGTGAGACGGTTGCGATCGAGACTTTGGCTCTCTTAGCAACCTGGTGAATGTTCATGGAGCTACGGCTCGAGCTGGTTTGATAAGTGCGGCGATTGCGCCCGCAGCCGTCTCATTGCAGAATAGGACATTTCCTAGGATCGGCAAGAACGTATGTAACGAACCCTTGACAAAAATCTCGAACCAACGTACCATTTCTTTACCGGGAAAACGTTTTCCCGCACGCTCCTCTAATTCGGAAAGGTCACTATGTCATTCGTGATAGTCCGCCGCTTCGTTCGCATCTCCTTCGCTGCCCTCGTCCTCTTTGCCCCGGCTTACGCTCAGTTCAGCAGTTCCCTGGAGGGTACCGTAGAGGACCCCTCCGGCGGAGCCGTCGCCGGCGCTGACCTGGAATTAACGAACCTCGAAACCAATGTGACCAAAGCAGTCAAAAGCGATTCCGGCGGGAACTACCGATTCCTTAGCCTCGCACCGGGCGCGTATCGGGTCGATGTAAGCGCGCGTGGATTTGCCCAGAGCAGCGTCCGGCTAACTCTCAGAACGGCACAGCTCATGAATCTTCCAGTCAAGCTGCTTCTCTCAAAATCGGCAACGGAGGTCACCGTCAATGCCACAGCGCCGGAACTTGACACCAGCGACAGCCGCTCGCAGATGACCTTGACTACCCAGGCAATCAGCGCACTTCCACTTGCTGGTCGTAATTTGATTAACCTGGTGACTCTCACTCCGGGCGTGGAAGGGACCGGAACTGTGGCCTATGGTAGTCCCGGGTCTGCCGTGGACAATTTCTCCACTGAAACCCAAGTCGACGCCAGCGCGAATGGACGAAGCAGTGTTGCAAACATGTACATCATCGACGGCATAGACATCACCAGCAATGTGCGCAACGGCGTCCTGAACGTGGTTCCAAGTCCTGATTCAATACAGGAAGCTGCGGTCCAAACGAACACGTTCAGCGTTGAATACGGACGCGTCAGCTCCATTCAGATGGTTATGACAACCAAATCCGGCTCGGATGCATTTCACGGCAACGCAAGCGACTATTTCACCTATCAGGGGCTGTGGGCGGGGACGGAGTTTGTCCATAATTACTCGCCATTTCATTCGAACAACCTGTCGGGAACCATTGGCGGCCCCATCAGTCGCAGCCGGCATGCCTACTTCTTTTTCTCCATTGAGCCGCTCCGCTCCTCCAGTTCCACGGGCAATGGCATAGTGACATACGAAGACCCCCAGTTCGTAGACTGGGCACAGCAAAATTTCCCAAACACCTTAGGCACGCAGCTCCTGGCTCAGTTTCCCCCAGCTCACGCAACCACCACCGGTGTCTCGGAAACCGCCGCAAATATTTTTCCCGGCACTTGCGGCACGGCTGCCACGGCGAACATCCCCTGCGCGTTGCCTATGGTCGACACCGGCGTATTTAACTCGACCAACTATCGGAACGGCTTGCAATACAATATCCGCGGCGACAAGTATTTTGGCAAGGATCGAGTGTACGCCAATTACTACAGCACGACCCTCGATACGGGTGGTGGAACTATCCGCCCGGGTCTACAGGAGACCGATCACTATTACACACACTCAATACAGGGCAACGAGACCCACACTTTCAGCCCGAACATTCTAAACGAAGCCACCTTTGGGTATTACCACGTTGTCGGACTCGCCCCGGAGACCGGTGACTTCAAGATTCCCGTCGTCAACGTGTCCGGTCAATCCACCGGCATTGGAGATGGCTTCGCTCAGGGCGATTTTTATCAGCATAACTACCATTGGCGTGATGTTTTAACGACGATCATAAAAACGCATGAGCTGAAGGCCGGGTATGAGGGCTGGAAAGGGGACGATGCCGGAATATTTCAAGGCCCTTATTCGCAGCCCTCTTTCACATTTACCAATCTCTTGAATCTTGTTGAGGATCATCCCTACAGTGAAGGTTCGCTCGCTTTCAACCCCCTTACCGGGCAGCCCGCCAAAGCCAATTACGGATACGCAGGCACGACGGCAGGCGCATTTGTCCAAGACACCTGGAAGACCACGCGAAGTCTGACTCTGACTTTGGGGTTGCGCTACGACGACATGGGTAATCCGCATAATATCCTCGGCAACCCTTTAGCCAACTTTGTTCTGGGTCCCGGCCAAACCTTCAACGAGGAGGTCGCCAACGGGATTATGGTCCGGACGCCCACTGCGTTCAATCACTCTCCCATGGCGTGGAGTCCGCGCATTGGAATCGCGTGGGACCCGACACATCAAGGCAATTGGGTTGTTAGAGGCGGATTCGGCGTTTATCACGATTGGATAAATATCCAGAATGCGCTGGGAAACCAGTCCTTCAACCCGCCATCTTTTGTTGTACCTTCGTTTCTCACCGGCACGACAACCGCGCCCGTTTTTGGAGAGGGCACCAGCAACACTTACCCGTACGGATTCCCTTACCCATCCTTCCCTGCCATCGGCCTTGATGCTCACGGAGGCTTGGCGGGAGAGCAAATTGGAGTAGGTGCGATGGACCCCAACACCAAGGCTCCGAATACCTATAACTACACGGCCAATCTAGAGCGCCGTTTGGGAAGTAATCTTGTGGCGAGCGTGGGCTACTCGGGTTCTCGTTCCACTAATCTACTAGTCGGTTCCGGTAACACCAGTACCGTGCAGTATGGCCAAGATATTAACCGATTCGCCGGCGATCTGATTCAAAACAACGACAAGTTGACCCGATTAAACCCAAGCTTCGGAGCCATCACCTACGGTGAGAATGGCGCCAAAGCGACCTACAATGCCTTCATTACCAGCTTAACCGGAAGGTGGGGAAAGCGGGGTTTTGTGACCGCATCCTATACGCGATCAGGTTCGCGTGACGATTCGCAAATCGGTCCCACGACGAACTTTCAGCAATACTGGGGCCCGTCGAGCTGGGACGCGCCCAATCGCTTCTCTCTCGGTGAAAGCTATTTAGTTCCGGCAATCAAGAGTGCGAATCCGCTCCTTAAATATGTGACTGGTGGCTGGGAGCTTGCAAGCACAACCATCCTGCAATCCGGCCTGCCCTATACCGTTTATACTTCTGCACCTTTCGAGCCGATTTTCAATGCTCAAGGTAACGTGATCGGGATGGCTCCTGGGAGCGGCGATTACAATGCGGATGGTTACAACTACGACTTTCCCAATGCGCCATCCTCCGGCTACACTACTCCTACCTCCCGCAGAGCTTATCTCAATGGAGTCTTGAGCCCGGCTTCGTTTGGTATTCCCCAAATGGGAACCGAGGGAAACGAGCTATTCAACCGCTTCCGAGGGCCGGGTTTCGCTGAAACAGACTTTGGATTGCTGAAAAATCAACCGATCACCGAGCGAGTGAACTTGCAATTGCGTCTCGAGTTCTACAACCTTTTTAATCATCCTAACCTTACGCAGGTTGATTCTAACCTGGCAGATTCTTCATTTGGGAAGGTCACTGGACAACTCAGCCCACGCTGGATTCAAATCGGAGCAAATCTCAGCTTTTAGTTACGGTAGAACCTTGCGCTTCCTTCCGGTTTTAGCAGCTCTCATCTGCAGCCTGAGTGCGGCCTGCGCGGCACAGTCGCTCGAGTTGAAGAACGATCGCATAGCGGCGAAGTTCGGGCCGAGGGGACTGGTCTCCATTCAGCAGGGGACGGCAAAGGCGCGCGAGATACGCTCCGATACGTTTTCCTTCGAGCTGGATCACGATCGGTTTGAAGGCGCCGCTGCAAAAGCCGAGGTGAGGCAGAGTGCACCCGCCGAAATCTCTTACACGTTTAGCAGTAACGGCTACATCGTCGAAGTGGTATATCGCATCGAGCCGGGTTGGCAGTTCATCTCCAAGCAGATTCGCCTCACGTCCACGCCGCGGCCCGAGTTCGTGGTTCACCAGATCAGGCCCGTTGACCTTTCATTTGCCGACGCTATCGATTCGGTCTTCACTCCAGGGACATACCTCCCCCAGTACGGTCCTCCCCGCCCTGGATGGGCACATCCCACCAGGGAATTCGGCGCCTTCCTGCGCTTCCCAGAAAAGTCGGGTGTGATGATCGTCGTGCAGAACCCATTCCTGCGGGTGGACCGCCGGCAAAACGCGATTTCGATCGACTACTCCCCGGAGATGACGTGGAAAACCGGTTGGGGACCGTTCGTGAGCGATCTGGCCTGTATTGGGCCATACACGCTGACGGGCAACCGTGTTCCAGCCCAGATGACGTACGAGTGGAAACTTCCGCCCCGAACGATTGTGGACGACGGAGCCGATCGCGGCGAAATCGATGCCTTCACGGACTGTGTGCGGGCCTTTCTAATTCATCCTCCTCGTGAGCCCATCAGTGTGGAAGTCGGGTGGACGCTGAATGATTATCAAATCGATGTAGCCACTCCTGAGGGTCGCGCCGAATATAAGCGCGTGCTCGACACCACTTCCGCGCTCGGAATCCGGACGCTTCTGTATTCCCCGGCAAATTTGGCCCTCGCCCGCATGGAGCAGGATGCCGACGCTTGGAACTGGGAACACGTCCTGTGGCTGGGCTTTGGCCAGAAACTCCGCGAAGGAGATTGGAATCCCGAGACTGGCGAGATTCCCTCCAGCGTCAGCGAGATGCTCGACTATGCAAAAGCAAAGCACGTGGGCTTGCTGGCCTACGTTTATCCTTCTCTCCCTTTTGCGCAGAATCCCGGCTGGCTGGTAAAGATCCCGAATAGAACCGAGAAGAACGTTTCCGCCACTCTGGCCTCGCGTGACTTTCAGGATTTTCTCTTGAAAGAGTTGCTCGTCTTCATGAAGCGCACCGGAATCGCCGGGTATTCCTTCGATTACACGTTTTTGAATTTGCCGGGCAGCGCATATGCACAGTGGTGGGGTTGGTGTCGCGTTCTAAAGGGGCTGCGCGAAGGCGCCCCGGAGATCGTTATAGATGGACGGCAGACTTACCAGGAATACGGTCCATGGTCGTGGCTGGCCGGCAGCTATCCCCATCCCACCGGGAACGACGAGCAGCCTGAGAGCTTCATTCCGTACCCCGACCTGCACTTCGACAGAGTATCCGCCGATCGCCTCCGTTTCGTGAATTATTGGTATCGCAATTACCAGTTTGCTCCGGAAGAAATCATTCCCGGCTACATGACGCATCAGACGGAACGCTCTATTAATGTTCCGCCTGACAGCGTGACCGGAGGACATCCCAAGGAAACAAGACCTGTCTACACCAGCTATCGTCAACGCGATTGGGATTACCTCGGGTACAAATATTCGGTTATTTCGTCGATCGCGACTGGCGGCTGGAACAACGTGATCGACATGATCCCCGGGCGTGATCCCCAGGAGTATAGAGCCTTTGCGAATAGTCCGGACAAAGAATGGATTCGACATTGGCTCGATTGGGCGTCACGGAACAAGCATTATCTTCAGCACACACAGACGATCCTCGGGCCGCCTGCAATGGGCAACGTGGATGGAACCTCCGCCCTTGTCGGTGATCGAGGTTACCTGTTTCTGTTCAATCCAAACTATAAACAGCTGCCTGCCGATTTCCCGCTCGATTCCAGCATTGGGCTGCTAAGCGGAAGGCGGTTTCTGATTCGTGAGCTGTATCCGCAGGAGCAACGAAAAGTGGGCAAACCCGGAGCAGGCATCTGGAGCTACGGTGACGGGTTCCACTTCGCGTTGGACGGCACGAGTGCGGCGGTTCTCGAGATCGAACCGGTCCCCGGCGCCATTCAACAATCCGCCATTCAACAATCGATTGTGTTCGGCAGTGCCGGAACAACGGCGCAACCCGAGTTGAAACCGGTGTTTGAACATGGTGCGATCCGCATTGAACACGTGTCCGGAGAGCCCGGGACGTCTCAGGAGTTGGGGATCCTGCTACCCGAACAAACTGTCGTGCGGCGGTTTATAATCAACGGCAAGTCCGTCCCATTCGCGCGCAATGGGGACTATGTATCGGCAACTATCCACTTTGCCGGAATCCGATTTGGCCGTTCGCAGCAGGTCGAGCTTACAGGAGGGGCGAACGGAAACTTTGCCGGGACGTTTGGGGTCCCTCAACGAGTCTTCGAACATTTCGCGGCGCTACAGAAGGCGTGGCCTGTCTCTTGGAACTCTGACGATTACGCGACCACATGGCTCGTCCCCGGTCGGCTGTTGATGTTCATTCAGTTTGCCGAACCGAACGATACAATGAACGTATCCATGATGCTCGATGGCGCGCCTGTCGAGCTGTCGAAGGCGTACAGTTCCGTTCGAGCCCACGGGCCCTCCTTCGTAGGTTTCTATGCCGACCTTTCGAGGATTAAGCCGGACGCCCCGCACGTCATCGCGCTGCAACTTCCTCCGGCGGCAACCGCGCAGTTCCAGGGAGTGTTCTTCGACAATGTCGAGCCGGAATTTACGGAGCAAATCGCGCCCTAGCTGCGGGCGATGGCTGCTGCTCCTCTGTTTCGCGCTCGCAAGCCTGCGTGCCGCGGACACTCAAGTAAATGTTCGCGCGATCAGCGATGCAATCCGTTCCGGCCGCTTCCAGGAGGCGGTCGAATCCGCGGAAGCCGCCCTGCAATCGAACCCGCGCGATGTCCGTCTCGCCACGTTGAGAGCCATCGCACTCTCGAAGCTCGACAAATCGGCGGAAGCCCTTGCCGGATATCGCCAGGCTCTGGCCATTGATCCGCATTATGTCCCCGCGCTCGCCGGTATCTCCGAGCTCGAGTACCCAGCCGCCACCGCCGCCGCTACCCGTGACGTGGATGCGCTGCTTGCTTTGCGGCCCGGCGATGAGACCGCGCATGCCATGCGCGCCTACATCGCCTGGAAGCACGGCGATTGTGCGGTTGCCGTCGAACATTTCTCTCAATCCCAACAGGCCATCGCGCAACAGCCCAGCGCGCTTAAGGAATTTTCCTACTGCCTGGAAAAGATGGGCAACACGCCGCAGGCCGTCAGCACGCTGCGCGAGGCGATTGTCGTCTCCCCGGAC
>JBAUUG010000199.1:0-2429 GCA_049582585.1 Bryobacteraceae bacterium | reverse complement strand
AGCAGGCGGAGAGAACGTGGCGGCGTTCGAATCGGTCGGATGCGTGGCCTGAGATCGGGAAGAGAAGAATGGCCGGCAGAAACTGTGCCAGTCCTACGTAGCCGAGATCCAGCGGGCGCTTGGTGATTTCGTAAACCTGCCATCCAACGGCAACCGCCTGCATCTCGACGGCGGCGACGATCAGAAACCGGGCGATCTGGAACAGGACGAATCCCGGATGTGTGAAAGCGGCGCGTCCGGCCCTGGCGTCGGCGTTCGAAGACATGAGCTTCTAATTTACACAGAATGGGGCGGACGTGGGTGGAGTTGCGGGTTAGCTTGGCTACGCGCCGGTGAAATCAATCCGACTACGAATGGCAATTCACGAGGAAAGCTAAATCTCATGTCACCAATGGCGCATTCGCCAGGCCGGCCGTGCCGAAGACTCTGCGGTAGCGTTCAATCTCGGTCTGTGGGCCGAGTGCCTTCGCATAATTGTCCGAAAGCTTCACAGCCGGTTTTCCTTCCACGCTCGATACCTTACAAATCAGGCTGATCGGATCGAAACCGTCTCCGGCGTTGGGATTGCAACCACGAAAGTCATTGGTGAGCAGCGTGCCCCAACCGGCGCTGAAACGGATTCGCCGGTCGGGCGTCCATTTATTGCGGTCATGAAAGTCTGTGGCGTTGCGAAAATCGCGCGGACTCACTCCCTTCGCCATCGCACCGGCGAAATAAGCGTGAAGAGCCAAAATCTGGTCGACGTCGAGCATGTCGGAGGCGATGAGCAGCTTCTCTTTGGGATCGCGAGTGTACCGTTTCAGCCACTCAATGTATTCGTCTCCAGCAATAAAGGGGTCTTTGCTGTCGACGCGCTGGCCAGTCCAGTCCGCAACCCACTCCGGCGCTCCGGCCAGGAATTGCGTTGTTCCAAAGGTGTCGGGCAGCATCACGTGAAGAGCGCCTTCATAAGTTTGTTGCCAGAGATCCAACACTCGATACTGAGAATCCTTGAGTGCGACGTCGTCGGGTGCGAGCGCCGCCATCACCATAGGAATTTCGTGGGCGTTGGTGCCGATCGCCTCCAGATCATGCTTGTGCGCGAGGAAAGCGTTGGATGTCCCAATAAAGCTGCTTCCCAGGTTGTTCGCCATCGCCACCACGACATACTCCTGCCACAAAAAGCTGTGCCGACGCCGGGTTCCGAAGTCAGCTACGCTTAATCCGGGGACACCGCGCAACCGCTCAATCTTGTTCCACAGTTTCGTCTTGGCGCGTGCGTAGAGAATGTCGAGCCCGAACTCGCTCAGCGTTTTCAGTTGAGCTCGCGTTTTCAGTTCGTCGAGGATGGCCAGCGAGTAGAGCTCCCACATTGTAGTCTCGGCCCATGTTCCCTCAAATGTGAGCTGAATCTGCCCGTCGCGTACGCGGAACTGGTAATCGGAGAGCCGGAAGTCTTTCTCCAGCCACTCCAGAAACCCGGGTTCGAAGATGCCACGGCGCCCGTAAAACGTGTTACCCGCCAGCCATACCAACTCTGACTTGCGGAAGCGTAGCCCGCGCACATGCTGCAGTTGAACCTTGAACTCCTCAATATGAACCGTGTCGGCAATGCGCACCGCCGGATGGCGGTTCACCAGTGAAAACTGGACGCGGGTATTGGGAAAATGCTTCCAGATGAATTGCAGCATCAGCAGTTTATAGAAGTCGGTGTCGAGCAGCGACCGGATGACCGGGTCGAGTTCCCAGTTGTGGTTATGCGCGCGTTCCGCGTGGTTGATGATCATCGACGGTGAGGGGCCTGAGTGACCAGTCTAGAGGATAAGGCCTTGTCTGCGCGAGAAATGCCGCAGAATCCATAGGGCACAATCCTCTGAGAAGCTCCGTCATCGGCTGATGCAGCTCAAAGAATCATTCGCTGGGTGTACTGGCAGGGCTGTTCGTTCGCTGCTTGCGCTGCTCTTTGCTGGCGTACAACGCCCGATCCGCCTGCGTTAGCGCCTGATCGAGGGTTAGCGGATTGCAACGCACCCATCCAGCAGAAACAAATGGGCAGGATTGGTGAACTCGATCCACGAGTTTTACGCCGTCCTCCGCATCGAGGTGCATGCTGATGAATTCATCGCCGCCCACTCGAAAAGCCGCGTCGCCATAGCGTGCGTCGGAAGGCTTCCGAACATTTGCTTCCAGAGCCCGGGCAAATTTGCGGATGTGGGCATCTCCCGCGGCGTGTCCCTGCTGATCGTTGATCACTTTGAGATCGTCGAGATCCCAAGCCACCAACAGAAGCGATTGCGCTTTCTCACGGCCGAGGGCCTGCAAGCGGTCAAACTCAATGGTGAGCCGATGCCGATTCAGCAGACCGGTCAGGTTGTCGCGGTTAGCGAGCGCTTCGAGCTTTGCATATGCGCGATCGAGCCGCCAGAAGGCTGTGCTCACCACTCCTCCTG
>JBAUUG010000198.1:0-8676 GCA_049582585.1 Bryobacteraceae bacterium | reverse complement strand
CCATAAGGTGTAACATTCGTCGCGGCTTCCTTCAAGTCCCAGTATCAAAAGCGATTCGGCAAAGTGACCCGACTCCACCTCCGCAGGTGTATCCTGCCGAATCGCTCCTGATACTGACCTAAGACTTGCCAAGGATTGAGTCAAGCCGAGATTGGTAAATGCTGCGCGTTACCCGGGAATGATCTGCTTTTTTAACGTGGAGAAGTGCTCACTATTTCCGATCTCCCTGTCGTCACGGGACGATGGTCACGATGACCCGCTTGTACCGCGAGAGCGGAGGAGTCCCTTTATCCGTAAGCCGGAGAATCAAGTGAATGGTTTGTGGTTTTTCGACTGTGGGAGCTACCACCGAGACGCGATCCATGTTCTCCGCACCTTCGATCTTTACGCTCCCTTTGTAGGTTCCCGCCTCCGGATATTCAAACCAAAAGTAGCTGAGGCTATCACCATCAGGATCGGTGCTCGCTCGGGCGCTGATCTCAAAAGCCTCTCCCGATCGCACAGTGAACGCCTCGGGATGATCCAAGACGGGCACGGGAGGATGATTGGCTTCCTTGTACTGCTTGGTCGTCCAATCCATCCGCGCCGTGAAATCGTTCTGGAAGTCGTCTCGCCAACGCCAGAGCGTGACCCTGTTGCCTTTGAATGATTTTTCGCCAGGCCTCATTGCTCGCCCGTACTCGCCTGCTGTTGGCGGCGTGTATTCATCGACTGCATCGGTCCAGATTGGACGTGTCTCCGGTGGAATGGCAACTCCGCCAATGAGAGTGCGTGGGTCCGCGACGGGCGCTTCGGGCCGGTAGAGTTCGTATCGTCCTCCCCAGCCGCCCCAGTCGGGATGTTCAGGCTCACTCAGGCCGTTGGGAATCAACGCGAGCCATGACGGCGTGTCGCCTTCCATCCCGTACGCACCATCCGGATAGGCAGCCCCGAGCGGACCGCGTCCTTTCTGAATGTGGTCCGCGAGCCACTTGTTGCTTATGGTCGAATTGTCGATGCCGGGGACGAAGCTGTTCATCCCGATCCAAGTGGCCGCGCTGTAATTGCCGCCAGGGCTAACGATGTAAAAAAGGTTGGGAAAGTTCTTGCGAATCCAGGGCCCACTATCGTCCTGGTCGGAGATCGAGTAGACGCGTAACTTGCCGATCAAGTGTTCAACTTCCGCCGGAGGGCTCGTAGCCCGAATTTTGTAAAGCGCCTGCGCGAGAGTATTGGCCCCGCCCCAAATACTCACCCACAGAGGACGATCATCTTTTTCTTTTAGAATGCGAATAATCCATTCGGAGCCCGGTGAGTCCTTGCCCCGACCGACTCCAGTCATGCCGTATTCAGGCAAACCCTGCTTGATCACTGCTTCCAGACTGTCCGCCGCAGGGTAGTTTTGATCGTGCTTCAACAGGTTCAGGTTGACCTCGGAGTACGCGTGGACAACAGCTTGGATCAGCTCCGGTGATACAGACGTTCTCTTCCACGTGGAGGTGGTTGCGATGAGGCCTTCGATATCGATGACGTCCGAATACAGCAGCAGGCGAACCATGCTTTCCGTGTCATCGACTTCCGCCCCAATATCTGTAAGCACGATGAGTCGGGACGGCTTAATGGCCAGCGTTGGCTTTGGGGCTGGAGCACATGGGGCTACTCTCACTAGAAGCGCGCAGAGCGCAAGACCAACGCCTACCATCCGCCGGATGTTCACAAAGCACGCAGCGGCTGCATTGCGGCCTCCCCAATAAATACATGCAAACACATATTGATTCTGCCACTCTCATCCGTTAACATGCTGTGGTGAAGCAAGAAAAGCCTCGAACGAAGCATGAACTCAGAAGCGAAGCTACTCGCGCTGCACTTCTGAAAGCAGCCGAGTCGATCTTTGCCCGCGACGGTTACGAGAATGCTCAGATCGATCAGATTGCTGAGCAGTCGGGCCGCACCCGGGGCGCCGTCTACGCACAATTTAAAACTAAAGAGCAACTCTTCTTTGCACTTCACGAACAGCTCTTTGAAGAGTCCGCGCGAGACTTCGCAAAGTTCTCGGCTGAGTTAGAACAGACGGAACATCGAGGCCGCTTGGAAGCGCTCCGACAGTACTATTCCGATGTCGATAATCCATGGGGCACGATTCTTGATCTGGAAATGAAGTTGTATGCCGTCCGCCACCCGGAATCCGCGGGCGAGTGGCGCGAACGTTATCTGCGGTTCTATACGCATCCTTCTTTCGCGAAGGAGTTCGGTGTCGCGCGGCCGCCTGGGACGTCACTTATTCAGAACCGAGCGCTCGCATTGACAGCTCTCAAAGGGGGCGTGCTTCTGACACACCTGTTCCTTCCCGACCAAGTGACTAAGAAGGAGGCGCGACTGTTGTTGGAAGAGATATTCGACGCACTTTTTCCCAAAGGCGCTGACGCTGATCAAACTCGTAAACACACTGCAGATGCTCACCGAGGAAAGCGGAAGACAAGCGTTTCGCGTCAAGCAAAGGCGTTATGACCTGGGGTGAAGAGGGCCTTCTTTTCGCAAGCCTGAGGCGTGCAATGGAAACTACCTTGTTGATTGCGATGACTCCTGTTCAGAGGCCGTATCTACCAGCGTGACAGGTCCAAGAAGTCCTGAACGCATCAGCGGTGAATCCGCGGTATAGGGCGACTGAGGTGCATAGGCGTAACTAATGCTGCCAGGTTGCTTGTCTCCAATTAGCCGATTGGGCCATAGGTTCGTCACCGCGATGCTGAGCTGATTTCTACCCGGCCTCACAGCGTCGGTGATATCCAGCCGATATGGTGCGTGCCAAACGATTCCCAGATCTTTGCCGTTTACACTCACGCCTGCGAGCTCGCGTACCTCTCCCAAATCCAGCAGGAGACGACGTCCTCTCCGGAAGGACGAACTGGATATCTCAACCTCACGTGTGTAGATGCCCTGCCCAGAGAAGTACTTAACTCCCGGATCTTGTGACTCGTTCCACGGTGACAGCTGTTTGAAAACAGAACTTGTCGGAGCACCACGGCCCACTTGAAACGAGACCCTCCAAGGCCCTGTGATGGAGGAAACGACGACCTCACGACGCGACGGCAATGAAAGGGAATGCCGCGACGACTTGTGAAACACGAGGAATACGGCCTCATACGGATCAAGGTGAACGAGCGTGTGGACGCCCGTAGGCAGCATGCCGTATGAGATTGGCTCTGACCTACCGTCCTCGGCGTGCCAGAGTTCCGGAGCCTCGCCAATCACCCGGAAGGTTATGTTTAAGTGCTCCGGGCGATCCAATTGGTTCGAGACGAAGTAGATGTCTCCGCATTCGGTCTTGCGATGCAGAGTCATGATTCTGGCATGTTTCTCACGATCTGTGAAGGCCACGTCCGGTTGAATTTGTTCCGTCGCGAGCACGGGCCCCAAGTCACTGGTACCGTAAACTCGCCCTTTGCCAAATGCGTGACCTTCCGACTTTTGAGGGTTCGTACCCCAGACTTCGTCTGCGATCGACCGAACTTGAGCGTCATCGCTCGGAAGGCCGAGCGATCCGACGGGTTTCTTACCGGCCAGAATCGCGCCTGCTGCGACCAGATCCCGTAACTTGCGTATCGCGGGGACGGTGAGTCGATCGACAGAGGACGGCATGTATAAGACTCGGTACGCCATTCC
Organism: Bryobacteraceae bacterium; assembly: GCA_049582585.1. Taxonomy (GTDB): domain Bacteria; phylum Acidobacteriota; class Terriglobia; order Bryobacterales; family Bryobacteraceae; genus Bog-105. The sequence goes on along the minus strand of JBAUUG010000198.1, from coordinate 5,034 downwards.
GCTTGGGGTAACAAGTCGCCCGTTCTTTACCGACAGAAGCGTGAGAAGCGCCTCGGGATTCAGGTAATCGTAGTGATATCCCGCTGGTACATCCGTGTTGAATGTTTTGGCAAACAACTCCGTGAGATTCTTATCTTCTCCATAGAAATACGCAACGTCCGCAACGAAACGCCCTTGCTGAAGCAAAAACGAGGACCGGGCGAGATAGTCGACCCAGGGTCTAGCCTGTTCAGCCCACGTGTCATTGCGATTGAAGTACTGGCCGAAAATCATGAGCGTAAGGCCAGGTTTAGCATCAACTAGCGGTTGATGGTGAGATTCATGTATCAGGATTCGATTGATGCCGTGCGCGAAGATTTCGTCAGCAACGGGCTTCAGCATTGCTGGTGAGAATGCCCATGGATCATCGCCTGCCGCAACGGTCAAAGATTCGGCGGCGGCCAAAGGTTTGCCATATACGTGGGCCACAGATGCCGCTTCTTCTAAGTCCGCTTTCAACGTCGGCTGTCCGGGTCCGGCAGCAAAGGGACGATACCAGTATTCGGCGGTTGGTATGTCTGAACGTGCCTTCATTGCCATACCGTCTCCAATTGCTCGGGGAGTGTCGCCTTGAGCCTCCGTGTAGTAGCCCATGTGATGAGCGTGCAAGACTTGGGCGACCGACCCATAATGATTCTCTGCCAGCATCTCCTTAAGAGTGCGGCGAAAGTCCCAGAGAAATCGATCACTAATCTCTGCACTATCCACCACCCAACCAGCAAGAACTGGAAGGTACGGAGTCGCGTCGTATCCGCGCCGCAGCTTGAATTGTGAAAGCATTGCCGGCGTCCAGTTCTGGACACCCGCTTCCCAGCTATCAGTCAGCACATTCTGAACACCAGGATCACCCAGCTTTCCACGGCTGGCATTGCTGTACAGCTGCAGGTACTGCTCCATATATTCGCGAACGAGGGCCGCATCGAGCTTGTCTACTTCCAAGCCCGTGGCTGCCGCCTCTGCGGGCGCGTTCGTCTGGCCGGTCAAAGAGTAGCCAATCCGAAGAATGGTCCAATGTCCCGGCGGTGGAGTCCATTCCAGAGTTCCGTCCGGACGTAGACGTGCGGTTATGTCAACCACGCTCGCGTTCTGCACAATGTTGGCCCGATTGCAGTCCGGGGTTGCAGTGGAAAGGGAGTCCACGGTGGCGCTGAAACCCGCCTTCTCTTCAAATCGATTGACCCGAGTGGCGGCGTCGAATGAAAGCCGTGTGATCAAGAACTGTTTCTGCGGCTTGGCAAATGCGAGCATCACTTTTGGCAATCCAGGCAGCAACGGAGGCGTTGCGGGGACCGCAAAGACAACCCGAAAGAATCTGGCTCGTGTTTCCGGGAAAGAGTATGTCTGTTCCGGAGCCGGGTGTTCGTTCGAATCAGATGGTACTCGAAAACACTCGCGGAACGACGTACCGTCATCACTTATCAACAGCGTGGCGTTTGCTGGTAAAGCGAGACCGAGAGTAAATGTCGAAACCGAAACCTCTCTCCCGAAGTCCGCCTGAAGCCACGTTCCGTCGGGCTCTGAAGCAAGAGGAAGTACAAGCGCTTGGTTCCGACTTCCATCGTTCAAACCAGCGAAATCTAACTCACCCGCACTCGAGGTATAAACGGCGGAGCCGGTTTCGAGCTCTGCGGGCGGTGTGGGAAACGCAACCACGGCTGCGTCGGCGTACACATCGTGAGTGAGTTCAACAGGGTGCGCATTTGGCCAGTGCATTTGGATACGCTGGAACGGGCCTGAAACCGAAGGAGGCTGGGGAAGAATACCTTTGAACGGTTTGCCACCATCAACCCGGCTCTCGCTCCAGACGTACTTCTTCATGGCATGCTCGGGGACGACCCAAGGCCCTCCGGTCTCACTCCAGCCAGGGGATCCGGCAATGGTAACCTCCATGCTGGCCTGGCGCGCGGAGGCGGTTTCCCGGCGGAATATCGCCTGCCAGGCATCGCTCATGAACGCGACGGGAGGCTTCACCACGGAAGGCCCCGGCAATGCTCCGGAGAAGATATGGACACCGCCGATGCCGACCCGCTTCAGCCAGGCCAGATCGAGATCTGCGCCATCGAGAGCGACGTTCCCATTCATCCAATGCCACCAGACTCGTGGACGAGCAACTTGTGGCGGATTCCTGAAACCGGCTCGCAGCTGTTCCGAGGTCTGACCGTGCGCACAAGTGAATACGGAGATGAGCGCGGCCACAAAAAGAACATTCGTTCTCGCCCACATCAATTTGGGTACTCCTTCATCATGGCTAAGTTGCCGTATCGACCGCCTTGGTCAGAATGCTAAGCAACGGCCCTGCGCAGCAGATGTCTGGATGGCAAGCTTGAATCTACACCTTTGCCACAGATGCGAAGGCATGGCAGCGCCAGCTGTTTTCTGCGCTTGGCGAGTGAGCGTCGCCATGGCAGCAGCCGAGAAGCGGCGCTTTGTCCGCGTAAGCTCTTTCGACAATAATTCCAGCTCATCTGTGGTATGAATGCCGGCGATCTCTACCTCGGATCGCCGGCATCTCTTTCTCAGAACAACAGCTTAAGTGCGAATTGAAACTCCCGCGGCGTTGAGTTTGCAGCCGTGGCTGAGATCGTTCCGAATGCCGGAGTGCCGAGCGACGAGTTTGGCAGAGCAAAATTCGCTGTGTTCGTTATGTTGAAGCACTCTGCCCGAAACTGAAGTTTCCATTGCTCGAAGATCGGGAAATCTTTGAGTAACGAGAAATTGATCGCTCTTTGGTTAGGGCCGTATACTTGGTTCCGACCTTCACTGCCCGGTGTACCGAGGATCTGAGGAGCGAACGCGGCCGTGTTGAACCATTCATTGATGCTGGGGTTGGGAAGGCTTGCCGGTGCAATTTGGTCAGGGCGGTCATTAGTGATCCCCGGCAAATTTATTCGCGGCGTTGAGTTAGTGACCGTGAAGGGTATCCCGGTCTGCCAGAATGCAATGGCGTTGGCTTGCCATCCTCGCACAACCTGCCCGGCAAACCCGTGAAGAGTTTTGCCGAATGGAAGGGTGTAGTCGGCGACTATCGCGACGCGATGCCGAACATCTATATCGGTGTTCCCGTAATCGTAGTGGATGTTGCCAGGAACCAACCAAAATGTGTTCGTGCTTCCGCTCCCGTTGACCGTATCGGTCAACCCGTGTGCCCACGTGTAATTTGCGTTCAAAGTAAGCCCGCTGCCGTAGCGATGCACGAACGACGTCTGTAACGCATAGTAATTGGACGTGGCCCAATTTTGATTCGAAGCGATTGCGGTCACGCCGGGCAACTGACTCGCGTAGACATACGGCGGTGTTGGATTTCCAGGTCCTGGGGGCGCAGGAGTATCGAAATCCGGCTGGTAGAGCAAGTGGCGTCCCAATTCTCCGACGCCTCCCACGCTAAGCACGCTCCCGAGTATCTGTTGCTGAACAAACAGGTTAAATTGCTCGATGTACGCGGGCCGGAAGTTCGAAGGCTTGTACGTAACCAGCCCACTTGGATTGGCAACACTCGTTGCTGCCGGGAGAGGCAGAGTAGGAAATGTTGTGCCAAAACAAGGAAAGCAAGCATACGAATACGGAGGATTTGCGTTTTGGATAGCGCTCTGTAGATCCATCGGATAATAGCTGAGCCCGAAGCCACCGCGAACCACAGTGTTTTTCCCGGCTGTTGCGGCGAATCCTATGCGCGGCGAGAAATTCGTGTAATCGGTTTTGACCCCTAAGCTGCTCGTGGTGTTTTTACCGGCAATTTCGACGCTCAGGGTATGTAAGTTGAAGTTCGAATACTGGTCGTGCACTTCGGTTGTCGGGGTAAATATTTCATAGCGCAATCCTAGATTGAGCGTCAACCATTTCGTCGCCCTCCAATCGTCCTGCACGTACGCACTTGGCTCCCATGTACGGTAACCCGGATGGACGAGCAAATTGCCTCTTTCGCTGAAAGCTGAGATTCCGGCCAAGAAATTCGCTTCGGAATTGAAGTATGGTGGCGTGGGGAGGAAAATAAATCCACCCTGAGGCGAGTACTGATCCTGGAAGTAGTTGAGTTGGCGCCGGATCAGAGATGCTCCAGCCTTTATGTTGTGCGCACCTCTCGTGTATGTTAGCGCGCCGTTGTATTGGAACGTGTTATTGATGTCGAAGATAGGAACATAAAACCCGCCACCTATGCTCGAGTAATCACCCGCCAGGAACCACATAAGAGCTAGTGCGGAGCTGTCAGCTCCTATGTTGCTGTTAATAATTCCAAACTTCTGGCTCGCGTTGCTTCCATAGTTCTGAGGCACTGTTTGAATATTGATACGGGTAAATCCGGCTTTCAATTCCAATACAAGCTGTGGAGTAAAGATATGCACATAATCTATTTGCACTGCTTAGGCGGTGGTTTTGGACGGACCCGCAAATAAATCAGGACTGGGGTTGACGGTGATACCGTTTGAAGAGGCCGTCGGGAAAGCGCCCGGAACGAATGTGGTGACAGGATTGTAGCTATACCGCACAAATATCGAGTTGTTGTCATTAAACCGATGATCTACGCGTTCATCAGTGGCGGTTGCGAACTGGGTTTTCGCAGGGTTCGAATTGTAGTTGTTGAAAGTGCCGGGCCTATTCGGGGCAGGATACAGTTTGAACAAGCTGAGCGAAACGGGGTTGATTCCCTGCGCTGGAATGATTGGGCCGCCAATATCGGAGAAGTTGCCCGGGTTCTGTTCTTCGAATAACGTCGGGACTGTGCTGGTTTCCGTCTGTCCCTGCACAATGCGAGTCTCCTCCACGTCACCAAAAAAGAAAGTTCGATTCTTAACGATCGGTCCGCCCAAACTGCCGCCGAATTGGTTTTGCCGGTATTCTGGCTTCGTAATCGCAAAGAAGTCTCTCGCATCGAAGATATCGTTCCGAAAGTACTCAAACAGCGAGCCGTGAAAGTCATTTGACCCAGACTTTGTGATGACGTTTACGATTGCGCCCGCAGTCCGCCCGTACTCGGCTGGATAGCTGTTTGTCAAGACT
>JBAUUG010000197.1:0-3144 GCA_049582585.1 Bryobacteraceae bacterium | reverse complement strand
ATGTTTCAATCGCGCCATCGCGAATCTGGCCAGTTAGTCTGCTTATCTGCGCCAGTATGTTGGGTGCTTCCTGGACAGAGTTTCAATCGCGCCATCGCGAATCTGGCCAGTTAGTCGTGAGTGGGTGAAGATTCACGAAGGCAAAGAAGGTGAAATGTTTCAATCGCGCCATCGCGAATCTGGCCAGTTAGTCTCCGCCGGCTTGTACGGTGCCGCCACAGATTCACCAGGTTGATGAGTTTCAATCGCGCCATCGCGAATCTGGCCAGTTAGTCAATGTGGTTATGCAGAGGCATCATAGGCACAAGTATCCACGTTTCAATCGCGCCATCGCGAATCTGGCCAGTTAGTCCAGGCGAGGTTGCAAACTGTTCGGAAAAAAATCATTTGTTTCAATCGCGCCATCGCGAATCTGGCCAGTTAGTCTTCAAGAACGCGACAAAAACCATTTCGGTGTTCTCATTCAACGTTTCAATCGCGCCATCGCGAATCTGGCCAGTTAGTCTATTGTGCCATCAACGACTTGGGAGTTCAACGAATTCCCCGGCCACGCCGAAGCTATTGTCCCTTCTACTCTTGCGAGAACGGCTCGGAATTTCGCAAAGCGAGCCATGTGCCAGTGTCTAAGCCACCCAAAGGAACCGCGTGATCGTCGGTAACTGATGTGATATCAATTGGTTACGTTGTTTTATCCGCCTCGCAAACCTCTCTCCGGTTCGCAAAAATCGGCGGTTTGCGAAGACTACCACTCCAAATTGTTGATTTCCGGTACGCTCTGTGCCGCTAAAGTTAGCCCATCGTCGCAAATCACCGAGATTAGCCGGCAGTAGTGTCGGTTTGCGAAGAAATCTAGTGCGCTCGCGCAAGCGCGAATTTCCACAAAAGCATATAGCGCTCCGAGTGTTCGAGCCAAAAGAGCTCCACCGGTTCTTTTGCGCAAACCTTACCACGGCAAAACCCAGGTTTTGTAAGCCTGCTTGCCTTCCAGGTGCCTTACCAATAGCTGCGCCTGTTGTTCTGTGACGCGCTCCAACGGCATCGCTTCACCGTGATATCGCGTATCTGCCTGAAGCCGCTCGACGACACGGCGGGCCAGCTCGCGGCGGGTCTCCGGATCGAGTCCGTCCGCCGATATCTTGGCCTCGATTCCGAGATTCAGCAGACTGAAAACTGCCCGATCCACAGCGGCCGCCCGGAACTCCTCGATGAAATCGTACAGCAGCCCCGCCTTCCCTTTTTGCGGCTTGTGCAGAAATCCAACATAGACGTTCAGCCCGGCCCGCACCAGCACATTCATAAGTCGGGAGTAAAGGATACCGTATCCGTAGTTGAGGAGGCAGTTGACGAGATCATTCGCTCCGCGGCGGACCCGTCCATCGAAGCCCGGCTTCCACCATAACAGCGACCGTACGGCCGACCAGTAACTCGAAGCAGCTTGTCCTTCAGCGGCGAAGAGACGGTTTCGTTCCAAGTCTGGATCACCATCGAAGCTTCGTTTAAGCACAGAGTTCCTTACGGTTTCCATTTCCTGGAGCGCAGTATTCGCGGCTGAGAGAAAGTCTCCGTCCGAGCGCCGCTCCGGATATTTCAAGTAGTAACGCAGCAGATTCCCCTGATTCCGGATCTTGCCGGCCACAATCGTCCGCGCTAACTCGAGTCCCGCCACGCTCGTAGCTACGGTGCTCTGGATCAACGAGAGCTCGTGTCCCGCCAATTCCGGCGGCCCTATGCGCACGATTGGGCGTCCATCGGAGGCAGCCAGAACGATGTTGATCCCCCGCGCCGACGCCTCACTCATCAGATCGCCCGATAAAGACACTGCCTTTGTCAGTACCGTGATATTGCGAACCATCGCAAGAGGGATTTCCGCTTCTCGCTTCCCTTCGTTCCGGATTAGTATTCTCTCGCCTGTGCGCCCGAGATATGTTCCGGGTTTGGTGATAATGATCTCCTGGCGCTCCAGCTTAAGTTTTTCGTATTCCTTCTTCCTCTGTTCGATGGCACGAGGCGCGACTGGCGAAAGACCCCGGGCGGGCGCCTGCTCCCGTCCCGGACGGCTGCGTGCTACCAGGAGCTCCACCCATTTGAGCTTCTTTCGTGGGTCATTCGTGATGGGCAACTTCAAATCGAGAAGGCTGGACTTTAATTCCGCTGCCGAGAGCGCCTTACCCGCTGCTTGGGCGCGAAAGTAAACAAGCCAGGGCTGAAATACGTCGGCGATACGCTGTTCGAGCATCAAAAGCTGTTCCCGCGTATCAGGGCTCTTGCCGTAATAGGCGCGCCACCCTTCCACGGTTTCACTCAGATCGCGGATCACCTCTCTGAGATTGATTACGTTCTTCCGGAAAATCTCCGAAATTCGCGAGCGCTTCTCATTGAGTTTGCGAGCGCTCATGGTGCGCCGCCCTTCCCGGAAGAAAAAGCCCAAGAAGTCAAACCCGTCCTTCTCGCTTGCAAACACGCGGCTGTCCGGGTTGAGACGAAGTCCGCACGACTCCAGAAGGAACGCTTCCGCGCGCGCAAAGGCATCTCGCACTTGAACCGGCTCCTGGCTGAGGAGGATGAAATTATCCGCGTAGCGGATCCATTCCACTCCCAGCCCGCGGAGGAACGTGTCGAAACCAGCTAACGCAAGGTTCGAAAGCAATGGTGACAGCGGGCTCCCCTGTGCTATGCCTCGTCCCGTATCGCTCCACTCAAAATCCCGCGCGATTCCAATGTGGAGATAAGTTTCGAGCAGATCGACGATCCGCTGCTCATAGATGACGCGACGGAAGCTGGCGAGCAGCCGCTCACGATCGATATTGGGAAAGAATTCATCGATATCTCCCGAGGCGATGTGAACCAGGCTCTGACCCAGGCAGTGAGTGACGCGCTCGATGGCGGCCCAGGCGCCCTTTCCCTGGCGGTAAGCGTATGAATAGGGAAGCCAGCGCCGATCGAAGAAGGGAGTCAGGAGCCGATTCAAAGCCGTGAGGACGATCCGGTCCTCGGGACGGATCAGCGTGATGGGCCGCGGCTCTTCCGGGCGGCTGGGTTTTGGAACAAAAATGAGCGAGGCCGGTTGCGGAATGAAGAAGTTGCTTCGCAAGTCGGATGCGAGCCGGCGGATTTCCCCTTCGCGCTTGCGGTCGAACTCGCGAA
>JBAUUG010000196.1:0-4677 GCA_049582585.1 Bryobacteraceae bacterium | reverse complement strand
CTCCATGGCTCGTTCTGTGCCCCAGGCCAGTGATTCCACCAAATCCGGCAAGTGGGAAAAGAAAAAGTTTCTGGGCAATGAGCTTCGGGGCAAAACTCTCGGCGTCGTTGGTCTCGGCAGCGTCGGGCGGGAGGTCGTCAAGCGCGCCAAGCCTTTCGAGATGCGAATTCTAGGGCATGATCCCTATGTGAGTTCGCAAAGCGCGCGCGATCTGGGTGTTGAGCTGACCTCTTTGCCGGAACTCTATCGCGGAAGCGACTACATCACTTTGCATGTCGCGCTCACCCCGGAGACCGATCACATGCTCAATGCTGAGGCGTTCGATCAGATGAGAGCCGGCGTTCGCATCGTGAATTGCGCACGAGGCGAGTTGATCGATACCAAGGCATTACAGGCCGGGATCGAGTCGAAGAAAGTAGCCGGGGCGGCGCTGGATGTCTTCGAGACAGAGCCTCCCGGCGACGATCCTCTTTTTCGCTTGGACCCGGTAGTCGCCACGCCTCACATCGCCGGCTCCACCGAGGAGGCGCAAGAGATTGTCGGCGTCCGAATTGTAGAGCAATTGATTGAATATCTGAAAGGCGGCGTTGCGCTGAACGCTGTGAATATGCCGGCGCTGACTGCCGAGCAATATCGAACCTTAGGACCCTATGTAAAACTCGCCGAACGCCTGGGTCTTTTCTTGAGTCATATCTCAGTTGGTAACGCCCACACGATTCGTCTTGTCTACTTCGGCCGATTAGCGGACAACAACACGCAGATTCTCAGAAACGCCGGGTTAGCCGGAGTTCTCAGCCGCTCCATGGAGCATCGCGCCAACCTGGTGAATTCGATGCAGATTGCTACACAGCGCGGTTTCCGCGTGGTTGAGCAGCGCGAGCCGGGCCACTCCCAGATGGATTCCATCCGCATGGAACTGGAATCCGATGCCGGTTCTTTCTCGGCGGTTGGCGCCGTGGTGCTTGATAAACCGCGCCTCTTGCAGATTGAAGGAATCTCGTGTGAAGCCACGCTGGATGGCAATCTCATGTACGCCAAGAATGAAGACGTGCCGGGTGTGATTGGCTATCTGGGAACCATACTCGGTAAGAACGGCATCAACATCGCGAATTTTGCCTTGGGCCGTCAAGATCCCAATGGCGGAACGCAGATTTCGGGCGAGCCTCTGAAGGCGATTTCCATCATCGAAACGGATGAACCGGTGCCCGACGCAGTGATCTCACAAATTCTGCAACATGAAGCGGTCAAGTTTGTGCGCCGCGTCGCTTTTCAATAAGCAGTCTTGTCGACGGCCGAGGCCCATTCTGTGAACGGCTCCGAAGCGTGTTCGGGCAAGATGCAATACCCGCGAATTGAGCGTTGCTCCCGGGGCAGCGCGAGCTGATCGTGAAGAAACGCGTCATCGAATCCCGCTCGAGCTGCGTCTTGCCGTGTACCCGAGTAGTAATAGATCGCTAGCCGCGCCCAGTAGATGGCTCCTAGACACATAGGACACGGTTCGCAGCTTGCGTAAAGTTCGCAGTCGGCCAGTTGAAAACTGCCTAAGCTCCGGCAAGCCGCTCGAATCGCGTTTACCTCCGCATGCGCAGTCGGATCGTTCGCCGCGGTCACTGAATTGACACCCATTGCGATCACTTGTTCGTCCCTTACGATCAAAGCCCCGAACGGCCCGCCTCGTCCTGCTCGGACGTTCTCCACAGCGAGCGCGATGGCTTGCTTCATCCACTTCTCCTGGGCTTCAAGGTTCGGCTTCACGGTTCACCCCAGCCGCCTCCGCCAGGTGTCTCAATGCGCAGAACCGCGCCCGCGCTCACTTGAATATTGCACTTTCCAGGCAGCTCTGTTTCTATGCCGTTCTCGATGAGGACTGCCCGGCCTCTGCTGCCCGCCGCCCCGCCGTAAAGCCCATAAGGCGCATGCACGCGCCGCTCTGACAGAAGCGTCACCTGAGCCGGCGCAAGCAATTCAATCTCGCGAATCAAACCGTCGCCGCCGCGGTATTTCCCCGAGCCTCCTGAGTTCCTTCGATACGCGTATCGCCGCACGCGAAACGGATACGCATACTCGAGCGCCTCCACCGGCGTATTCAGTGAATTCGTCATGTGCGTGTGAACGCCGGAAACTCCATCTGAGTTCGGGCATGCTCCCGAGCCGCCCGCAATCGTCTCGTAGTAAGCGTACGGCTGTCCCGTCCGCGGATCGATACCGCCGATCGTCAGATTGTTCATCGTGCCTGAGCTCGCGGCCGGGATCCGATCGGGCAGGATCTTGGAAAACGCCTTTAACAATACATCGACAATGCGTTGCGAGGTCTCGACATTTCCTCCCGCCACGGCCGCCGGTGGCTGGGCATTCACAATCGTTCCCTCAGGAACAATCAGTTCAACAGGACGCATCAGTCCGGCTGTTGGAGCAGCTTCTTCCGGCAGCAAGCATCGAAACACGTAGAAGGTTGCCGAATACGTGATCGCGTACACGGCATTTAAACTACCCGCCACCTGAGGCGCCGAGCCGGTGAAATCGACGCGCACTCGTCCGCGCTTCGGGTCTGTTTTAATCTCGACGCATATCTTCACCGGCTCTTCCGTAATGCCGTCGTTATCCAGATCGTCTTCGGCGCAGAACTCTCCTTCGGGCAGTCTCTCGAGCTCCGATCTCATCATTTGTTCCGAGTGATTCAACAGTGCGGCAACATTGCCTTGGACGCGAGCCAAAGTGTACTTTTCGATCGTCTCCATCACACGCTGTACGCCAATCCGGCATGCGCCGATTTGCGCTGTCAGATCGCCTTCCCTCTCTCTCGGCGTGCGCACGTTATTAAGAATCATCGACAGCAGATCTTGGTTCAGCACGCCGGCCGAAATTAGCTTTACGGGCGGTATGCGAATGCCCTCTTGCCAGATCTCGCGACACAGACCCATCGATCCCGGATAGGTTCCACCCACATCCGCGTGATGGGCTCGGTTCGCGGCGTAGAATGCGGCGCCTTCTTTGCCATTTACGAAAATCGGCGTCACCAGAGTGATGTCCGGCAGATGTGTCCCGCCATCGTATGGATCGTTCAAAATCGCAACATCACCGGGATCGAGCGTCAACTTATTAAGTGCGGCGCCGACCGACATCGGCATTGATCCAAGATGCACCGGCATGTCATCGCCCATCGCGATCACATTCCCGCAATCGTCGAACACAGCGCTTGAATAATCGCGTCGTTCCTTGATATTCGGAGAAAACGCGGTTCGCCTCAATGCGGCGCCCATCTCTTCCGCAATCGAGTGGAACGCGTTCTTGAAAAGCGCAAGTTCGATTGGATCGGTCATGGAAGGATGTCGATGATCAGATTCAGATACTCGTCTACATACGCAGTCGAGCTGGCCGGAAGAAACGTTGTGGCGCTGTATTCGACCACTACAGCGGGACCGCTGATCCGATTTCCGGCGCGAAGCTCAGCGCGATCGTATACCGAGCCATTCAGCCACGCGCCATCGAGATAGACGGGCTTCTTTTTTATTAGCGCTCGCCTTCCGTTCCCATCGGTCAATGCATAGCGTCGGGGCGGAATAGGCTGTGTCGCGGCAATCATCCGCACTCGCGCATTCACGATCTCGACCGGTCGGCGTGAATCCGAATACCCGTATCGCTGCTCGTGGAGATGGTGAAATTGCGCGACAAAATCTTGAGACCAGTCGACTCCAAGCTCGTACCCTTGTCCCGCATACCGCAAATCAACTGATCGGACCGGAATGCCCTGGCTCCCTTTCGCGCCCAGTTCCTCCAGCGCCTGAAAATGCGCATCGATCGAGCGGTCGCCCGGCTTCAACATCACAGTCCGCGAGTAATCTCGCACAACGTCGGAGACCAGTATTCCGTAAGCCGATAGCGCCCCGGGAAAGCTTGGCACGAGGACCTTTGGAATCCTGAGCGCCCGGGCAAGCGCGCAGGCGTGCATTGGACCTGCTCCACCGAAACTGACCAGGAGGAAATCGCGCGGATCGTGTCCCTGTTCAATCGAAATCCTCCGCAAAGCCTTCTCCATGTGCGAATCGGCGAGCCGAATGATACCCTCGGCGAAATCTTCCACGCTTGCCAATTTGCCCTTCGCCTTCTCGAAGTAATTCCTTGCTCGCTGATGGTCCAGCTTCATGCCGCTGAGAAAACGATCGGCGTCCAGCCGCCCCAACAACAGATTCGCATCGGTCACCGTGGGCTGCTCTCCGCGCCCGTAGCAAATCGGACCGGGGTCCGCGCCCGCCGATTCGGGGCCAACTTTCAACGCGCCTCCGCGATCGAAGCTCGCGACAGATCCTCCGCCCGCTCCCACCGTGTGAATGTTCAGCATAGGAACCGCGACGGGCATGCCCATGATCCGTGATTCTGTCGTCGTGGGGAGCCCGGCCTCAACGTTTACCAACGCGACATCCGTAGACGTTCCCCCCATATCGAACGTCAGTATCCGTGAAAAGCCCGCAGTCTTTGCGATCTCGCGAGCGCCAATCACGCCTCCTGCGGGTCCGGATAGAATCGTCCGTACCGGCTCGCGCGCGGCAATCTCAGCCGGAACAATTCCTCCCGACGATTGCATAACGTGCAGTTGCATGACGTGCCGCCGCGACCGTCCTAGCACCTCCAAATACGTTTGCATTTTCGGAGCCAGATAAGCGTTGATCAACACAGTCG
>JBAUUG010000195.1:0-25301 GCA_049582585.1 Bryobacteraceae bacterium | reverse complement strand
GAACACGTGGTCGACGCTCGCGCCTCCCACGAACACGGCTGGAGAAGGCGATGCGGGAAGCGTGATTCTTGCCGGGACCGAAAAGTGGATGGTGCAAGATCCGCTGACTACATCGGTAGCGATTTTGGATCCCAACCACCAATGTCTGGAAACCCCTGGTTACTGGACCAGCGTTACTCCGGCGGGCAAGGCTGACAACAACGATGAAGAGCCCTGGGTCCTGCTGCGCGACCTGACGGTTCTCACCGTAGATGCTGAAAACGGCACGAATTCGGAGAGATATTTCCCTGGCTCGCAGAGCTGGCAGACTGCCGGGAGCACAAAAAGCGCGCTGGCGGACGCAAACTCGGCGGAGGTGGGGCCGGCGGTGCTGCGGCCCAATGCCACGGTTTTCGCGACGGGCGCCTGTCAATCTACAGGCAGTACAAGCAACGGACTACCTTGCAATCCGGGAACGACAGGTGAAACGGCTATTTTCACCATGAACCCGAACTTAAGCACGGGCGGCTCGTGGTCCAAAGGACCCAATTTTCCCGGGAGCGGGGCGACTGGATTAGATATCGCCGATGGGCCCGGCGCCGTACTGCCTAACGGCAACGTGCTGGTCTTCGCCAGTCCGGGCATCTATGAGACCGGCGGGCAATTTCTTGAATTTGACGGCACGCATCTGACTGAGACGGTCAACATTCCCAACGCTCCCAACGATTCGTCGTACTACGGAAGCATGCTGGTGCTGCCGACCGGCCAGATCTGGTTCACCGACGGCTCGCAAGACGTCGAGATCTTCACGCCGTCGTCGGCGGATCAAGCGTATCAGTCCTCGTGGCAGCCAACCATCGCTACATTGGAATTGGAAAACCCCAACGGCAGCGGCACTCCAACCAGCACTCTCAGCCTTTGCACTCAGCAAGCGAACTCTGCCGGGATTACGTACATACTTACGGGCACCCGCCTTAACGGAATGACCCAAGGCGCTTACTACGGAGACGATGAGCAGATGGCCACCAACTATCCGCTGGTGCAGATCACGGACTCGACGGGAGCCGTCTCTTATTGCCGAACGCACAACCACAGCTTTATGGGCGTCGCGTCGGCTCAAACCGTCACTACGTACTTTGATGTAGGAGGCTCGTCGCCGGGGAACTGCCAACCTGCGACCGGCGCCGCCACTTTGAAGGTCTTGGTGAACGGGATCCCTTCCGCTGGCTTCCCCGTCACCATTGGGGCTGGCGGCACATGCCCGGTGATCAGCTGCAATCCATGCACTTGCCCCTGCCCGACGTGTCCCCGCGTGCAGAGAACCCCGGCCGAAGACGCTGCTCTTGCGGCGTACTAGGATCTGCTTCGAGGATTGACGGCTTGCGCGATTAACCGCTTGCTAACGCGCGCGGCTCGGTAGGGGTCGGAATCCGCTTGCTAACGCGCGCGGCTCGGTAAAGTCATTCCGAGCCGCGACCGTGAGGGAGCCGGAAGCCCGGCGTAAGATACTGGGACATATCCCGGTGTCTATGAGAATTACTAGCGCGGCTACGTCGCTGCCCCAGCATTATTACTCGCAGGATGTCCTCATTCAGGCTTTTCGGAAGCACTGGGGGACCAGGCTTGACCGGTTTGAGGTACTGGAGCGGCTTCATGCAGCTACTCAGGTAGACGGCCGGTATTTGGCGCTTCCGCTGGAATCGTATCCGCTGCGGACCTGGGGCGAGGCGAATAATTTCTGGATCGGCGCGGCGCTCGATTTGGGCGAGCAGGCGATTCAGCAGGCCATGCAGGAGGGCGGGATCGCGCCGCGGAAAATCGGCGCATTCTTTTTCGTATCGATCACCGGAGTGGCCAGCCCCTCGATTGAAGGACGCCTGATCAACCGCATGGGTTTAAGCCCGCGGATGAAGCGCATCCCGATCTTTGGCCTGGGCTGCGTGGCGGGCGCGGCGGGCATAGCGCGCGCTTACGATTACGTGAAAGCTTTCCCGGATGAAGCGGCCCTTCTGCTTTCGGTGGAACTGTGCTCGCTGACCGTGCAACAGGATGATCTCTCGGCAGCCAATCTCATCAGTACGGGATTGTTCGGCGATGGCGCGGCGGCGGTGATTGTCTCGGGAAACGGAGATAACGGGTGCAACGGACCGGAAATTATGGCCACCCGGTCGGTGTTCTATCCGGAAACCGAGTATGTGATGGGATGGGACATCTCGGAGAAAGGCTTTCGGATTGTCTTATCGCGCGATGTCCCGGAGGTGGTTCTGCGGAACCTGGGCCGCGATGTGGACGAGTTTCTGGCTGACAACGGTCTCGCGCGGAATGACATCCAGAGCTGGGTGATACACACCGGGGGTCCCAAGGTGCTGGAGGCGACGCAGATGGCTTTGGAGCTTCCGAGCGGGGCGCTGGACGCCTCGTGGGAATGCCTCCGGCGCACCGGGAATCTCTCGTCGGCATCGGTTCTGTTCGTGTTGGAAGAAGTCATGAAGAACCGCAGGCCGAAGCCGGACACCTGGGGCATTCTGGCGGCTATGGGACCGGGATTCTGTTCCGAGCTGCTGCTGTTGAGGTGGTAATTCGAATGGAACCAGCGGGGGAGATTGCCGCATCTAATCGACGTTGATGACTAAGGTGGCGATGTGTGTCGCGGCGCTTGGGTTAGCTTCCGCGATTTGTTTGCCGGCGCAGTACCCGGGGCAAGTTCCGCCCGGCCAGTATCCGCCGGGTCAATATCCGCCGGGAGAAGGGCCGGTGGGCGGCGGCGGCATTCATCTGCCCTCGCGCCACAAAAAAGACAAGCAGAAAGACGCTGACGCCGCCAACCAGCCCACCATTTCGGCAGATGGAAGGACGGTCTCGAACGACGGGAAGAAGTTGGTGGTCGCAACGAGCGACGGGCGCACGCTCACCATGGCGGTGGGCGACAAAACGCACTTTACGCACTCCGGGAACGACATCGCGGCCGCAAAGATTGTTCCAGGGACGACGGTGCATGTGGAGGCGGCGGAAGACGACGAGGCAAATCTCACCGCGGTGCATGTGGATTTGGTCAAAGACGCGCCGATGGAAACGAGTGACGATGAGGCTGAAACGCGGCCCACGATTTTAGATAAGGATCTCGGCAAGCCCATTGATGCGCCGGGACGGCCCGTTCTTCGCCACGGGATTCCGAAGAAGAACGATTCGGACGATGACGCCGATACCGCCCCCGATACGACACCGGTGGCCAGCAGTAAACCGGCTCCGAAAGCAACGCCGGCTGAGAAGGAATCCGGTGATTTCACCATTGACGGCCAAGTCGCGCCGGTGAAGACAGCCGCTTCGGCTTCTCAAGAACTCGTCAACAGGACGAAGGAATGGGCGCTGACTTTCACAAACGGATTGCCCAATTTTGTCTGCCAGCAAAACACGACGCGGTATGTCGAGCAGTCGCGGGCTTCGGGTTGGGAAGCGCTGGATGTGGTGACCGCCAAAGTCATTTACGAAGACGGCAAGGAGCAGTATCGCGAGATTACGGTAGGCGGCAGGCGAACTAGCAAGACCATGCTCGAACTCGGTGGCTCGACCTCCACGGGCGAGTTTGCCTCGACGCTTCACAGCCTGTTTGCCGACGCCAGCCGGGCAGATTTCAAGCTCTACGAATCGACCAGTGTGAGAGGCCAGCCTGCGGCAATTTACGATTTCAAAGTAGCGCTGCCGAATTCAGATTGGTTCATTACGGTGGGCGGCCAATCGCTGCGCCCGGCCTATAGCGGGAGCGTTTGGATCGATAAAGCCTCCGCGCAGGTGCGGCGAATCGAGATGCAAGCGGACAAGATCCCACAGGATTTTCCGCTGGACTCGATGGAATGGGCGGTCGACTACGACGAGGTTCCACTGGGCACGGTCAAGTTTTTGCTTCCGGTGCATGCGGAAAATTTGGCTTGCCAGCGCGGGTCTTCGATCTGCACGAAGAACACGATCGATTTCCGGGATTACCACAAATACAGCGGCGAAAGCACGATCACTTTCAAGTAGGCACTTTCTCTCTTCGCATCTTAATTTGTACGGGCGGACCCTTGATCCCGCCTAAAGGGGCCTCTTGCCCCCGTGGTCGCAAACTATTCCCGGCTTCTCAGAATCGCGGCCATGACACGCGGGCTGCGGTGACCGTGAATGACGGCGACAACCCACAAAGGACGCTCATCAGGCGCATAGGCAATCAGGTAATCATGCACGCGCCAGAAGCGCAGCGGTCGTGAAGTGAGGTCGGTGCGACGGTGGCCTAGGTGTGGAAAGGGAACCAGCGCTTGAATAGCGTCATAAATCTTGTCTCTCACAGTGTCAGCGGTATCGATACTGTCTTTCGCAATGAACTCCCACAAATCGTCAAGGTCGGTATATGCCTCCGGGTGTAGCTGAAAACCGCTCATGCTTGGCTGTTGCGCCGAGCTTCACTTTTTGCTCTGAGTCGTGCAAAGGCTTCATCGCCGGAGATGAGCTTGACCTTACCGGTTTTGATGTCGTCATAGCGGCTGCCGAGCGTTTCGCGCACTCGCTCTAATTCATCGAAGTACCCGGCCATTGCATCTTCAACCAATTCCTCGGCCGGGCGTCCGGTTTCGGAAACCCACTGTTCCACCTTCGCTTGAAGCTCAGGATTGTCGAATTGCACCTGCATGCCCATAACACTAGGCTTACACACGCTCAGTGTCAACAAAGGCTCTAGCGGGACTTGCGCTTTCGTGCCGCTACCTGACATAACTTCAGCGGAAGCTTTCCGCAGCGCACACTGACTAGATCCAACACCGGAACCCTGTTCCGCCTCTTGCCGCGACATGCCGGAAAGCGAACTGGTTATAATCACGAATTGGTTCGCTGTCTCGCCCATGGCACAACTTTTTCGGCCTAGCTCGAACACAATCGCCCAGGTTTCTCTAACTGGAATCGTGGTTTTATTAGGCGTGACGCTGGGAGTCGCGTACACGATGGATCGCGGCGACTGGATGACTTTCGTCCGCGTAGCTCCTGAGCAGCCTATCCCTTTCAGCCACAAGCACCACGTGAAAGACGACGGCATCGATTGCCGCTACTGTCACACCGGAGTCGAGACATCGCATTACGCCGGTCTTCCGCCGACTGAGACGTGCATGACGTGCCACTCGCAAATCTGGTCCAACGCTTCACTGACTCAACCGATTCGCGATAGCTGGGCGACCGGCAAATCCATCGAATGGAGACGCGTGCATGATTTGCCGGACTACGTTTATTTCAATCACAGCATTCATATCAGCAAAGGAATCGGATGCTCTACTTGCCACGGAAAGGTGGACGAGATGCCTTTGATGTACCGGGTCAATACTCTCTACATGAATTGGTGCGTAAACTGTCACCGCGATCCGGCCAAGTACATTCGGCCTAAGTCAGAGGTGTTCAACGTTGAATATGTGCCGCCCTCCAACCAGCTCGAGTTAGGGCGCAAGCTGGTCGCCGAGTATCAAGTGCAGAATTCTCGAGCGTTGACGGATTGCTTTACTTGCCACCGATGAAAGACACTCATTTAATTTCGCTCGAGTCGCTGATGGAGCCGCTGAAAAAGGCGACGCTCGATTTGCAGGCGCTTCGCGAGAAGCTTGCAGCGGGACGCGGACCTGCGTTTTGGCGCACCTTGGAAGAAGCGGCCGAAAGCGAGGAGCTGCGCGAGTATGTAGAACAGGAATTTCCGGGGCTTTCCGGGCAAGTGCCGCAAGGAGTGGATCGGCGCAGCCTGCTAAAAGTAATGGCGGCTTCGTTAGCCATGGCGGGCGCCGCTGCTTGTACGCGCCAGCCTCCCGAATACATCGTTCCCTACGTGCGGCAGCCGGAAAATGTGATACCGGGCATCCCGCTGTTTTACGCGACGGCAATGCCGGTCGAGGGATATGCGCGCGGGTTGCTGGTTGAAAGCCATCTCAATCGGCCGACCAAGGTCGAAGGCAATCCGGATCATCCGGCCAGCTTAGGCGCGACGGGAATTTTCGAGCAGGCGTCGATTCTCGACCTCTACGATCCCGATCGATCTGAGGCGGTGTTGCACACCGGCCGCATCAGCTCGTGGGGTGAGTTTACGGTAGCGGCCATCAACGAAGCGGAAAACCTGAATGGGCGTAAAGGGGAGGGTCTGGCGATTTTGAGCGGCGTGACTACGTCGCCAACGTTGATTAACCAGATGAACGCGATTCTGGGGCAATGGCCGATGGCGAAGTGGTATGTGCATGAGCCGTGCAGAAGCCCGGCGATCGCAAGCGCAGCGAAGAAAATTGCCGGGCGCGGCGCGCTGGTGACGTACGATTTGTCGCAAGCTGACGTCATCGTCAGCCTGGAATGCGACTTTATGAACGCCGGGCCGGCGATGCTCGCGAACGCGCGCCAGTTTGCGGCTCATCGGTCGGTCGACAACGGCGCGAACCCGTGCCGGTTGTACGCGATCGAATCATCTCCTTCAGTGAGCGGCTCGATAGCCGACCACCGCTTCGCGGTAAAGAGCAGCGACATTCCCGCAATCGCTTATCAATTGGCGAAAGCCTGCGGAGTAGCAGCGCCTGACGTCGCGGGAAACGCGCCCAGCTGGTTGACCACGGTCGCTAACGATCTGACTAACGCCAAAGGACGATCTGTTGTGCTGCCGGGTGAGTTTCAGCCGGAGAGCGTTCATCTAGCGGCTTATGCAATCAACGCCGCATTGGGAAATGTTGGAAAAAGCGTCCGAATACTCGAAGGGGTAGAGCCGGATAATACTCATTCGCTCGAAGAGCTGACGGCCGATCTGAACGGCGGGCATGTGGAGACGCTGCTGATTCTAGGCGGCAATCCGGTGTATGCCGCGGCGACCCGGCTTGGGTTTCCGGATGCAATCAAGAAAGCGCGCCTGGTGATCCGTCTAGGGCAGTTCTTCGATGAGACTTCCCTGTGGAGCCATTGGCATGTTCCGGAGGCGCATTATTTGGAAACTTGGTCGGACAGCCGCGCATTTGATGGAACTGCGACCATCCAGCAGCCTTTGATCATGCCCTTGTACAACGGCAAATCGGCCCACGAGATCCTCACGATTTTTGAGATGAAGCCGGACCTGCCCTCGCATGACATCGTGAAGGCGTACTGGCAAAACCAAAACAAGAATGCAGATTTTGCAACGCAATGGCCGAAATCGATCCACGATGGTTGGGTGAATGGAACGGCGGTAGCGGCGATCAACGCCGCTGGGTCAGTGGCGCTGCCGGCTTTGACCTCAACTGCAATCAGCGGCGTGGAAGTCGTGTTCCGGCCCGATCCCACCATTGGCGACGGGCGTCATGCGAATAACGGCTGGCTCCAGGAACTGCCGAAACCGCAGAGCAAGATGACCTGGGACAACGTGGTGGCGATCAGCCCAAAGGCCGCCACGGACATGAAGGTATCCAAGGGAGATGTGCTGCGGGTCAAAGTGGGCGACAAGAGCATCGAGGGTCCCGCGTGGATTCTGCCGGGGCATGCCGAAGATTCCGTCACCATCACTTTGGGATACGGCCGCGAAATGGCCGGCCGCGTTGGAAACAAGATTGGGTATAACGCCTACGCGATTCAAGATCCAGCATCGCCGTACGTAGCTGGAGGGTCAGTTGTAAAGACCGGGAGAAGCTACCGGCTGGCAAATATTCAAGAGACGCAGACGATGGCCGGGCGCGAGCCGGTGCGCGCAGCCGATCTGGCTGAATTTCGGCAACATCCAAATTTTCCGACCCTTGACGACGAAAAGAAACCGCTTCCGCCCGGCGAGAGCTTGTACCTTCCTCAAGAGTTTCCGTACAAGGGTTACAAATGGGGCATGGCGATCGATTTGAACGTGTGCATCGGCTGTCACTCTTGCATCATCGCTTGTCAGGCGGAGAACAACATCGCAGTGGTCGGCAAAGATCAGGTGGCGCGCGGGCGGCACATGCATTGGATTCGGGTGGATCGCTATTACTCGGGCAATGCCGAAAATCCGGATATGTACAATCAGCCGGTTCCCTGCATGCAATGCGAGAACGCGCCGTGTGAGCTGGTCTGCCCGGTGGCGGCGACGGTTCACAGCACCGAAGGTATCAACCAGATGGTTTACAACCGCTGCGTCGGCACCCGCTACTGTTCGAACAACTGTCCCTATAAAGTCCGGCGGTTCAATTTCTACCTCTATTCGGATTGGCAGACGCCGAGCCTCTATGGCGCGCGCAATCCGGATGTTACAGTCCGCAGCCGCGGGGTCATGGAGAAGTGTTCGTACTGCATTCAGCGAATTGAGGAAGTGAAGATCAGGAGCGAAGAAGAAGGGCGGCGCGCTCGCGATGGCGAAATTCTGACTGCGTGCCAACAAGTGTGTCCCACACAAGCCATCACCTTCGGAGATTTGAACGACGGGAACAGCAAAGTGGCCAAACTCCAAGCTTCACAGCGGACCTATGGGCTACTGGAAGACTTAAACACACGTCCGCGTACGAGATATCTGGGGTACGTCCGAAATGCCAATGAGGCGCTAAGGGGTCAGCGTGGCACTCGAGAATCCTGAAGAAAAACTGCTCGAATCGGACGTTCAGGTAATCGATCCCGGACCGGGCTCGGTTCTTGGACCGGGGCACACTTACGCAACGGTAACGGATAAGATATCCGGCGTTGTTTATCTTCCCTGGAAGAAATCGCCCAAGAAGTGGATGATCGGGGCCTTCATCTCGTTTTTGATCGTCAACATGCTGTTCTTCGCGATCACGGTCTTGTTTCTGCGAGGCGTAGGCATCTGGGGCATCAATATTCCCGTCGGCTGGGGCTTCGCAATCATCAACTTCGTTTGGTGGATCGGCATCGGGCATGCCGGAACATTGATCTCGGCGATTCTGTTTTTGCTCAAGCAAGATTGGCGCACCTCGATTAACCGATTTACCGAAGCCATGACGTTGTTCGCTGTGGCTTGCGCGGCGATGTTTCCGGTTCTGCACCTGGGCCGGCCGTGGCTGTTTTACTGGCTGCTTCCCTATCCGAACTCGATGTGGTTGTGGCCGCAGCCGCGCAGCCCGCTGGAGTGGGACGTGTTCGCGGTGTCCACGTACGGGACGGTGTCCCTGGTTTTCTGGTACGTCGGGCTCATTCCGGACCTTGCCACTATGCGCGACAATGCGCCGAAGTTATGGATTCAGCGCGTGTACGGGGTGATGGCGCTCGGCTGGCGCGGATCGATCAAGCACTGGCACCGATACAACAAGGCCTACCTGCTGCTGGCCGGCTTGGCGACGCCGCTGGTGCTTTCGGTTCACTCCATCGTGAGCATGGATTTTGCGGTCAGCATCCTCCCTGGATGGCACACCACGATTTTTCCTCCGTACTTCGTCGCGGGCGCGATTTATTCGGGATTTGCAATGGTGCTCACGCTGATCATTCCGCTGCGCAAGTGGTACAAGCTCGAAGACATCATCACAATGCGCCACATTGACGCGTGCGCGAAGCTGATGCTGGGCACGGGTTTGATTGTGGCCTACGGCTATTCGCAGGAGGCATTCTTCTCCTGGTACAGCGGCGATAAGTACGAGAGCTTTATGTATTGGAACCGCATGACCGGTCCCTATGGCTTCACCTTCGTGCTGCTGATTCTTTGCAATATCGCTCTGCCGCAAATGCTGTGGTCAAAGAAGGTGCGGATGAGCATCCCGTTGGTATTCATCCTTTCTCTAATAGTGAACGTCGGCATGTGGCTGGAGCGCTTCGTAATTGTCGTAGTGAGTCTGACGCGCGATTTCTTACCGTCATCCTGGGGCACCTACATCCCCACGGGCTGGGATTGGGCAACCTACGTGGGAACTCTTGGATTCTTCCTGCTGCTGATGTTCCTGTTCGTGCGTCTGCTTCCGTCCATCTCGATCTTCGAAGAGCGCGAGGTGGTTCACCACGACAACTATATGGAGGAGGCTTATGAGCAGCGGCCATGAATTCGAGCTCAATGAGCTGCCGGCGATCCACGGCGCCATGGCTGAATTCAACACTCCCGAAGAGTTGCTCGAAGCGGCTGAGCGCGCTTATGCAGAAGGGTATCGGCGCATGGACGCCTACACTCCTATGCCGGTAGAAGGGCTCGCCGAGGCCATTGGATTTAAGAAGAACTACGTCTCACTCGCGGTTCTGATCGGCGGCATTTGCGGAGTTCTGGGCGGCTACAGCTTGCTCTACTGGATTACGGTGATCGCGTATCCACACAATGTGGGAGGGCGGCCTCTGCATAGCTGGCCCGCCTACATCCCGATTACGTTCGAGTGCATGATTCTGCTGGCGGCGCTCACCTCGCTATTCTCCATGCTTTTCATGAACGGATTGCCGCGCCCGTATCATCCGGTTTTCAACGTGGCGGAATTCGCTCGCGCCTCGAAGGACAAGTTTTTTCTTTGCATCGAATCGTCGGACCCGAAGTTTCGGACCGAGGACGTGTTGCAGTTTTTGCGCGAAGCCGGTGGAAACGAGGTGACGGTTGTTCCGGCGTAGGGCGGCATTTCTTTTCATGCTTGGAGCCGCCCTTTGCGCGACTGCCTGCCGGCAGGATATGCACAATCAGCCGCGCTATAAACCGTTGGCGCCGACGGATTTCTTCGGGGACGGGCGGTCTGAAAGGCCGACGATTGAGGACACGGTGGCTCGCGGGCAACTGCATCTCGACGATCCTCGCTACACGGGAAAAGAAAATGGGAAGGACATCGATTATTTTCCGATCCAGATTACACAGGCAGATGTCATTCGAGGCCAAGAGCGATTCAACATTTTCTGCTCGCCCTGCCACGGTCGGCTGGGCGACGGGCGAGGCATGATTGTTTTGCGCGGATTCCGTCCGCCTCCGAATTACCATGATCCGCGGCTAGTGAGCGCGCCTGTGGGGCACTTTTTCGACGTGATGACAAATGGTTATGGCGCCATGTACAGCTATGCCTCGCGTGTTCCGGTGGATGACCGCTGGCGGATCACGGCTTACATTCGTGCGCTCCAATTGAGCCAGAACGCGCCGCCCGATCTCGCGCAAGCAAGCGGCGGTGCGGCGGGAGGCGTGAAATGAGCAGGCATTATCCCAATCCGCTTCCCGTACCCGTGGAACAACTGGGGCCGACTGCCATTCGCCTGGAGCGGACCTGCGGCGTGATCGGAGTGGCCGGGTGTCTCTTCTGCTTGGTCGCATTCATTTTCAATCGGGCGGAATTTTTCCAGTCCTATCTATTCGCGTTCGCCTATTGGGGCGGATTTTCAATTGGCGGATTGGGTGTTCTCTTGATGCACCATACCGTGGGCGGTAAGTGGGGAGTCACCATCAGGCGGCTGCTCGAGGCCCAGATGCGCACGCTGCCGTTGATCCTGGTGCTGATTATTCCGATCCTGATTGGGTCGGTATACCTGTACCCTTGGATGAATCACGATATTGTGGCGCGCACTCCCGTTCTTCAGCACAAGGCGCCCTATCTGAACCTGCCGTTTTTCATCGTCCGCGTGGTGATTTACTTCGCGATTTGGCTGTTCTGGGGATTCCGCGAAAACCGCATGGCTGACCGCCAGGATGAGACCGGCGATCCGACGCTGAAAGAACGCATGAGAGCATTCGGCGCTCCCGGTATTTTGATTTTCACGTTGACGGGAACGTTCGCCTACATCGATTGGCTGCTGTCCTGCGACGCGCAATTCTTTTCGACTGTTTACGGGGCGATGATTCTGATTGGAGACATTCTGCAGGCGATCGCGCTCTCCATCATCGTGCTGGTGGTGGCTTCGCGCGACGATCGATTCGGCGGACGGGTGAACTCAAAGGTGCTGCATGATCTAGGCAACATGATGTTCGCCTTCGTCATCTTCTGGACCTATCTGACAGCCTCGCAGCTGATTATCATCTGGCCGGGTAATCTGCCGCAGGAGATCGGATGGTATCTGGATCGCATTCGCGGTTTTTGGAAGTATTTCGCGGCCATTACAGCGCTATCGATGTTCGCGATTCCTTTCTGCTTGCTTTTGTCGCAAGAACGAAAGCGTAGTCCGATACGGTTATTGCGCGTCGCTGTGTTCATCCTCTGCGCGCGAGTGATCGATCTGTTCTGGATTGTGGAGCCTACCTTCCGCAATAAGGGATTCGCGCTGTACTGGACGGATTTCGCGGCCTTTTTAGGGGTTGGGGGCATCTGGATTTACGTGTTTATAGGCCAGTTGCGCCGGCGTCCGCTGTTGCCCTTGAGAGATCCACGAGTCGCTGAGCCGATTCCGGAGGCCGTTGCATGAGCGAAGAGCATACGCACCCGCCGCCGCGGACGGAGCCGCACGTCGGCCATGGCGGGACCAAGTTCGAAGGCGTCGATGCCAGCCTAAAATTGGTCGGTTGGTCGCTCGCGACGATTGCGGGCACGCTGGTGATCGTGTTTGCTGTGACGATCGGATTGCAAAGGTATTTGAATGACACAACGCCGCTGGGTCCGCCGCCGAGCCCGTTAGCTCCGAATCGAGTCGTGCCCCCCAGTCCCCAGTTATGGGTGCATCCGTGGGAAGAGTTGCCCGATGTGCGCGCGGACGAAGATCGGATTTTGAACGGCTCCGGCAAAAGCGCGGACGGGCATGCGTATATTCCCATCGCTCGCGCTATGGACGCCGTTGTATCCCGTCTCAATATCCGGCCCACCGCGCCGCAGGGGATTACAACCCCTGGAGGAGAAGGGCGCGATTTTTCACAGAGTTTGAATGCCATGCCCCCGGCCTATCGCGGGCCGCAAATTCAAGGAGAAATTCGGAAAAGTGCACAGAAGTAAGCCCCTGTCGATCGGCTGGATGATGCTCGCGGGCGCCTGGTTGTTGGCGGCGCAGCAGGACAACCGTCCTACCATCACTAGAGGCGTCGCGATTGAACAGAAGTTGAATTCTCCGGTTCCGCTGGATCTGGTATTTCGCGACGAAGCCAATCAAGCGGTTCCGCTGCGAATGTATTTCGGCGAGAAGCCCGTGGTAATGGCGCTTGTTTACTACAAGTGCCCGAACCTTTGCAGCTTGACACTGACCGAAATGGTGCGCGCTTTGCACCGTTTATCCTTCGAGCCGGGCAGGGACTACGAAGTCGTGGTGGTCAGCTTCGATCCGTCGGAAACGCCTCAATTGGCAAGTGAGAAGAAAAGCAACTACGCGAAATTGTTCGGCCGGGCATCGTTCAATTCCGGATGGCACTTTTTGACCGGAACCCAGGATTCCATATCGCGGTTCGCTTCGGCAGTAGGTTTTCAATATCGATGGGATGAGCCGACACACCAGTTTGTGCACGCGGGCGGCATTATGATCGCCACTCCGGACGGCAAGCTTTCGCGATACTTTTACGGAATCAGATACGCTCCCGCGGACCTGAGACTCGCGTTGGTAGAAGCATCGCAGGGGAAGATCGGCTCGCCGGTAGACGATTTCCTGCTCTACTGCTTCCACTACGATGCCGTTCAGGGCAAATACAGCCTGGTGATTTTCAATGTGCTCAAGATAGTGGCGGCAATAACGGTCCTGGCGCTGGGGGCGCTGCTCTTCTTTTTGATGCGTCGGGACAAAAAACCGAAACCGGGAGTCCGATGGGAGGAGGCGCATCATGTTCGGTGACGCTCGCCTGTTAGCCGATCTGCCTCTATTCCCGCCGACAGCATCCGCTGTAGCTCACGAGGTGGATAAACTCTACTTCTTCCTGATCGCCGTATCGGGAGTGATGACCGTGCTGATCTTTGCGGCCGTTATCTATTTCGCATTCAAGTATCACCGGAACAAGAATCCGCATGCTACTCAGATTGAAGGCTCGACAAAGCTCGAGTTGACCTGGTCAATTCTTCCTTTTTTCGTCATGCTGGTGATGTTCTGGTGGGGCACGAGGCTGTTCTTTTTAAACGCGCAGCCGCCGCAAAACGCGATGGAAATCTTCGTGACCGGAAAGCAATGGATGTGGAAAATCCAGTATCCCGACGGCGGGCGCGAAATTGATGAGCTTCATGTGCCGGTCGGACAGCCGGTGAAGATGACCATGGCATCCGAAGACGTTATCCACAGCTTCGCTATTCCGGCCTTCCGCGTAAAACACGACGTTGTGCCGGGGCACTATGACACCATCTGGTTTACGCCCACCAAGCCGGGACATTATCATCTGTTCTGCACGGAATATTGCGGCGATTATCACGCGCACATGATCGGTTGGGTAGATGTGCTCAGCAAGCGCGACTACGACGCGTGGCAAAGCGGCGGGGCGGGCGGCCGCCAAGGAACTCTCGCCGACCAAGGGCAACAAGTATTCGAGCAGCATGGATGCTCGCAGTGTCACTTATTGGATCAGCAGGGCCGCGGCCCCAACTTGCGTGGACTTTACAACAAACCGGTGCTGCTGGCCGATGGACGCACTGTTATTGCGGACGATGCGTACATTCGTGAATCGATTCTGGATCCGAACGCTAAGATCGTGGCGAACTTCCAACCGGGCATAATGCCGGTCTTTAAAGGTCAAATCTCAGAAGAAGGAGTCATTCAGTTACTCGCGTTTATCAGGTCGCTTTCACCCGGCACTCCCGAATCGCAGCAAGGCAGCCAGCAAGAGCCCATCGTTATGGCGCCGACCTCGCCTGGCGCGGCTTCTACGAGTAACTCCAGCAATTCGAAGACGCCTGTAAATTCTCAGGCGCCGCATTAGGGAAAAGTCAAGCTTTATGGCAACTCTCGCACAAAGAACACCGGAAGTGATAGCCGAGGAGGTAAATTACCTCAATGTTGAACATGGCTGGAAAAGTTGGCTGTTCACCACCGACCACAAACGGATAGCCATTCTCTATCTCATTTCCATCACGCTGATGTTCATCGTCGGTGGAACCTTCGCGACACTGATTCGAATCAACCTCCTGTCGCCGGAAGGCAATTACTTCTCGCCGACGACTTACAACCGGTTCTTTTCCATGCACGGGATCATCATGGTGTTTTTCTTTTTGGTTCCGTCGATACCGGCCACTCTCGCAAACTTCTTGATACCGATTATGATCGGCGCGAAGGATCTTGCGTTCCCGAGGGTGAACCTGCTGAGCTGGTATCTGTACATCATCGGCGCGATCGTCACCCTCTACTGTGTCTTTGTGGGCGGGGTTGACACCGGCTGGACGTTTTATGCGCCATACAGCAGCACTTACTCGAACTCCTATGTGCTTCCCGCCGTTGCCGGAGTTTTCGTCGCCGGCTTTTCATCCATCCTTACCGGGTTGAATTTCATCGTCACGGTCCATAAGATGCGCGCGCCGGGAATGACCTGGGGCCGGCTGCCGCTATTTGTTTGGTCAAACTATGCGACGGGCCTGATTCAAGTGCTCGGCACGCCGGTGCTCGCGATCTCGCTGACGCTGATCGGCTTGGAGCGCGTATTTCACGTCGGAATATTCGATCCGAATGTCGGAGGCGATCCGATCCTGTTCCAGCACCTATTCTGGTTCTACTCGCACCCGGCCGTCTATATCATGATTCTGCCGGGCATGGGTGTGATCAGTGAGCTGGTTTCGTGCTTCTCCAAGAAGCGCGTGTTCGGGTATAATTTCGTGGCTTTCTCCAGCATGGCGATCGCTGTACTGAGCTTCGTGGTTTGGGGCCATCATATGTTCGTCACCGGAGAGAGCGTGTACACCAGCGTGGCATTCTCCATACTGAGTTTCATGGTCGCGGTTCCCTCCGCCATCAAAGTGTTCAAT
Organism: Bryobacteraceae bacterium; assembly: GCA_049582585.1. Taxonomy (GTDB): domain Bacteria; phylum Acidobacteriota; class Terriglobia; order Bryobacterales; family Bryobacteraceae; genus Bog-105. Next base: position 9,609 of record JBAUUG010000195.1, on the reverse strand, counting down.
TGGACAGCCACCATGTATAAAGGCTCGGTCTCGTTTGAGACACCAATGCTGTATGTTTTCGGCTTCATCGGGCTGTTTACCATCGGCGGACTAACCGGACTTTTCCTGGCGACTCTGGCTGTCGACGTGCCAACGCACGGCACTTACTTTGTTGTCGCTCACTTCCATTACGTCATGGTGGGCGGGATGGTTATGGCCTTTATGGGCGGTCTGCATTTCTGGTGGCCGAAAATGACCGGTCGTATGTACCCCCAAGTCTGGTCTCAGCTTGCCGCGGCTATTATCTTTGTCGGATTCAATTTGACATTTTTTCCGCAATTTATTCTGGGTTACATGGGCATGCCCCGCCGATATCACGCTTACCCGCCTGAATTCCAGATGCTGAACGTTATGTCGACTGCGGGGGCGTCGATTCTGGCCGTCGGTTATATCCTTCCGCTGATTTACCTCGGTTGGTCCTGGAAATATGGACCCAAGGCGGGCAATAATCCTTGGGGAGCGGCCGGACTGGAGTGGCAGATTCAATCGCCTCCCACGACTTACAATTTCGATGAGACGCCTACCGTGACTGAGGAAGCATACAATTACGGCCCCGTGGAGGAAGTCGTTGGCTGAAACCGTTGTTCCCATAGCTCACGAAAGCCACGAGCCGCCGCCCGAAGCGACGCATCTGCGCCACCATTTTGCCAGCGCGGAACAGCAGATGGATGCGTCCACGCTGGGCATGTGGACCTTCCTGATCACCGAAGTGCTGTTCTTCGGCGGGATGTTTGCTGGATACGCCGTTTACCGGGCCATGTATCCTGAGGCTTTCGCCAGCACCAGCAGGTACATGGATCTCTGGCTGGGCATGACGAATACGGCTGTGCTGATCTGCAGCAGCTTGACCATGGCCCTTGCCGTTCGCGCGGCGCAGCTCAGCAAACGAAGAGATCTGATTCTTTTCTTGATCGGAACGTTGATTTTCGGATCGATCTTCTTGTTTATCAAGTGGATTGAGTGGCATAGGAAGTGGGTGGAGCATCTGGTTCCCGGCCTCAACTTTCAATATGAGGATGTTCGGTACGCCCATCACGCCCAGATCTTGTTTTTCCTTTACTTCGCGATGACCGGCATGCACGCGCTCCATATGGTGGTTGGCGTCGGGTTATTGACATTTCTTCTCGTGCAAGCTGTCAAACGCGTGTTCAACGCGAACTACTTCGCGCCCGTTGAAATGATCGGGCTGTATTGGCACTTCGTTGATATTGTCTGGATTTTTCTGTTCCCGCTTTTGTATCTGATTGGACAAGCCCGCAAATGACCGCACATATACCCAAAGTAAAGACTCTGGTTCTGGTGTGGATCACGCTGGTGATCCTCACCTGGACTACATCGCGAGTTTCGGAGATTGAGCTTGGCGAGTGGAACGTCGTAGTGGCCTTGCTGATCGCCTTGATTAAGGCCTCGCTGGTGGTCTGGATTTTTATGGGCGTGCGCTACACGACTACGCTGACCAGGCTTTTCGTGGTCGCCGGGCTGGTGTGGCTCTGCATTATGCTATTGCTTACATTCAGCGATTACCACACCCGAGGTTGGACTTACCAGGCGCAGCCGTGGTCAAACCACAAGACCGTCGGCGGCAGTCACTAAAGTAGTTCCATCGGTTTGCGATCTCTCGGCGCGAGAAATGCAACAGATCGCGCCTTTCGATGTTCTAACAGCCGTGAAACGCTTCTATTCCGCCTTAGGTATCGGCTTTGCGGCAGGAGTGGTCGTCCTCGCCCTGGAGGCTCAGACCGGTGCATCGGACGAAACAATCACGATTGACACCACCTCCCAGGCTCGTCCTTTCCCGCACATTTGGGAACAGATGTTCGGCTCGGGGCGCGCGGTATTGAGCTTGCGCGAAGACTATCGGACCGATTTGCGAAGCGTGAAGCAAGTCACTGGGTTCACATATATTCGGTTCCACGCCATTCTGGATGATGATATCGGCGTTTACGACGAAGACGCGCGAGGAAATCCGATTTATAACTTCTCCTACGTTGATGAAATCTACGATGCGCTTCTTCAAAATGGAATTAAGCCTTTTGTCGAGCTGAGCTTCATGCCCCGCAAGTTGGCGGCGAACCTCAAGCCCCATGCGTTCTGGTACAAGCCGCTGCCATCGCCGCCCAAGGATCCAGCGAAATGGAGCGCGTTGATCGAAGCTTTCACTAGACATTTGCTCGACCGGTATGGCAAAGAGGAAATCGAGCAATGGTACTTCGAAGTTTGGAATGAGCCGAACATCGACTTCTGGGACGGCTCGCCGCAGCAAAGGACCTATTTCGCGTTGTACGATGTGACTGCAAAGGCTGTTAAGAAAGTGGATTCAAGCCTGCGGGTAGGCGGGCCCGCGACTGCCCAAGCCGCCTGGGTGGACGATTTTATTGCGCATTGCACTCAAAACCGCGTTCCGTTCGATTTCGTCTCGACTCACGTTTACGGTAACGAAGATTCGAGAGATGTTTTTGGCAAAGTGCTGCCGATCACTCGTCGCGACATGGTCGCGCGCTCGGCGAAGAAGGTTTACGACCAGGTCAAGGCGTCCGCCGCGCCGAATACGCCGATCATCTGGTCTGAGTACAACGCGACGTATATGAACCAGCAGGAGGTGACCGACAGCGCCTTTATGGGTCCCTGGCTGGCCAACAACATTCGGGAGTGCGACGGGCTTGCAAACGTTATGTCGTACTGGAGCTTCTCGGACGTTTTCGAAGAGCAGGGCGTGGTGAAGACCCCGTTTTATGGCGGCTATGGACTGATCGCCGAGCGCGACATCCCGAAACCGGCCTTCAACGTATTTAAGCTTCTTCATGGGCTTGGCGACCGCCGCCTGGCCGTAGATTCAGAGAATGCTCTGGTCACGGAGCGCCAGGATGGAACGCTGGTGATTGCTCTGTGGAACTATGCGGAGCCGGGCCAGAATGTGCCGGCGAAGACGTTCCATATCGGCCTAAAAGGCGGGCGCGCTGCGCGGTGTCGCATCCAGTTCGTGGATCCGGACCATGGCTCCTCCCTTGCGGCGTGGAAAAGCATGGGAAGCCCTGTTTCGCCAACCGCGGATCAGATCCGCGAGTTAATCAAGGCTTCCGAGCTTGCGCCGCCGCAGGAGCAATCGACTAGCGAACCCCTCAGGATTGCGCCCCAGGGACTCGCAGTAGTGGAGCTCTCCCCCGAGCGTTAGCGCCAGTGTCGAACTTATGTTTACCACAGCGACAATTTAGCGCTCGCCGTTGATCGCAATACTTAGGGCTTCCGCGGAATCTGTTGTAGCTCCCCAAACCGACCGTGCTCCCCAAACGGATTGGGCTCCCCAGACCGCCTGAGCACCCCAAACCGACTGCGAGCTGGAGATGCTTGCCGCGCCCCAGACCGATTGGGCTCCCCAGACGCATCGGCTACCACTCAGAACCGTTGCGCCCCAAACGCTTTGGGCATCCCAAACACTCCGAGCGCCCCAGACTGCTTGGTTCGCCCACAGAGAAGATGGGTCGTAAGAGAGGGTTACGGCGCCGGTGCCGTTGTTATAGTTCGCCGTCGGAGATATGGCCGTCACTCCAGCCGGAACTGAGTTCACGGACTGCAGCGCGGCCTTTAAGTCAAGATAGCCCGCGCCTACCGTAAAGATGTCGTAATAGTCAATGTACGCTTGCCCGGTGGTTGGATCCACTGCGGTGCTGGAAGCTGGGAATGTCTTGTAAGCTGTCTGCATGATTAGCGCCTTCACCTGATCCGGAGTAAGGGTCGGTTGAGCCTCAAGCAGGTCCGCGGCCGCACCGCTAACCACTGGAGCGGCCATGCTGGTTCCACTCAACATGAAGTACGCATTGGAAGCACCGTGGTTGTTTGGATCTTGGTAATAGGAAACCGGCACATTGTTCGCCGGATTTTGCGTGATGAGCGTGGCGTTGTTTTTAGCCAGTAATGAAACCACCTGGTTTCCGGGCGCCACGATATCGGGCTTCACGATGTGGTCGATCTGTGTCGGACCCTTCGAGCTGTAACTAGCGATCAGATCGTCCGTACGAGTGTATGTCCCTTCAGTCTTCATGGCGCCTACCGTGATTACATATGGATCGTTGCCCGGAGCAGTAATTGTCCCATAGCCCTGTGCCCCAAACGAGTCATCACGGCCATCGTTCCCTGCCGCAACCACCACAATTATGCCTGCCTTCCAGGCTTGCTCCACTGCCTGGCAGAGCGGGTCCTGAGTATAGCTCTCGTATATCGGCCGGCCAAGTGACAGGTTTATAACGCGGATGTTGTAAGTGTTCTTAAGCGCGATTGCCTTTTCGATCGCCGCGATCACCATGCTATCTGTTCCCTCACCGTCCTCGTTCAGAGCTCGCAGATTAATAATGCTGGCTCCAGGCGCGATGCCTTTTAGAAGGCGAGTACAGTTTCCGCATGAAGAGGTCTGACCGCTGCTGGCAATAATTCCGGATACATGCTGGCCATGACCAAAGAGATCAGGCGCATTCTTCGTGTCTTTGACGTTGGCGTTGGGTTTTACTTCGCCGGTGAAGTCTTGGTTATAGACAACATGGTTATTCTCGGTCAGATCAGGACTCTGATTCATGCCGCTGTCAATTACTGCGACGCCGATTCCAGTACCGTCCAGCTTCAGACCCCAGGCATAACTTGCATTGACTGCCGCGGCCGTATAGTCTAGCTTAGCTGTGACCGGACGGTCTGGTGAAATGAATGCCACGTCGGAATCGTTTGCCAGGTCATTGAGCTCCGCAGTGGAAATGGTGTACGCAGCAGCGTTGATCAATGGGTGAACGGAGTTCAGCACGCCTCCGCGATCTATTACCTTCTGATGCTTCGCGTTGTCCGGGGCGCTTTTCCACTGAACGATCACCTTCACATTCGAGACCGCCGCAACGCCTACCAAATCTTTAGAAAGCTTCGGATGCTCTGGACTTGCTCCCCAACAAGCAAGCGCCGCTAGAGCAAATGCATATGACGCTCTTCTCATCATCTTTACTCCTTGACACAGCTTGCCGTAATTTGGCCTTTGCAGACCATGCAGTTCAAGTGTCAAGATGCTTATCGGGTCCAGGTTTACGATTTTGACGGGATCAGTCAGACCTAGCCGGTTTGTTGGTACTTGGGATAAGTGTCAGGAAGGGCTTAGGGAGGGAGCGCTGTGTTTAGCCGTGCAGCAGATCACTCACGATCTCGAAGGAGTAGCCGCGGTCTTTCAACGCTGGAACAATCTGCCGAATCGCGGATAACATCGGGCTGACATCGGGACTAAGTTGCACCCCGCGTCCGTCATGCAGGCAAATAATCCCGCCGGGAGTCGCGCGCGCTACGATATGTTTGGCGATTCGATCCGCCGGCCATCGCCAATCGTATCCGATCGCCGTCCACATTACACTCAGCAGGGAAAGCTTCCGCTGCACTTCGTGCATCCCAAACCAGCGGAAACCATACGGTGCGCGCAGCAAAATCGGAACCAGACCCGTTTCGAAGCTGATGATCTTCTGAGCTTCCGTGAATTCCCTATCGATAAACGCCCGGGATTGGAAAGGAAGCTTGGGATGAGAGTACGTGTGGTTTCCGAGCTGGTGCCCCCCTGCGGCAACCTGTCCGGCAATATGGGGCAAGCGGCGCACGTTCATTCCACATTGAAAGAATGTGGCCCAGACTCTCTCCTTCGCGAGATAGTCGAGGAGCGGCAGCGTGCCTTCGCTCGGGCCATCGTCAAAGGTCAATGCGATGGATCGCCTGCGGCCCGGCCCTCGATAGACCGTAGGTCCAAAGAACTGGGACGATCTGGAAACGCTGCCGTAAGCGGCTGCGGCGGAAACCCCGCCGATCACCGCGCCCGCTGTGAAGCCGGCCATCTGCAAAGGTCGCATTCGTCCTCAGCCTATCACTGCTGCCACTCAGCTCTCAACCTATTCACCGAGCAGCTTAAAAAGTTGGTCTGTTTTAGGATGAGAAACACGTGCCGCCTCTTTCGCCGTTACGGATCCGCTGGGTCCTCATCGCCTGGATATTCGTAATCAGCGCCATCGCCTACCTCGATCGCGTGAATGTCTCGATTGCGGGCCGCGCCATAATAAACGAGTTTCATCTCAACTATGTTCAGCTCGGCTACATTCAGAGCGCGTTCGTTCTGGGCTACGCTTTCTTCCAAGCGCCTGGAGGATGGATCGCCGACCGGGTCGGCCCTCGTATCATTCTCACCGCCGGAGTGGTTTGGTGGGGGGTATTTACCGCCATGATCACCCTATTGCCGGCCGGAATCAGTGGCGCGTTATGGGTGCTCATTGCCATTCGCTTTGGACTGGGCGTCGGGGAAGCTGTCGTTTACCCCGCGTCGAATTGCGTGGTGGCCTGGTGGATCCCATCGGCAGAGCGGGGAATCGCGAACGGGATCATTTTCGCGGGTGTAGGATTCGGCGCGGGTGTGACGCCGCCGCTGATCACTTACATTCTCATTCATCACGGCTGGAGAATGGCGTTCTGGTGCAGCGCTCTGCTCGGAGTGTTTGCCGGGGCGATCTGGTACGTGATCGCGCGAGACACTCCGGAGCAGCATCCGTTGCTATCGGCTGCCGAAAAGCAACACATTGAAGCCGGTCTCCCGGCAACTCCTTCAGACATTGCGCATGGCCGCCTTTCCTGGCGCGAAATCTTCACCAATCGCGATATCTTAGCTGTAACCTTCAGCTATTTCACTTATGGATATGCTGCCTATATTTTCTTCAGCTGGTTTTTTATCTACCTGAATGATGTCCGCGGCTTGAATCTTCGCGAAAGCTCTTATTACACGATGCTCCCATTTCTCGCCATGGCGACCGGCTCTCCCTCGGGCGGATGGATCAGCGACCGTCTTACGCGAACACGCGGCAAGCGCGCGGGACGCTGCGGCTTGGCCGCCATTGCGATCACCCTGTCGGCGATATTTATTGCGCTCGGCACGCGGGTTGAAAGCGCGCGGCTTGCGAGCGTCATTCTCGCTGGTGGCGCGGGCGCGCTGTATCTTTCGCAGAGTTCATTTTGGTCCGTCAGCGCGGATATCGGAAAGCGGTCGGCCGGTTCAGTTTCAGGCGTGATGAACATGGGCGGCCAGTTCGGAGGCGCGCTGACGGCGTCACTCAGCCCAGCCATTGCCAATCACCTGGGGTGGAGCGGATCGTTTCTCGTAGCCGCCGCCTTGTGTGCATGCGGCGCGGTGGCTTGGCTTTTCGTCGACCCGGAATCCAATCGTTTAGAGGTGAATTCGTGATGCATGTCGGTCTGAAACGCAGAGAGTTTCTCGGGCTCATCGCAGCGCCGCTTCTGAGGGGAATGCCCGTACCCAGAATCAGAGACGTCTCGGTGATCGCCACTGAGCCCGCCGGAGTGCGCCTGGTCGTTGTTAGAATCAACACCGATCAGGACGGGCTTTACGGCTATGGCTGCGCAACATTCACGCAGCGGGCAGACCTTGTCGTCGACGCGGTGAACCGGTATCTGAAGCCCTTCTTACTGGGCAGGCCAACGGATGCGATCGAAGATTTGTGGCAAGCGATGTACAACTCATCTTATTGGCGCAATGGGCCGGTATTGAACAATGCGATCAGCGGAATCGATCAGGCGCTTTGGGACATCAAAGGACGTCAGGCAGGCATGCCGGTTTACGAGTTGCTTGGGGGAAAGTGCCGTCGAGCGGCGCTGATCTACTCGCACGCATCCGGGCGCGAGATTCCGGAAGCCATCGACCAGGCGCGAAAACTGATGGGGAACGGCATCAAAGCCGTACGCTTGCAAGTCGGCTTGGCAGGGATGGCGGCGTATGGCGCTGCTGGAGCGTCGGGCCAGCAATCCGCACCCGCGCCATCCGAGGATGCGGTGTTTGAACCCGAGCCTTATGTGCGGCGCACTCTGGCCTTGTTCGAGGCAGCCCGGAAGGAGCTTGGCCCCGAAGTTGAATTGCTGCATGACGTCCATGAACGCGTGCCGCCGCGCCTCGCTGTGCAGTTTGCAAAAGATATGGAACCCTTCCGTATATTTTTTCTCGAAGACGCGCTGTCACCGGAAAATATCGATTACTTCCGGCAGATTCGCGCAAACTGCACAACACCCCTTGCTATGGGCGAATTATTCAACAATCCACATGAATGGATTCCCCTGATCAAGGACGGCATTATCGATTACATCCGGGTACACGTCTCTCAAGCCGGAGGATTGACACCGTGCCGCAAGATCGCGGCTCTGGCGGAAGCCTTCCAGGTCAAAACCGCCTGGCACGGACCAGGCGATGTCTCCCCGATTGGACACTGCGCCAATGTGACCCTCGATCTCGTCTGCTACAACTTCGGCATTCAGGAATGGACGATGCCGAACGAACGGCTACTGGAAGTCTTCGACGGCTATCCCGTAATGAAAGATGGTTACGCTTATGCCAATGAGAAGCCAGGGTGGGGCGTGGAGATTAATGAGAAAGCCGCCGCGAAGTATCCGTTTGGATCGTTCGAAAGCGGCGAGCGGAAGCGCTTGAATGGCGGGTGGGGAGTCGTGCGGCGTAGCGATGGAACCGTGATTAACCAATAAGGATGGCATCGAAACCTTTCTAGCCGGATTGGGTCTGGTCTCACGTGCGTGCCCTGTGGACGGCAGTACCAGGCGTTCTCATCGTTGCGTTTGCACTGGCGGAGGTCTTTCAAGACCTGTTTCATCCGACTCTGACCGGATCGCTCAGCGATTACGTCGCGCGAACCATGTTTCGCCTGTTTCGCCTGCGGGTATCGATGCTGTCGCTGGCGGGGCCGCTGACGATTGTCGTCGTCATCTTTTCTTGGGCATTTCTGCTGAGCAGCGGTTTTGCCCTAATTTACTGCGCCTCGTTTCCTGCCGGATTCAGAGCATTCAACGGCCAACAGCCGGCCGCCGGGCACACATTCTGGCGCATGTTGTTTTTCTCGCTGCAGGCCATGACCACGCTTGGCTTGGGAGATCTGGTTCCTGAAGCCGACTGGCTCCGGATACTCGTGACGGTGGAGGCTCTGCTCGGGTTCGCGCTGGTCACAGCGAGCGTGTCTTGGATCGTGCTCATCTATCCCGCTCTCGGCCGGATGCGCACGCTTGCGAGGCGCGCCTCCATCCTGGCGAACACCGAACGTGAGACCGGAATCCCTATCATTTCAGGAGATGCGCACGTTCTGCTGAGCGATCTCGCTCTCGAGGTGATCCGAACGCGCGTCGATTTCATTCATTTTCCGATGCTTTACTATTTCCACGCCGATCGTAGGCGCTCGTCGCTCGCGCAAGCCTTGCCTTATCTGCTGCGGCTGGCGGAATCGAGCTCGAGCGCTAATGGTCCCGAGCGCGTTCGTTTTGCATCAGCGATGTTGCGCGCAACGCTCGACGATCTGGCAAGCGTTCTTGCGGATCGGTTCCTGCGCGCGCGGCCCACCGACACGATTTCTGTTTTTCGCGCGTATGCTAAACATCACCTCATTCGTATCTCAGAGCCTTGAGTGGCTGTACATTCATGGCTCGAAGCGCCGGTAGAACGGATGCTGCAACACTGGCAGCAGTCAAGATCACGGCTGTGAGGGCGAAAGAGGAAAAGTCGAATCG
>JBAUUG010000194.1:0-11580 GCA_049582585.1 Bryobacteraceae bacterium | reverse complement strand
GGGTAACTCCGGGCAAGCAGCCGGACGTTGCAGTGGGGGGCGTCCAGACAGAATCGTCCTGGATGACAAATATGTTCGCCGAGGTGCATTCACTGATTTGCCCATGCTCATTCAGCAACACGACTTCGTCGAACCCGCGCTGATGAGCTTCCTCATACCAGGCAAGATTTTGCGCCCAAGACGTCACCTTTGTACCGGCGAACGGAGATGCGCCGTGCCGCCCGTGCGGCAGATAGCTGAGTTTTACCCCTTCGCCCCACGCCATTAGATCGGCCGTAAATGCGATCAAATCGGAATCGCGAGTGATTCGAGGAGCTTCGAACAGCCCGCCTCGATTGCGCACCACCGCCACTCGCAATGTGGCCTCGTAGGCCTGGTTTGCCTTTATCAGAGATAGCAGCGCAACTTCTAAATCCGCCGCGGAAATCTCGAACGGCACGTGCATCCGATCGGCATCGCGCCGCATCCGCTCGTAATGGCGCTCATATGAGAAAAGAACGCCTTCAGAAACGCGAAGCGTGCTGAAGATTCCCCAGCCGTTCATGAAGCCGACCTGACCGGCGGAGAGGATCGTTTCCTTCGTATCTCGGATTTCGCCGTTATGCAGCAGGTAGCGGTGCACTACTGGTATCTTATCGGACTAATCTCGTTCGTCGGGCATGTCGGATAGCTGGCCGAAAAGAGCCCGAAGAGCTTTGCCACGATGGCTTACCGACAGTTTTTCTTGCGGACTAAGCTGAGCGAAAGATCGCCCGCACGGAGGGTAAAAGAACAGCGGATCGTACCCGAATCCGCCGTTCCCCGCGGGCGCGGTTAGGATCCGGCCCTCGACTATACCGCGGCACGTCCTGAGAATCCCGCCTGACTGCGCCAGCGCGATCACGCAGACAAATCGTGCGGAGCGATCACTCGCATTCTCGAGATTCCGCAGAAGAACCTCGTTATTCTCTGCGTCCGTGGCGCCGATTCCCGCATACCGCGCCGATCGGACTCCGGGCGCTCCGCCGAGCGCATCGACTTCCAGGCCGGAATCGTCAGCAAACACCAGCTCGCGAGTAAAGCGCGAATAGCAGGCCGCTTTGATCGCTGCGTTCTTTTCAAAGGTCTCGCCGCTTTCTTCAGGGGGCGGAATCTGTTTCAGATTCGGCAGAGGTTCCAAAGCAATCTGCTTAAGGTTCGAATCACGGGCAGCCAACGCGAACTCATTCAGTTTGCCTCGATTGCTTGAGCAAGCGTAAAGAATCATGCCGGCTGGCTGTCGAGTGCCTGTTGCTGCAGAATGCGCAGTTCGGCAATCCCCGCGCGAGCGAGAGTGAGAAGTTCGGAAAGATGGGAATCCTCGAAGGGCGTGCGCTCGGCGGTCGCCTGGATCTCGACAAATTTGTCGCCGATCATCACCACGTTCATGTCGACATCGGCGCGGGAATCTTCCTCGTAAGCCAAATCGAGCATGGGCACTCCCGCAATCATCCCGACGCTGGTCGCAGCTACTGAATCCACCAACGGAGATTTCGCAACCACTTTGAATCTGACCAGCGTCCGAAGTGCGATGGCGAGCGCGACGTAAGCGCCGGTTATGGCGGCTGTGCGGGTGCCCCCATCGGCTTGAAGGACATCGCAATCCACAATAACGCTGCGCTCGCCAAGCGCCGCAAGATCGACCGCCGAACGGAGCGAGCGGCCAATCAACCGCTGGATCTCGTGAGTGCGTCCGGACGGGCGGCCTTTGGTCAGCTCACGGGGGGTCCGAGTCACCGTCGCGCGAGGAAGCATCGAGTATTCGGCCGTGACCCAGCCTTTTCCCGTGCCGCGGAGAAAGCCTGGAACCGTGTCTTCGATAGTTGCCGCGCACAAAACGCGAGTGTTGCCTGCTTCGATCAGCACCGACCCTTCGGCGGTCATCAGGTAATCCGGCGTGATCCGGGTCGTGCGCAACTGGTCGGGCTGCCTTCCGTCAATCCTCATTTGTTATCCCGTACTGCGCAGGGCGAAGAAGAAGATCAACCCAACGATCACGAGCACGATCACAATCAAGATTAAGCATGGAATGGCCGCCTGCCGCGGCATGGCAGAGGCTTTGGCGCTGGTCGACTTCTTCTTAATCTTGGGTGCGGCCATGGAATGGGCTGCCGCTGGTTCCGCTACGGCTTCTTGAACAAGTTATCAAACGCAGCGCGCGCATCTTTTGCGTTGCGAGGGGACGCGTCAAGCACGTGGTCGCCGTTGCTTACGGAGCCGGAAGGCGCCACGTCCCGCGCCACGGTGACACGCGGCGAGAAAAGTTCGCACGTGTTGGCCTGATCTTTGATGGCAATGCGCACCGGGATCGGCTTAACACATTGGAAGCGCGTCGATGAATCAAAATTCACGCACTGTTTGCAGCAATGGAGAGCCGCGCCGCATTTAGGGCAAGTCCCTTTGAAATCGGTGTCCGGAGCGAGCGCCACAGTGCAGTTGAAGCATCTCGAAGCCACCACGTTCTGAACCAGGCGCGGAAGCTTAGGGCCGGTTACGTCCAGCGGAGGTTTTGGGCCTTGGGGGCGCGGCCGTTCTGACCGGAATGAATCCGAGCCTCGGTCTGAATCGTAGTAGCCGTGCTGCCTGTATTTGCGGTCGCCGTCCATATGTGGTTATCGGCTCCTTGGGGGGTCAGTCGCGAGAGTGAGCACAAAACAGCCTAGTGTACATTTGCCAGGCGGACATTAAGTGCAGTCCCAACAATATTGAAGAAAATCTTCCGACGGTGCTGGAGTTCTTAATAGAAGAGGCGGGGTCCGGAAACGGAAGAACCCGGTGGCAGATCCCGCCTGCACCTAAGTTACTATGTACCACGGATTTCGTTGCCGCGCCAGTCCCCTAGTACTAATCCGGGGTCAAAGAGCAGTTTACCGACATTTCCAGATTATAAAGATGCGCTAGCGGTCAGTCGATATGCAAGTAGCATGGGTGCGTCTGCTCGGCAGTTGGACCTGCAGATTTCGCAATGCTCATCAAGCTCTACCGCGCTTCAGTGGGGGTGAAGCCCAACCGGCCGACGAGATGGCTTCTATCGAGGAGGTCCGACCCCCCGCTATCGTTGCGGGAATCACTTACCGCGTGTGGACAGTTCTGGGTGCAACATGAAACGTTTCATCACCAAAATGTCTTCTGGAGCCAGTCATAATGGTATAGGCTTTAAAGAAGACATGAGTACCGCGACGCAAAGAGTCCTTTTGGAGTCGCCAGCTTGCTCGGACGTCGGAACCATCTCCACATACGAACCGATCAGTAGCGTTTGGGAAGGAAGCGACGGTGACCTACTTGAGGCCATGTTTGATTTCTACGCCGTCATTCCGCCCGAGCCGATTTTGGATTCGACGTACAATGCAGGGCGGTTCTGGCGAAGCTCCACGCGCGACGTCGTTTCGATGGACATAGATCCGCAATACAATACCGCAATCGTAGGCGACAACCGCCAAATGAAAGGGGTTCCATCTTCACACTTCGGTGTTGTCGTTTATGACCCACCGCACGTTGGGCCGCAAGGCCGCGATAAGAGCAAGAAGCGATTTGACGTGGACTTCGGCGCTACTGTCGAATGCGGCAGGGAACACGACTGGAATCTCAGCTATTTGTACCCGCCTTTCTTGAAACAGGCAAAGCGAGTATTGAAACCTGACGGTTTGCTACTAGCAAAAATCACCGACATGGTGAACAACCATAAATCGAAGTGGCCACATTGTGACTTCATGCGAATGGCTGAACAAGCCGGCTTCACCCGTATGCGATTTGATCGTCAAAATTAGGAATGGCCCGATGGTTTCTACGAAATGGAAGGAAGCCCATCACGCGCGAAAACGGCACTGCTTTTGGATAGTGTGCCGTAACAGTAATGAGTGCGAACGGCGGTCATCGCTTCGGAAATAACTCATTCCAACGGCTGACGCGATCAGTGCCGGGGCGACCCTTCCCCGGAACCTTGCTGCCAAACCCACTCGCGTCTGTAGTGCGTCATCAGCGCGAACTCTGCTGCAAACACCCACCATTCGCTGTTAAAAGTCAGGTATCGAAACTTCATGTCGTCTAGCAAGATGTTCTTGCGTCCACTGATCTTTCCAGCATGCTCAGAAAGACGGGCTCGCAATGTGCGGCCGCTCTTGGTCAATTTCTTGGACGCTTTACCGATATAGACCAAGCTGTTTTTAAAGTACAGAGCGTAAATTCCGCTCGCCTGCGGACCCGTGCCTCTCGTCAGCGAATGCAGCGGGCTTGCCTCTAATTTTTCGACGACCTGCTCGCGAATGCCACGGTCAAGATCAAAATCGAAGTGATGTGGATCGGGATCAGTGCGCGCTTCCGACACTCAGACGGGAATACTACCACAAAGGCGCACAACTGCAGAGACGTAATCAGCCACCAAAGGTGCGCGTTCCTCCCGCTGTGGTTTTCTTCTTCCGACCGCCGAAGCTGTTGTGGCCAACCATAGCATCAAGCGCCGCCTTTTTGGACATCTCTGCCTTCTCTTCCTGGGTCAATTCAGTGATCGGATAGCTGGCTTCCATTTCGCGGCGGAGCTGATTGAACTTAGCTGTCGCGGCTCTCTGAGAACGGGTATGCAATATTTCGCTGCCTCGCACGACCACGACGTGAAATCCATCGTCGGTCTCGGTCAGATGCAGGTCTCCAGGAATGAAGGAAGCTTTCACCAGGTCTAATCTTAGCCGAAGCGCTCAGAATCCGCCTGCTGAGAACTCAAGCTCCGGCGCGCCACGTATGTGACATGGCATCGGCTCTCGTTACCCAAGAGGAGACTCTCCATTGGCTTGCCTTGCGGATGGTTCCGGGATTGGGGCCGGTCGGGACGCGGCGGCTCTTGGATAAGCTTAAGTCTGCCCAAGCGATTTTCCGCGCCTCAGCTTCAGAACTCGAGGCAACGGGGATCAGTCCGGCCCAGGCGCGCAACCTGGCCAGCGGATGTTCATTCGAAGATGCAATCGATCAACAGCAAAAGCTGCTGAACGCGGGAGCCCAGCTCATTTCCATTCAGGACGGCCGCTATCCAGAACGCCTGCGTGAAATTTACGATCCGCCATTGATGCTGTTTGCGATCGGCAAAACGGACCTAATGGCATCCCACGCGATCTCGATCGTGGGTACGCGGCGTCCAACGCCCTACGGTTTGGCCGCTACCGAGCGGCTGAGCGGCGATCTGGCCAAAGCAGGTTTGACAATCGTCAGCGGCATGGCGCGGGGTATTGACAGCGCCGCCCATCAGGGCGCGCTCGCCGCGGAAGGCGCCACCTTGGCCGTGCTCGGGTGCGGCGTGGACGTCCTTTATCCCGTGGATAACCGCAAGCTCTACCAGCAAATCGCCAGCCGAGGTCTTCTCATTTCAGAGTTTCCGATGGGTGCTCCAGCTTATCCGCAGAATTTTCCCATTCGAAACCGTATCGTTAGCGGTATGAGCTTGGGCGTCCTGATTGTCGAAGGCGCCCAGCATAGCGGCTCTGCGATTACAGCGCGTCTGGCCATGGATCAAGGCCGGGAGGTGTTTGCGATTCCGGGCAATATCACTTCGAAAATGAGCTGGGGGCCTAACCTTCTCATCAAACAAGGAGCCAAGCTGGTTCAGGAATGGACCGACATCACGAATGAGCTGCCGCTCGCGGCGCGGCGCGAACTGGTGACTAAGGCCCAGCAAAAGATTTTATCGGAGGGCTTGAATCCCCCTGCGGAGCGCCCCGACGGAGGGCCGGAAGAGCCCATGAAAGTGCTTGCGCGGAAGCTGCTCTCGAATTTGCAAGTTGATGTGCCACAACAGCTTGACACCTTGCTTGAAACTTTTGAAGGAGTGTCCTCATCTGAGTTGATCGGCGCCCTGTTTGAGCTGCAGATGTCGGGGCTGGTTCGCCAGCTCCCCGGAAAGAACTTCACCAAGGTGTGGTAAAAGGGTAGCGTTTCCTAGCGGGTTTAATCCAGTCAATCCAGTGGCCGGGGGTAGGCCCTGAATCAGATCGCAAATTACGGAATCGGAATTGTAGGTAAGAAAAAGCACACATGTCTAAATCACTCGTCATCGTTGAATCACCGGCGAAGGCGAAAACTATCGGCAAATATCTCGGCAAGCAATACGTCGTTATGGCCTCTCTGGGCCATGTCAAAGATCTGCCCAAGAAGGACTTGGCGGTTGACGTCGAGCATGATTTCACTCCTCGATACGAGGTGATCGAGGGTAAGAAAAAGCTCATTTCGGAGCTGAAGCATGCCGCCAAAGGTGTCGATTCTGTTTACCTGGCCGCTGACCCCGATCGCGAAGGGGAAGCCATCTGCTGGCACCTCAAAGAGGAGCTGGAGCCGAAAAAGCCCGGCAAGCCGGCGATTTTTCGCGTCATGTTCAACGAAATTACGGCAAATGCGGTGAAGAAGGCGTTCGATAAACCGATGGCGGTCAACATACATCTGGTCGAAGCGCAGCAGGCTCGCCGGATACTGGACCGGCTGGTGGGTTATAAAATCTCACCGCTGCTTTGGGACAAAGTTCGCCGAGGATTATCGGCAGGACGTGTGCAAACCGTCGCTTTGAGGCTGATCGTCGACCGCGAGCGCGAGATCCGGGCATTCCAGAAGCAGGAATATTGGACCATCGATGTCTCGCTGAACGCCAAAAAGCCGCCCGTTCTCACCGCCCGCCTGCAAAAGCGAGCCGACGAAACGCCGCAGATCGGGGACGGGAAAACGGCCGCCGGGATCGTGGATGACCTGGACGGCGCATCCTATATAGTTCGCTCTGTCGCGACGCGCGAGAAGCGCCGCAACCCGGTCCCGCCTTTCATCACGTCCACCTTGCAGCAGGAATCATCGCGAAAACTTCGCTTCAGCGTGAAGCGAACCATGATGCTCGCACAAGGGTTGTATGAAGGCAAAGAGGTCGGCAGCGAGGGTTCCGTAGGTCTGATCACCTACATGCGTACCGACTCAACCCGCGTTTCTGAAGATGCTCTGGCGGAAGCTCGCGGATTTGTGACCGAGCGTTACGGGCAGAACTATTTGCCGGCCTCACCGAACGTTTACAAGACGAAGAAGGACGCTCAGGATGCGCACGAAGCGATCCGTCCCACATCTGTTCTTCGAACACCCGAATCGCTCGGAAAGTTTCTTGCCGAAGATGAATTGAAGTTATATCGATTGATCTGGATGCGCTTCCTGGCGTCGCAGATGATGCCCGCGCTGTTCGATCAGACCACGATCGACATCGACTCGATCGGCAAGAGCAAAGTCTCTTACCTGTTTCGCGCGACTGGCAGCGTGCTCAAGTTCGACGGTTTTCTCAAAGTATACGAAGAGGGTAAAGACCAGAAAGACGAAGAGGACGAAGATCTCAAGCACAAGCTTCCCGCCGTTACGGAAGGGGAAGCGCTGCGGTTCAAGGAGATTCATCCCGAGCAGCACTTCACCGAGCCGCCGCCGCGTTACAACGAAGCAACTCTGGTGAAGAAATTGGAAGCCGACGGCGTGGGCCGCCCTTCGACTTACGCTTCGATTCTCTCAACAATTCAAGATCGCGAGTATGTAAAGAAGGAGGGCGGCAAATTCATCCCCACCGAATTGGGCATGGTGGTGACCGACTTACTTCTAGAAAGCTTCGCCGATCTCTTTGAGGTCACCTATACAGCGCGCATGGAAGAGGAGCTGGACGAAATCGAGGAAGGCAAGCTCGAATGGCGCGTTGCGATGGCCGATTTTTATGAGCGGTTCCAGAAGGATCTGGACCATGCCGAGCGGCACATGACCGACATCAAGCGCATGGAGAAACCCACTGATCTGATTTGCGAGAAGTGCGGCAAGCCGCTGGTTATCAAATGGGGCAAGCACGGGAGCTTCATCGCTTGCACCGGGTATCCGGAGTGCACAAATACGCGCGAGCTGACGGTCGATTTGCCTGATGTGGATGGCGCGGATTTGACTGAGCAGGATGAAGAGGAGTATTGCGAGAACTGCGGCAGGCCGATGGTTCTGAAGAAGGGCCGCTTCGGGCAATTCTTCGCGTGCTCCGGCTATCCGGATTGCAAGACAACGAAGCAGATCGGCGGCGAGCAGCGGAAGGATGTTCCGCTCGAGGAAAAGTGCCCGCAATGCGGCAGCAATCTGGTGCAGAAGCATGGCCGTTTTGGGGAGTTTGTCGCCTGCGGAAATTACCCGAAGTGCAAATACGTGAAGCAAAAGACAATCGGCGTGCCTTGCCCGAATTGCTCGGAGGGCGAGGTCGTGGAACGACGCTCGAAACGCGGACGAACTTTCTATGGATGCAACCGATATCCCGAGTGCGATTTTGTCGCTTGGGGCAAGCCGATCCCGGAAAAATGCCCCGAATGCGGGAGCAGCTATCTGATCGAGAAATATCTGAAGGCTGGCCCGGTTGCGCAATGCCCGAACCCCGAATGCAAATATAAACATCCGTTGGAAGGCGCCCTGCAATCGAGCGTGGCCTGAATCTACCTCGTTCATGAACGGTCCTACATGCGCTGAGCAGCAGCGTCTCGCCGAAGCCGAAGCTCGCGTAAAGCACTGGAAGCGCTGGGGGCCCTATTTGGCCGAGCGGGCGTGGGGAACGGTTCGGGAAGACTACAGTCCTGACGGCACCGCTTGGGAGTACTTTCCGCATGACGATGCGCGCTCACGCGTATATCGCTGGACCGAAGACGGAATTCTAGGGGTCTGCGATAACCATCAATACCTTTGCTTCGCTCTCGCGTTCTGGAACGGCAAAGACTCCTTCCTGAAGGAGAGGCTGTTTGGCCTCGCCGGTAATCAGGGCAATCACGGTGAAGACGTGAAAGAGCTCTATTACTACCTTGACGCTACTCCTACTAATTCCTACCTCAAAGGCCTCTACAAATATCCGCAAGCGCGCTTTCCTTACGAGCAGTTAATAGAAGAGAACCACAGGCGCACGCGCCTCGATCCTGAATATGAGCTTGAGGACACGGGCATCTTCGAGGAGAGCCGCTATTTCGATATCTTCGCGGAATACGCGAAGGTTGACCTTGACGATATTTTGATTCGCGTGACAATTGCAAACCGCGGGCCTGAAGCGGCTGACATCGTTTTCCTGCCAACTCTGTGGTTTCGCAACACCTGGGCCTGGGAGCTTAATCAGGATGCGTCTCAAAAACCGCGCCTCGATCTCGTCGCGCCTGGCGAAATCGAAGCGCGGCATCCTTCTTTAGGTGACTTTCGGTTGTCTCTTGACGGTGCGCCGGAAGTGTTGTTCACAGAGAACGAGACCAACACAGAGCGCCTGTGGGGATGGAAGGGCCCGAACGCGTATTACAAGGACGCGTTTCATGAGTATCTGATTCATGGCCGGCGCGAGACGGTTAATCCGGGTCGACAGGGGACGAAAGCCTGCGCGGTGTACCGTCTGAACCTGAATGGAGGCGAGCAGAAGATTCTGCAATTCCGGCTGCATCCGGCGGGCTCGGCGGATCTTTCTGGAGATCAGCGGAACTCGGTTTTCGACGCCCGCATTCAGGAAGCGTCTGAGTTTTACTCGCAGCTCTCGCAGAATCTCAGCGATGAAGCGCGAAGCGTGCAACGGCAGGCCTTCGCGGGGATGTTCTGGAACAAGCAGTTTTATCACTTCGTGGTCGAGACCTGGCTAAATGGCGACCCCACTATGCCGAAGCCGCCCGAGCAACGAAAGGAGGGCCGCAATCACAGATGGATTCACCTCTTCAACGCAGATGTCATCTCCATGCCGGACAACTGGGAGTATCCGTGGTACGCCGCTTGGGATTTGGCATTCCATACGGTGGCAATCGCTCCCGCCGATCCGGATTTCTCGAAAGCGCAGCTTTCGCTCTTTGTGCGTGAGTGGTACATGCATCCGAACGGAGAGCTTCCGGCATACGAGTGGGGGTTTGACGATGTAAACCCTCCGGTGCATGCTTGGGCGGCGTGGCGTGTCTTTCAGATCGATCAGCGGATAAAGGGGAAGCCGGATTTCGCGTTTCTGGAGCGCGTCTTTCACAAACTGCTGATGAACTTTACCTGGTGGGTGAATCGCGAGGATACCGAGGGCGCGAATGTGTTCGAGGGCGGGTTCCTGGGGCTCGACAACATCGGTGTCTTCAATCGTAGTGAGCCGCTTCCGAGCGGTTGGATTCTCGAGCAGTCCGACGGCACGAGCTGGATGGCTATGTATTGCCTAAACATGCTGAAAATTGCGCTGCAGCTCGCGGAGATCGATTCCACGTACGAAGATATAGCCAGCAAATTTTACGAGCATTTTCTCCGCATCGCGGATGCCATCAACCACCACGAAGGGTCCGGCCTGTGGGATGAGGAGGACGGGTTCTACTACGACCGTTTGCGCCTCGGGGACGGTGCGCACACAACGGTTCGCGTGCGATCGCTGGTGGGCCTAATTCCGCTGTTTGCGACGGATACGCTCGAAGAGCAGAACCTGGACCGGCACCCGGGGTTCAAGAAGCGGATGCAGTGGTTCATCGATCACCGGCATGATTTGATCGAAGGACTTGCCTCCATGAGTCAATGCGGGATGGAGCAGCGCAGGTTGCTGTCGGTTGTCAATCGAGACCGCTTAGAACGCATTCTTCAGCGGGTCTTCGATGAGAACGAATTTTTGTCGCCATACGGGATCCGCTCTCTCGCGCGTGATCACCAGGAACACCCTTACACTCTCTCGCTAAACGGTCACACTTTTGAGGTGCGGTATGAACCGGGAGAATCGGAAACAAGCCTGTTTGGGGGTAATTCCAATTGGCGAGGCCCCGTCTGGTTCCCGATGAACTTCTTGATCATTGAAACTCTCCAGCGCCTGGACTATTATTACGGCGAGTCGCTGACAGTGGAATTCCCCACGCGATCCGGGCAGCGAATTACGCTGCAAGAAGCCGCGCGCCAGCTCTCGCAACGTTTGTCGTCCCTTTTTCTTCCGGGCGCGAATGGGAAACGGCCAATCTACGGGAATAACAACTTATTCCAGGAGGATCCGAATTTCCGCTCGTACGTCCTGTTCAACGAGTATTTCCACGGTGAAACAGGGAAAGGGTTAGGCGCGAGCCATCAGACCGGCTGGACGGGACTGGTCGCGAAGCTTCTGCAACAAAGCGGCGCGCCGGTTGCGTAAGCTTCGCGCTTGATGCTTACATGCTTAAGCCCTGTTCGGCACCTCTGCATGTACGATCGCGTTTGAACTACGATCGTTGTTGATACCCCAGACCAGTTTGTCCACTGCAGCATCGTCGCCGATGGAAGGGAATCGCACCTGGCTGAATTCCTCAAGGAAAAGCGGGAGCTCCGGTTTCGCAGGCGCGTCGGGTAGGAGCACAGGAATAACGGGGGAATTGCGCTTCACCAATAATTGCAGGGCGATGCGCATCTCGCGTTGCTCCCATGGACCAAGCCCATCGCTTCCGATGAAGATCGCGACCGATCTTGTCCTACCGAGCGCACGCTCAATCTCTTCCATGAAACTAGCTCCGGGCGGCACATTCCATTCATCGAACCATGCATTGACGCCACGCTGCCTCAGCGCTTGAGCAATCGCGGTTACGGGCTCTACGTCGCGGCTATTAT
>JBAUUG010000193.1:0-2154 GCA_049582585.1 Bryobacteraceae bacterium | reverse complement strand
GGTCATCACACTGGAACAGGCGCTCGCCGGAAAACCAATCGCGGAACCCCTAACCGTGTACGATTGCTCGCTGATCAGCGATGGGGCGGCTGCCCTGGTCATCGTGCCGCTTGATCAGGCGCACCGGTATACATCCCGTTTTGCGCGTGTGCTGGCTGTCGCGCAGACATCAGACCACCTAGCGCTCGATACTAAGTCGGATATCACCATGTTCCCCGCAGTTAAATCCGCCGGTGAAAAGGCATATGCAATGTCCGGCCTTGGTCCCCGCGATATCGATTTCGCGGAGTTGCACGACTGTTTCACCATCGCTGAGATTATCGCCAGCGAAGATCTCGGTTTCGCGCGCAAGGGAGAAGGTGGACCCTATGCCGCCGCCGGTTGCTCAGCAATCAACGGCCCGCTCCCTATAAATACGAGCGGCGGATTGAAATCCAAGGGTCACCCCGTGGGAGCCACCGGGGTCGGTCAAATCTGCGACGTAGTCATGCAATTGCGCGGCGATGCCGGAGATCGCCAGGTCGCTCGCCATCGTACCGGGTTGGCGCAGAATCTTGGCGGGTCTGGCGCAACCTGCGTCGTATCCATCCTCGGAGCGGCGTAATGCCAAACTCCAATTCGCGCGATGGCATCGTCTACACGGAAACCATCGTTCATTCGCCGCCCGAGCAATACGCTGCTGATGCGCCTTACCAGCTTGCGATAGTTGAGCTCGACGCGGGTGGCCGACTGACAGCGCGTGTTCTCGGGAAAGAGCCGCGCGAACGCGCTCACATCGGCGATCGCGTCATTTTTGTCGAAGAGCGCGCCGGCGTTAGCTATTACCGCAAAGCCGTCGAGCCCTGAAGCGTCGCCGTTGCTTTGTCGATGATCTCGGTTTCCCTCTCGAGCGCGTCTGCCTCGCGAGGAATTTGCGACTCCGCTTCTTTCCAATTCTTTCGATCCATCGCCTCCAGCACGCCGGGAAGCGGCTTGGCCTCATATCCGGTGTAAGCGCCGGGAGCGTAGATTTGATTCTTGAACCAGGGGCGTCCGGGCAGGCCATCGGGATCTGTAAGCGCCGGCCCGCTTTCCATTAGCAGCCGATTCACTTTCTCAAGAACTGACGCTTCGGGCGCCGTCCCATCCGCCTGCACCTTCGCTACTGCCTTCGCATACCGGTCCGCGCTCGCGCTGAGCGCGTCAATCGCATTCTCTAAAGGCGCGAAGTTGAAATGCGGCGGAGCCTCGAGTTTGGGCGGAGCGAGCAGTGGCCGGCTCGGATCACTGGTCGCGTTGAAGACGCCTTCTTCTAATTCCCGATCGCGTTCGTGCAGGTTGTCCTGCTCCGTCTTTAAGACTTTCTGCAGATTGGCCAGGTACCTCTTCACGGTATCCGCGAAGGCAGTGAAATCGAACGGCAGCATTTCCGCCCCCGCCAGCCGCATAACCGCCGTCCCCATCAGTTGCGATTCCGCCCGGCTATATGCGAACGTCGGGTCGCCGAAATGCGTGAACCAGTAGAAATCGTCGTAAATCGAGTGATACACGCCGCCGCTGCTCTCGCCGCCAAACCCGATATCCGCCGAAGGAATGCCCAGATGATGGATAAACGCCGTGTAGTCGGAGCCATCCCCGAGCGCGCCGATTCGCCAATCGGCACGATTGCGAGCCTCCCCACGATCCTCAGGATTCGCGGCGTGAGCGATGTTAGCTAACTTGCGCCGTTGCCACACCGACATGTCCTTCTCCGGATCTTTCACGTCGCGCGCCACGGAATTGATGAATTTTTCCAGCACGTGCGATCCATCCGCATCCAGATAGCCCCGCCCATTCGAATCGCTGTTGAAATACGCGACCGCGTGCTGCAGCAGCTCATCGCTATGCGCTTCCACCCACTCGGTCGATCCCAGCAACCCCGGTTCTTCGCCGTCCCACGCGCAGTACACGATCGTGCGCTTCGGTTTCCACCCCTTCTTCAACAATTCGCCGAATGACCGTGCCTCTTCCAATTCAGTAACTAAGCCTGAAATGGGGTCCTCGGCTCCGTTCACCCAAGCGTCATGGTGATTGCCGCGCAGCACCCACTCATCCGGAAAATCGGAGCCCGAAATCTTGGCGATAACGTCATACAATTTCTTCTGATCCCAATTCGATTGCATTCGCAGATGCACC
>JBAUUG010000192.1:0-21648 GCA_049582585.1 Bryobacteraceae bacterium | reverse complement strand
GAGGAACTATGTGCCCACGCTAAGCCGCGATTCCAGGATCATTTTTTCTGATGAGCGATGATTTGACCTTTGATCTTGTCGTAAGCCGATTGCGGGATAATTTTTCTCGTGACGAGATCCGTCTTGGCACGGTAAGGCCGGCCGGCGATGATCTTCTGAGCCATTACAGGCCCGATGCCTGGCAGTGAATCGAGCTCTTCCGCGCTCGCGCTGTTAATGTCGATCAGACCGCCTTTCTTGTCCGAAGCAGTTGATCCTGTGTTCCCCGTCCCCGATTTCGTCGAGGAACCAGTCTGACCGATCGCGAGCGTGACACCCGCTAAGAAAACGAGTAACCAGCGCTTAAGATTCATATGAGCGATTCTTCCTCCTTAAAGGTTGCGGGACATGAAACCGAGCGGCGCGCGTCAGCAAGCGGTTTGTCGAATTTTCAACAAGCCTCTAGGCGCGTCAGTCTCTCCGTTGATGATCACGCATTCCCGCTCAAATTGCTTCTTTTCGGTGTGACAGCGAACCGCCTCAAAAGAAATGCGAGAGGTGCACGCCCGAAAACTCAGTGTTTTTTGCGGAATCAAGTGGCTGCGATCGCGAAACTGCTGTAACTCCATCGTCTGGTGAAGCGGAATAGCTAAGTTAGTGAGTACCGGTTTTGTTCGCACTTACTTCATTCCGCACTTACTTCGGATTGGAAGGCGTTGATGCTTGCTTTGAGCTTTCGTTGTCTTTTGCCATCCGATAACCGGCTTTCTTAGCATCTTCTTCGGCCATAAATTTCCCGCGCTTGGTGTTCCCATACATCTGACCGCCCTTGTGATACACATGAGTGCTCAGATTTACCCACACAAGCCCCTTTGCTTTCGCGTCGGCGATCTCCTCACTCGACGGTGCAGATCGAGCAGACGACTTCTTTGCACCAGCCGTTGTGCTCGACTGCTTGCTCGAGTTCTGTGAAGTACTATATCCGGCGAGCTGTCTGTTCGGCGGCACTAGCCAAAAAGCGAGAACGGCAATCGAGGCGATGCGAGAAACGATATTCACGAGTTCAGTCTAGCCGAGCTTAGGAAGCAATAAAACAAAATTAGATCGATTTAATCTCTCGCACAATTACGAGGCAACACAAGCCAGCAACATTTTTTTGTAATTCAGGTCAACAATACGGAACGTTCACTCGCCCCAAGACGGCGAGGAAACCACAGAAGGAGATTTCATGGCGACCAAAGCTGGCAGTTCTACCGGTGAAATGACCGAGAAGATGAGTGACACCGCCCAGACCGTGAAGGAAAAAGTGACGGATGCAGCGACCACTGCAAAGCAAAAAGTCTCTGATGCCGGCAGACAGGCCACCGACAAGATCGACGAGAAGCGAGGACCGGCAGCGGATGCGCTCGAAACTGCCGCGTCGACGCTCCACGAGAAAGCGGAGGACCTGCCTGGCGGCGACACCGTGAAGAGCGTCGCGCATTCTGCAGCGGAGAAACTCGAATCCACCGCAGGCTACATCCGAGAGCATGATGTTCGGGCGATGCTCTCAGACGTCGAAGAAATAGTAAAGCGGAACCCCGGTCCTTCCCTGCTGGTCGCGGTAGCTGTTGGATTCCTGATCGGCCGCGCTTTTCGCGAGGACTGACGGATCTCGAAAGAAATGGGCATTTGAGAGATGGCTGGAGAGAATAGCCGATCCATTGTAGATGTCCTCGAGGACATCCTCGCAAACGTTCAGACCATCGTCCGTTCCGAAGTCCGATTAGCGAAGACCGAGATAACGGAAGAAGCGACGAAAGCCGGCCGCGCCGCAGGCATGATGGCGGGAGGTGTTGTGGCCGCGCTTTTCACCGTCTGGTTATTGCTATTGACAATTGTGTTTGCGCTCGCGACTGTCATACCGATGTGGAGTGCGGCTTTGTTGGTGTTCCTCCTCATGGCCGCACTGACAGCTCTGTTGCTGATCGCCGGGAAGAAACGATTCAAGACCGTTCATGCGAAGCCGGAAAAGACTATTGAAAGTGTGAAGGAGAATGTGGAATGGGTGAAAAATCAAACCAAATAGAACGGCAAATTGCCGCCGAACGGGGTCAACTGGGGCAAAACCTCAATGAGCTCCAATCGCGAGTTGAAGAAGCTACGGATTGGCGCTTCCAATTTCAGAAGCGGCCCATGTTGATGATGGGTATTGCCATCGGGGGCGGATTGTTGTTGGCGTCGGTAACCGGAAGATCAAGATCAAGGGCCCGCTACGCAGAGCACCGGCCGGATTCAGAGCGCGAACATCGGCGGGGCGCCGAATTGCAAAAGAACAAGGCGCTGGAGACGTTCGACACGATCAAAGGAGCCATGATCGGCGTGGCCGCAAACACATTCAAAGACTTGCTCGGGCAGCTTATCCCAGGCTTTCACGAACAATTTCAAAAAACAGCTCAAGAAAAAGGCGCCGGCGGGAGCGGCCCGTCGAATGCCTCGACCCTATCCGCAAGCACTCATTAGAGTCGCTCAGTATGCGCGTAGCAGAAGCGCGTCGCGCGCACTTCCTGCACCGGCTGAAGATCGGTGGTCTTATTTTGGTGGGTCTTGTCGGCGGAGCTTTGTTAGTCCTCGCCGCTCGATGGCCCTTCACGCGCGCAGCTACAATCGAATCGCTTGAGCGTGTTTCGTCCAGCGAAGTTCATACCTCGCGTTTTAGAAGAACGTTTTTTCCCGGGCCAGGTTACATTGCTGAAGGTGTCACATTCACAAGAGGCGCTGCCGGGTCTCGCCCTATCGCTGAAATTCGCAAGATAACGTGCCGGGCTACGTGGCTCGCCCTTATTACCTTCACCCACCGGGTCAGCCGCATGGATCTTGAAGGTGTCCAAATCGAGATCCCGGCTCATCTTCCACCGCCCGTCCAAAAACATCCCGAAGAAACGATTAAGACCACGGTCACAGAACTCGTCGCAAACGGAACCGTATTGGAGATTGCTCCGCGGCACGTGGGTGCGCAAGCAATTCGTTTTAACTTTCCGGAACTGTGGCTGGGCAATCTGGCGAGAAATAAGGCCATCAAGTTCCGCGCCGATGTGCAAAACCCCAACCCGCCTGGCGAGATAAAGGCATCCGGCACGATAGGCCCCTTGATGCTCCGACAAGTCGCTGAGACCAAAATCTCAGGCTTGTTTCGAGTGATCGGCGCGGATCTTGGCTTCTACAAACTAATAAGTGGCAAGCTCTCCGCCGATGGCCGGTTCGACGGCAAGCTGGGCAACGCCCAAATCGCTGGTCGCGCTCAGATTGCGGATTTCGAAGTGACAAGCAGTCATCACTCCTTATCGCTGACTGGTGAATACCGCGCCTTCGTGAATGGAATAACGGGAGATGTTATCGTTCAATCCGCGCAGGCTCACTTTCTTGGCACTACAGTGACCGCCCGGGGCAGCATAACTGGACAGGAAGGCAAGACGGTTTCGCTCGATTTAGATAGCCGCCAAGCTCAAGTTCAGGATCTGCTGCGCCTGTTCGTTACAGCCGATCGCGCTCCCCTCGATGGCCCCATTGCCTTACACGCGCACGTGGTTCTGCCGCCCATTCACCAGCCCTTCATCAAGCGAGTTCGACTTGACGGAGATTTCACCATCACGGATGCCGATTTCACCAACCCGATGACACAGAATAAAACGGACGAGCTTAGCGCGCGCGCGCTTGGCAAGAAGGACCTGCTGAAACGAAAAGAAGGCCCCGACCGTGTATCTGAAGATTTCAAAGGAAACGTCCGGCTTGATAATGCGATCGCCACTATTTCAGACGCTATATTCGCGCTGCCGGGTGCGGTTGCAAGAGGTAGCGGCACTTACAATCTAACGACCGAAGCGATCGATCTCCGAGGTCAGCTCGCTATGCATGCGAGCCTTTCCAAAGCAGCAGGTGGATTCAAATCTCTTCTTCTTGTCCCGCTCGATCCGTTCTTCAAGAAAAATGGCGCCGGCGCAGTGCTCCCCGTGCGGATCAGCGGCACCTACTCGCATCCGGTCTTTAGAGTGTCCCTTACCCGCTCTAAATAGTAAATACGGCCACCCGTCCGTTGCAGCCGGATTCGGTGCCCGGAATCTTTTAATTATTTCGGCAACGACCGCATAACCATTTTCATGTGATTGGTCAAGTAGCTTGGACCATGGCAATCGAACCCCGCACCCTTCAAGAAGCGGTTATCTACTTCGCTGATCCGGCAAGCTGCCGTGAGTACTTGGTTGCCCGCAGTTGGCCGAATGGCATAACGTGTCCGCGTCGCGGCAGCGATAAGATCCTCTTGCTAGAAAATACAAGGGCTAATAGAGTATCAAAAAAGACAGTGTGAAGCTTCGGCCTTACCTTTTTGCTCCTCGTTCGAGTAAACGGTGCACGCGTTCGGCGGGGATGCGGCTAAAGAAGTCTTGTCGTTGGGATTCATCGGCCTCATCGACCCTTACAATCGCCGAATTCGTCGTGTCGATCCAGTCACCACGCTGACCGTTCGGTCTAAGCCATGCGATATCATCTTCGCCTGTTTCGTAAAGGTATAACACCTTAAGGCGATCTTCTGATGTCTTTATAACGGCTCCAAGAAAAACGCCTGCCTCATATACATCTGGCCTGTTTTCGTCATAATGAACCGCTATCACGTCACATTGCTTAAATCTCCGCA
The DNA here is from genome assembly GCA_049582585.1 of Bryobacteraceae bacterium. Taxonomy (GTDB): domain Bacteria; phylum Acidobacteriota; class Terriglobia; order Bryobacterales; family Bryobacteraceae; genus Bog-105. Next base: position 16,997 of record JBAUUG010000192.1, on the reverse strand, counting down.
TACCCTGGCGATTTCAACGAAGCTTGACACGAGGGCTACTGACTTGTCAAGTAAGTTATTGCCGTATTTTGAGAAGCGCGCACCAACGTCGTTTGGACAGATATTGAGAGGATCCTGGTTTGTCTAGAGGGGCAAACCTGACTGAGGGGCGTGGCTACAGAGTCCGAATCGAACTCAATGGAGTAAATTATGCGGTCAACTACCTTTGTGAGTCAACTGATCTATTACTTAATTTGGTCTCGGGTTCAATATGCAATTCACCCGGTCGGGATCCCGGGCGATGAGCGTTAAATAGGCTTGCGTCGGTTGATCCGGCTCCGTGCGGCCTTGCTCCCAATCCCGCAGCGTACCAAGCGGAATATGATAGCGGGCGGCAAATTCCTCTTGTGTCAGTTCCAAAGCACGGCGAATGACTTTCGCCTGAGGTGTCCGCTTCATACGGTTAAGGTCCGCCTCGGTCAGCGGCTGCGCGTCAGGGTCGGCGCGAGCGGCCTTCTCAACAGCTTCAGGAGTCATCGGCCTAAGCATTTTGCTCGAAGTAGTCGTCTTGCTCACGTTGTGTAGCCCTCCGGGCTGAAATGATGCGAATGCGCTCCTTGCGTTCGGTATACGCTACAAACAAAAGAACGTGCCCCTCGGCCACGCCGATAATCACAAAACGTTCCTCGCTATAGTCTTCGCGATCATCACGGCGCTCGATGGCAAAAGCGTCTTTGAACACCGTCTTCGCCAATTCGAAGCTCACGCCATGCGTCTGCAAGTTCGCATCTGCCTTGGCGTCGTGCCACTCAAATTCCAACTTCATGATAGTACGGGATCTCAGTAGTAGTGTCAAGTCTTTCACCCTCTTCGCACGTGCAGTCGCGTCGTGTTCGGTACTTGTTTAACCGCATCGTCCGCGCGGACTTCAGGTTCGGCGTTGTCAGGATTCCTATTCACAGATTGACAAAATAATCCTCCTCTATCCAGTCCAAGGACTTGCGCCCCAAATTTGCCGCGAACCGCCCAATCCCCTTCCTCCGAGGTGCTATCCTCCAGCCGGGCAACAGACAGCCGCGCCGTCTCTCGCCCATTATTTCCGGGAGGAAACATACTCATGACGCCACGTCAAGCACGAACAGAGCGCCGCACCGCCGAGCGCAAAGCGAAGAAGCTCGAAATCAAAAAAGCCGCCCTGGACGCGATTGCGGCGCCGCCGCCCGTTCCAGTCGCGATTGGCTTCGTTTCGCAGAATAGCGATTTATCTGAAAACCCCTCCCCGGAGACTGCCGCCGAAATAAAAGCCATCCGCGACACAATCAATGCCGGCCTCGATTCGCGAACCGCCAGTCGGTTCGTTTCGCAAAAAACCGCGCGCGCGGAAATCAACCGGCAGAACGCTCAGCACTCTACAGGTCCCCGCAGCGCCGACGGAAAAACCGCTTCTTCTCATAATTCTCTGAAGCACGGTCTTGCTTCCGGCTAGCTCATCATACCCGGCGAAGATCGCGAGGCATTCCAAACCCTTTTTACCGCGCTTATGGACGAGCACCAGCCGCAGAATCCCACCGAAAACCTCCTCATCCACGACATGGCTCAATCGCACTGGCTCACCCAACGAGCCCTGCGCCTTCAAAATGAATGCTTCACCGCCGATGGCGTCGACCAAAAAAGTCTGACGCTCTATCTGCGCTACTACACCACCCACGAGCGCGCGTTCCACAAAGCTCTGAATACATTGATGAAACTCAAGAAAGAGCGTATGCGTGGCTTCGTTCCGCAGAGCGCCCACGTGACCCGTAAGAATTCTGGGTTTGTTCCGCAAAACCAGCCCGAAGCCATGACCGCCTCGCCGGATTTCGAGGAATCGAGCGTCGAAAAGGCCGAAAAATCCGTCGCAGAAGCCGCTTAAACCTCGCCGAACGTACCAGTACGTCAAAGCATCGGCGCCCATCGTCGGCTTGCAAACGACAAAGCGACAGGATATTGTTTTAATTGCGTTGTGCCTCTTCTTAGGAGGAAGACATGGCATCGACAGTTTGGAAAGGCTACATCACTTTCGGCCTCATCACGATTCCCATCCGCCTGTTCACGGCCGCCCGAACCGAGCGCGTCAGCTTCCATCAGATCCATCAGGTGTGCGGAAGCCGCATTAAGCAGCAGACCTATTGCCCGCACTGCGAGCGCGTTGTCGAGCGCAGCGAGCTGGTGAAAGGTTATGAGGCCGAGAAGGATCGCTACGTCATCGTCACCGACGAAGACGTGAAGAGCGTGGCTCCGGCCTCTAGCGACAACATGGAAATCCTCGAATTCGTGAAGGCTGAAGGCATCGACCCGATTTATTTCGACGCTTCTTACTTCATGGTTCCCGAGGACGCCGGCAAGAAGGCCTATCACCTGTTGTTTGAGACCATGCGGAAATCCGGCTATAGCGCGGTTGCAAAAATCGCCATGCATCAGCGCGAATACACCGTCATCGTGCGCCCGAATGCCGACGGCTTGCTGCTGCACACCATGTTTTATCCCGAGGAGGTGCGCGAGGTTCCGGAATTCCGTCGCGATGACAACGTGAGCGTCAAGCCGCAGGAGGTTGCGCTGGCTGAAAAACTGGTCGAGGGATTAGCCGCGGATTTCGACCCTTCGAAATACCACGACGAGTATCAACAACGCTTGCTGCAGATGGTCGAGGCGAAACGCGAAGGGCAACCCGTCGAGGGCGCCGCGCCCAAGAAACGCGCTCCGGTGATCGATCTCATGCAGGCCTTACAGAAGAGCCTCGGAGAACTGCCGCAAAGGAAGCCCGCCGCCAGGAGTTCGGAAAGCGAGGCCGAGGCGACGAAGAAACCCGCCAAGCGGCGAACTGCAAGCGGCTAGCGGCCCTTGGCAGACAAACAAAAGATCGGCGCGCCATCTTCGCCCGCTGCGGCCCCATCGCTTGCACGGCGTCTGGGGGTCTTCGATGCCACCATGATCGTGATGGGCGGCATCATCGGATCCGGTATTTTCGTCAATCCCTATGTCGTCGCGCGCCAGGTACACACGTCGTTTCTCATTTTGGCCGCGTGGATACTGGGCGGATTAACCGCACTCGCCGGAGCGTTCATCTACGCCGAGCTGGCGATGCTCAGGCCGGACGTGGGCGGCCAGTACGCTTACCTGCGCGAAGCCTATCATCCTTCCGTCGCCTTTCTCTATGGATGGGCGCTGCTGCTGGTCATGCAAACCGGCGGAATGGCGGCTGTCGCAATCACGTTCGCGCGTTATGCGCGGGAAATTGTTCACACCGGCGCCTCCGACGGATTGATCGCAACCTTTGCCTTAGTCTTCCTTACCGTCGTGAACTGCCTGGGAGTTCGTTCGGGCAGCGCCGTTCAAAGCACGCTCATGGTGATGAAAATCGCGGCGGTTGCCGTGCTGGTCGCCGCCGGATTCCTAGCTGCGCCAGCAGCTATGCCCGCAGTCGCGCCGGCAGTCGCGCACGCTGGCACGCCCGAGCCGTTTACCCCCGGCCTCTTATTGACCTTCGGAGCTGCGTGCGTGCCCGTGCTGTTCGCCTATGGAGGTTGGCAAACTGCCAGCTTCATGACCGGCGAGATGCGAAATCCGGGGCGAGATCTGGCGCGTGCCTTACTGCTCGGTGTGATTGGCGTGACCACCATCTATCTCTCCGTGAACGTCGTCTGCCTGCGCACGCTCGGGCCGAGCGGATTAGCGGCAACAGTAACTCCGGCTTTCACCGTAATGCAGAGGGCCATTGGCGATCGCGGCGCCCTATTCATGGCCCTCACCATCGCAGTATCGACTTTGGGCTTTCTCAGTCAAGGAATGTTGACCGCTCCCCGCATCTACTTCGCGATGGCGCGCGACGGCCTGTTCTTTCGCTTCATCGCCTGGCTGCCAAAGAGCACCAGAGCGCCGGTCGCGGCCATCGCGCTGCAAGGCTTCCTCGCGGTGATCATCGCGATTTCGGGCCGCTACGAGCAAATCCTAAACTACGTAGTCTCCATCGATTTCATTTTCTTCGGCCTCACCGGCGCATCTCTCTTCGTATTTCGCCGCCGAACACCGGGCGCGCGGGAACATCGAACTCCAGGGCATCCGTTCACGACAATCTTCTTTGTGACCACGTGCTGGCTCGTGGTGCTTGCCACCTTCTATCACTATCCGGGAAACAGCTTGGTTGGATTGGGGCTTCTATTGCTGGGCATCCCCGTCTATTTCTATTGGAGCCGGAGGCAGCGGGCGTGATGAGGTCGGCTTACATGGAGTGGGTGAAAACACTCCCGCCCGTCGCATTCAACTTGGCTAACAGCGGAGTGAAAAACTATCCGCTTTCCGGCTTGCCCGTCGACTTCAATTCCTTGACCCTCAGCGGGCCGGGCGCTTACGGCTATCGGCCCTTGATACACGCCATTGCCGCAAAATGTGGGGTCGAACCGGATTGCGTCGCCACTGCCCAGGGCACCTCGATGGCGAATCTGCTCGCCATGGCGGTAGCCATCGAGCGGGGCGATGAGGTCCTCATCGAACATCCTGCGTATCCGCTGTTATGGGAGACGGCGCAGTACCTCGGCGGCAACATCAAATATTTCGAGCGCCCGGCTGCGGAGAAATTCGCTATCGAGATCGACGCTCTGGAGCGTTCGGTCACTCCCCGTACGCGCCTGATCGTCCTCACGAATCTGCACAACCCAAGTTGCGCGTACACCGATGAAGCCACGTTGCGGCGCGCGGGAGACATCGCCGCATCGGTTGGTGCGCGCGTGTTGGTAGACGAGGTCTACCTCGATCTACTATTTGACACGGTGCCCCGCACAGCCTTTCACCTCGGGCCTGAATTCATCGTGACTAACAGCTTGACAAAGGTTTATGGATTGAGCGGCCTGCGCTGTGGGTGGGTGCTGGCGGACCCGGATCTGATCCGAAAAATGTATCGGCTGAACGATCTCTTCTACGTGAACGCGCCCTACGTCACTGACCAGCTGAGTTGCATCGCGCTCGCCCATCTGGACATAATCGCGCAGTCGTCACAAGAGCTGCTGCAGACGAACAGCGCGTTAGCGCGTGAGTTTCTCAGCGCCGCGCCGGAGCTCGATTGTGAGCAAGCCGCCATAGGAACAGTGCTGTTTCCGCGGATTGGTTTTCCGGCCGAAGACTTCTGCCGATTGCTTATGGAGCGCTATGAAACAGTAGTCACGCCTGGCCGTTTCTTCGGATCACCCGACCGCATCCGAATCGGCATCGGTGGCGAAAGCACGATCTTGGCCGAGGGGCTCTCACGCGTTCTTGACGCGCTCAAAGCTAACCGCGAGTCAACCACTCGTACTGTTCACTCGTGAGGGGCGCGACAGACAACCGCCCTTGTTTCACCAGCGGCGAGCCCTCGAAGAGTCCCTCATTCTTGATTTCCGCCAGGCTACGAGGCTTCATAATGGCCCGTCCCGCCTTGATCACCACCCGCGGAGTCTTAGCGTCGCCGATATCAACGCTGACGACTGTTGCCGTACCCACCGCCTGGCGTTCATTGCCGGTATGATAAATCACCAGCTTCTCTCCAGGCTTCATCTCGCGCAGATTCTTTACGGCGACCGGGTTAGAGACACCGTCCCACACCGTTTCTCCGTCTCTTTCGAGATCGGAAAAGGAATAAGATTCCGGCTCAGATTTCAACAGGTAGGGCAAAGTAGGCTTGACTGCCGGTTGCTTATCTGTGACCACCGCCGCCGGATCCGCCACCGCTGTGCGAAGCACCTGAGCTTGCAAAACCACCGCCCGAAGAGCGAGCTGCGATACCGCCGGACGAACCTCTGGAACTTCCTGTCACGCCGCTGGACCCTGAAGACCCACTCGAGCGCCCCACTGGAACCGTATCGCCACTCGCGGTCCGGAATCCACCGGACGCCGCGAATGAGCGCGCGGCTTGGACGCGGGCCGCCTCATTTGCCGACGGCGAGGCCGCTATTGCTCCGATGGCGGGGGGATGCTGCGGATTCACCGGCACCGGTTTCTTAGTCACGGTTCCTCCTCCGCCTCCATAGACCGGCGCATAAATAACCGGAGCATAACCGATGTACGCAGGCCCGTAGAATCCAAATCCAAACGGGCTATAGAACGCCGCCCCCGCGCCGGGTAGCCATGCCCATGAGCTAAAGCCGTTGTTCCAGAGCCAACCGGATCCATAAAACCCATTAAATCCGTACCCGCCGAGTCCATATCCGTCGAATCCGTACCCGCCCAAGCCGCCGTAGCTGTTGATGGCCGCATTTGTTGAGGTCTGATAACTCGCCGCGGCATCGTATTCAGAGCGCACATTGCTCCAGGCATACAGGTCGTCATCTCTTTTCTTGTCGAACTTCTCAACCTTCAATGGCGACGCGATGACTGTCTCGTGTCCTTTGCCGATTTCAACTTTTCGCTCCCCCAGATAAAGGCTCGCTTTCCCGTCAATGACGCCGGCAGTGGGCGGCTCATCGCCTGTGATTCGATACAAGCCATTCCTTTCGAGGGTTATGGAAGCGCCATGATCGATGATCTGGACACTGTTGTCCTTCATCAACCCGGCAGCTTCAATCATCGCTTCGCCTCGAATGACTTCGAGCTGTGTATTGGTCAAAGACGGGGAAATCATCCGAATTTGGCTGTTGTCCCCGATTCGCAAAAATACGCCCGGCGTGAGCAGTACCTCAGCCTTTCCGATGTCCGTCGAAAGCGTGTCATTCGCATTCAGAAAAGTCGCTCTTAGAACCTTCTGCGAAATAGGCCGCCCGTCCAGATACGCGTTCCCTTCAATGTAGTTGACCGCTCCCGGCTTGGCGGAGATGGTGTACGCCTGCGGCATCGCGTACAAGGCGGTTAAGACAAGTCCCCCCGCGACCTTTGCCGATGTTTGCCACACTCGCTTCATGACTTAACCCCCTGCGTCTTATTGTACGCCCGATTTCGCCGCAAGGGCCGTTTCTCCGGTTGGAAGTAACGGAATCTCGCTAACTAACTCTAAACGGGAGAGGTTCTACGATACAATTCCCTGCGGGACGGAACTGAACATTGAAACTCACACCCATCGACTACGTCAGTCTTGTGATTTACTTCAGCTTTGTCATGGGAATCGGATTCCTGGTGAGGCGCAAGATCACCACCAGCGAAGACTTTCTCACTTCAAAACACTCGGTTCCGGTCTGGATCACGAGCCTTGCCTTCATCGCCGCCAACCTCGGAGCGCAGGAAATGATCGGAATGTGCGCGTCCGGGGCCAAGTACGGCATCATGACAGCGCAATTCTATTGGCTCGGCGCGGTTCCGGCCATGCTGTTCGTGGGCCTATTCATGATGCCGTTTTACTACGGCAGCCGCGCCCGCAGCGTTCCCGAGTACCTGAAGCTCCGTTTCGACGAGAAGACGCGAGGGTTGAACGCCATCACTTTCGCCATCATGACGGTCTTCTCTTCGGGAATCAGCATGTATGCCCTGGGGCTCCTGTTTGAGCTGGTTCTGGGTTGGAGCTTCACCAGCTCCGTTCTGCTCTCAGCCGTCATTGTGTTGGTTTACACCTTCCTGGGCGGCCTCACCAGCGCGATTTACAACGAGGTGGTCCAGTTTTTCCTCATTATTCTAGGTTTCGCGCCACTCTCGATTCTCGCCGTCAGCAAAGCGGGAGGATGGAGCGGCATCGCGGCGCATTTGCAGCCCGTCATGACGCACACATGGAAGTACGTGGGACATGCAAGCGAGAACCCCATGGGTGTTGAGCCATTCGGGTTGATCGCTGGCCTCGGCTTCGTGCTGTCCTTCGGATACTGGTGCACAAACTTCCTGGTTGTGCAGCGCGCATTAGCAGCCGAGACTATGGCTGGCTCGCGCCAGACTCCGATTTTCGCCGCCTTTCCTAAGATCTTTATGCCTTTCGTGGTCATCCTGCCAGGCATCGCTGCCGTTGCTTTAATGAGCATGGCGGGGGGCGGCTATACGCTTCCCTTAAAGCATGGCGGCGGATACGATTATGACCAGGTGCTCACCACGCTGATGGCGAAATTTTATCCGAACGGAACGCTGGGTATCGGCTTGACAGCTCTGATGGCATCGTTTATGTCCGGCATGGCCGGCAATGTTACGGCCTTCAACACGGTCTTTACTTATGACCTCTACCAGAGCTACATCCGGCGAGATGCTCCCGACAAGCACTATCTTTGGGTCGGCCGCGCCACAACGATTGCAGGCGTCTTGCTCTCCGTAGGCTGCGCTTATCTTGCGACCTACTTCAACAACATCATGGATTTCCTCCAGCTGGTATTCGCCTTCGTCAACGCGCCGCTGTTCGCCACATTCCTGCTCGGCATGTTCTGGAAGCGATCCACCGGCCATGGAGCTTTTTGGGGATTACTCACTGGATTGATCGCGGGCGGGATGACGCTCGCGCTTACGGTTGCCGAAAACAAGGGAGGTTGGATTGCAAACCTTCATTCATTTCCATCGACTATGGCCCAGAACTTCTGGATCGCCATTATCGCGTGGAGCATGTGCTTCGTGGTCACCGTCGCGGTCAGTCTTGCCACAACACCGAAACCGGAGGCCGAGCTTCACAACCTGGTATACGGCGCTACCGCGGATGTGCCGGTCGAGACCGGCGCTCCCTGGTATAAGCGCCCCGGCCCCTTGGCTGTTATCGTGGTCGTCGTGCTCGTGATATTCAACGTCCTCTACTGGTAAGCGCTATGAATGATCTACGCCGTCCAACTGGATATCTGTTTTCGCTCCTGGGACTGATTCTCGTGTTATATGCCTTCATCAAACCGGCTGTTCGCGCCGAATTGGACGCTGGGGTCAACGTGAATCTGTGGACCGGTCTGGCGATGCTGGTTTTCGGAGTATGTCTTCTGTGGCTATCGTTTCGGGCGAAATCGTAGACGCGTTCCGAGATCACTTCCAATCTGATTCCACTCCGGCGCTATATCGCGCGCCGGGGCGGGTGAATCTGATTGGCGAACACACCGATTACAATCTCGGTTTCGTTTTCCCCATCGCTCTGGATATGGCGTGTTATATAGCTATCGCGCCGGCGAATCACCGCAAGCTGCGCATGTATGCGCGAGACCTCGGTGAAAGCTTTGAGATTGATGTTGAAGATGTCCCGAAAGCCAAGCCCGCTGGGACGTGGAGCGATTACATCGTAGGCGTTGCACAGCAGCTTTCTCGAGCGGGTTTCATTATGCATGCGGGCGATCTCTACGTGGCCAGCGAAGTGCCCGTTGGATCGGGACTCAGCTCATCGGCGGCACTCGAAATTGCGTCGGCATTCTCGTTGCTCGATTCGCAGGAGATGGGTCCGCTGGAAATTGCCAAACTCGGCCAGCGCGCCGAGATTGAGTTTGTTGGAGTTCCGTGCGGCATCATGGACCAGTACGCATCGGTCTTCGGCCGCGAGGGAGCGGCGATTCAAATCGACTGCCGCAGCCTTTCACATGAATATGTCCCGCTTCCACCGGATCTCGCCATCATTGCCGTGAATTCGATGGTGAAGCACGATTTGGGCACGTCCGCGTATCGTGAGCGCGTAAAGGAGTGTCAGGAGGCTGTCGCCGCGATTCAAACCGTCGATAAGGCCGTTCAAAGTCTGCGCGATGTGTCGCTGAGCTTCTTCGAAGAGATTCAGAATATTATCCCCGCCATACCGCGGAAACGCGCTCGTCACGTGATTTCCGATAGCCAGCGCGTGCTGGACTTAGGCGTCGCGGCGCGCGCGCGCGATTTGCGCGAAATGGGCCGGCTCTTCGTCGCTTCCCACCGCAGCATGCAGTATGACTACGAGATCAGCTGCGAAGAGATCGATTTTCTGGTTGACACAGCGATTAAGATTCCGGGGGTCTATGGGTCGCGCATGACGGGCGGGGGATTCGGCGGTTGCACGGTCAATCTGGTTGAGCCGAATCGCGCTGAGAAGTTTCGCGAGCGCCTGAGCGAAGCCTATCAACAGCGCTACAACAAGGCACCCGCTTTCTACGATTGCAAACCCGCCGCCGGCGCCGGACGGTTGTAGTCATCCGCCGATGGCGTACATGGGGCGCTGCGGCGCAACAAAGGATGAGCGGTTGATCTCGTGACCCGCCCATTTCTGCCAGACTGTCGAACGAATCGCCGTTTCCAATGCTGAATCGGAATCCGCGTGATCAAGCAAATGCTTTACGTCAGTCTCTTCTCGCGCGAACAGGCAATTGCGCAGCTTGCCATCCGCGGTCAGGCGCAGGCGATTGCAGTTCATGCAGAACGGCCGGCTGACTGAGGCGATAAATCCAACCCGATCGCCATTCTCAAATTGGTATTCAGTCGCGGGAGCGCGGGGATCCGCGTCCGGCACGGGCGTAAGCGGCCCAAACTCACGAATCAGTATTTCGATCATCTCGTCGGCCGTGAGAACGCGGTCGAGCGACCAGAGCTGTTGTGAATCGAGCGGCATGAATTCGATAAAACGGACTTCGATGTTGCGCTCGCGGCCGAAGCGCACGAGCGAAATGACGTCCGGTTCCGTCAGCCCTTTGATCGCAACAGCGTTCAGCTTAATGGACTGAAACCCGAGCTTGATCGCCTCGTCGATTCCCGCAAGCACACGCCCCAAGTCGTCGCGGCGCGTAATCGTGCGGAAGCGCTCGCGGTCCAAGGTGTCGAGATGGATGTTCAAACGCCGCAGCCCGGCATCATATAAGGGTTGCGCGGCATCTCTGAGCAGAACGGCATTCGTCGTAAGTGCGAGATCGCGTATGCCGTTGAACTCGCCGAGCGCGGCAATCAGATCGGGCAGTCTGGGGCGAAGCAGCGGCTCTCCCCCGGTCAGCCGTATTTTCGATATGCCTAGCGGCAGCGCGGCTGAGACGAAGCGCAGGATTTGTGGAAAGCTCAACAGGGACGAGATAGGAGAAAACTCCGCTCCCAGCTCGGGCATGCAGTAGAAGCAGCGAATATTGCATCGGTCCGTAACGCTGATGCGGAGGTCGGAATGCAAGCGGCCGAACGAGTCGATCAGCGGCCCTAAAACCGGCGCCTGGGGCGGGAAGCGGGGCGCGAGTTGGACAAGTTGGCCCACGGCGTAAGTGACTACTTCACCGCTAACATGCGCTCGATCGGCACCAGCGCTCGTTCCATAATGTCGCGCGAGAGCTCGATACGCGGCTCCAGGTTCTCAAGACACGCCAGCAGCTTTTCGAGTGAGTTCAGCTTCATGTACGGGCATTCGCTGCAATTGCAGTTCTCGTTCGCGACGAAATAGAACTTCTTCTTCGGCGCGAGCTTCTCGAGCGAGTAGCGGACGCCGCTTTCCGTCATCACAATGAACTCGTCCGCGCTCTGCGTGGTGCACCAATCGATAATCGCCGATGTCGAACCAATGAAATCCGCCATGCCAAGCACATCGCCCGGGCACTCGGGATGAGCGGCAACCAAGGCACTCGGGTGTTCCGAACGCGCCGCAGCTAAGCGCCGGGCGGGAAATGTCGCGTGAACAATGCACGCGCCCTGCCAGATCTTCATGTTCTTGCGCCCGGTTTGTTTCTGAACGTAGTTTCCTAAATTGATATCGGGCAGGAACAGGATCGGCTTGTGAGCGGGGATGGAGTTTACAATGGCCACCGCGTTGCGCGAGGTGCAGAGAATATCGCTCTCCGCCTTCACTTCGACCGAGGTGTTGATGTAACTGACGACTACATGACCGGGATTGCGTCGTTTGAACGCGCGCACGCCTTCCACCGAGCAGCTCTCGACCAGGCTGCATCCCGCGTGCTTGTCGGGAATGACCACCACGCGCTCGGGATTCAGCACTTTGGCCGTTTCGGCCATGAAACGCACGCCGCAAAATGCAATCACATCGCCTTCGAATTTCTTCGCGGCGCGGGCAAGCTCCAAGCTGTCGCCGACCGAATCGGCAAGCTCTTGAATCTCAGCTTCCTGGTAATGGTGGGCCAGAATGATTGCCCGCCGTCGAGTCTTCAGCTCAAGGATCTCTTCGGCGAGTGTAGGCGCGGTAACCATGTAATTGCTTGGCTACCTTAAGTTTAACAAGCCGAGCGCGTACCGCTTGTGTTCCCCCCTCAAGACGAGAATGGGATATCAGGAATTGGCGGCGTCTGCCCATTCCAAATGACATAGTAAGAAGCAGGAGTGTCTTCGAATCCAGCAAAAGCGTTAACCCGGCGTAGCTTCTTCAGCCGGAGCGGGGCTGGAATAACATTCATGCTTCCGGTTCTCCGGGGAGGATCCCTGGGGCAACCCGTCCTTGCGCCTGGGCCATGGTTCGTCGATGCCGCGCGCGACAGTGGCTTGGCTCGATTTCGAAATACCTGCGGGTCGCCGGTGAAGGATTGGCTGGTGGAGACCGTCGGCAGCGGAGTTGCGCTGTTCGACTATAACAACGACGGTTTGACAGACGTCTTCTTCGTAAACGGATCATCCTTTCAAATCCTGGCTGATCCTCGTTTGCCTCGCACCTCAAGCCGCTTGTTCCGAAATAATGGCGATGGAACGTTTACGGACGTCACAGCAGATAGCGGGCTAAAGAACGAGGGATGGGGAGTGGGCGTGACCGTTGGGGACTACGATAACGACGGCTACCGCGACGTTTTCATCACGAATTTCGGAACGAACGCGCTGTTTCACAACAACGGAGACGGCACATTCACCAATGTCACGCGGGAGGCCGGACTGGAGGGAGGGAACTGGAGTACCGGCTGCGCCTGGGGAGATTATGATCGTGATGGACGGCTGGATCTCTACGTCTCGCGATATGTAGATTTCGATACGGCTCGTATCCCGCGTCCAGGTGCAAACGCCTACTGCTCTTACCAAGGCATGCCCGTGGCATGCGGTCCGCAGGGCCTGCCCGGATTGGCCGACCTCTTCTACCGCAACGAGGGCGGCGGCAAATTCCGTGAAGTCAGCGCAGAGGTGGGCATCCATGATAGCGATCGCGCCTATGGATTGGGCGTGACGTGGTTCGATTTCGATAACGACGGCTGGCCCGACATCTATGTCGCGAACGATAGCGTGCCCAACTTTCTTTGGCACAACAAAGGGAATGGAACCTTCGAAGAAATCGGCTTTGAAGCAGGTTGCGCGGTCAGCGCCGATGGCAGGTCGCAATCGGGAATGGGGATCGCAGTAGGCGACTATAACAACGATGGATGGCTGGATCTTTACGTCACTAACTTCTCTGAGGATTACAGCACTTTATACCGGAACACGCGAGGACAATTCGAGGACGTCACTTATCAAGCGGGTCTTGGAACTGCAGGTTACAACAAACTCAAATGGGGAACGGGCTTCATCGATTTCGACAACGATGGCTGGAAAGAACTGTTTGTTGCGGACGGTCACATCTATCCGAAGCTGGAACAGACGCGGGGCACGTACCGCCAGGACAACCAGCTTTATCGGAATCTGCGCAACGGCCGCTTTGCTTTGGTACCGAATGAAGAAAGCGGGTTTACCGAAAAACGTAGCAGCCGGGGCGCCGCATTTGGAGATCTGGCCGGTGACGGCCTCATGGGGATCGTGGTAAATAACATCGATCAGGAGCCGTTTTTCTACAGACCCGCGAGGCGCTTTCCCGGCGGCTGGGTGCGTTTCAAAATGGTAGGAGCCAAATGCAATCGCGACGCGATCGGCGCCAGAATCGCTGTCACGACCGGTCAATTGACCCAGATTGATGAAGTTCGCAGCGCTGAAAGTTATGTGTCTTCGAGCGATGTGCGCGTTCACTTTGGCTTGGGCGACGCCCGCGTGATCGATCACCTCGAAATCCGCTGGCCGGACGGCAGTTTTGAGCGCCACCCCGGGCTAGGGATTAACAAGGAGCACACGATCCGGCAGAAGGAGGCCTGAGGGCGCGATGAAATTGTTTTGCGGAGCTGCTGCGGCGTGGCTTCTTGTACCAGGCTGTTTCGCGGCTCAGGACCTGTCGGCCCCGGGCTGGTTTCAGAAAGGGCTGACTGAATCGGATGGCGGGAAATGGTCGCAGGCCGCCGCGTGTTTTCGCAACGCGATTGCGCTTTCTCCCGGCTATGTTGCCGCGCATCTCGAGCTTGGGGATGTCTCGCTGCGCCTGGGGGATTTCGATCAAGCGGAGGAGGAGCTGGATACGGTGCTGCGCCTGGATGCGCGTAACGCCGGCGCACACTATGGGCTGGGCATGATTCGTCTGCAGGAAGGAAATTTCGCGGGGGCAGAGACGGAATTCCGGCGGACGCTCGAATTGAAATCCGACTTCGGACCCGCCGAAGAGTATCTAGGCGTAACGCTCGTTCAACAACACAAGTGGCCGGAGGCCCGGCGCGTCTTGGAACACGCCCTGGCTGTGAATCCCGATTCTCTCGCGGCGACCAACGCTTACGCGACGGCGCTGGCCTCTTTGGGGGATCAGGCAGGGGCGGCGGATGAGTTCCAAAAAGCGCGAGAGCTTTCGCGCCGACAGATTGCGTTGAATCGCGCGCAAGGGGAAGTGACTCGAGGACTGGAACTATGGCATTTCGGCAAGCCTCAGGAAGCCGCGGCTGCCTTCCGCGCGTCTATACAAGCCAAGCCCGACTATCCGGACGCTCACAACAATTTAGGGAGCTTGTTGCTGTTCCTGGGAGATACGGACGGTGCGGTGGAGCAGTTTTCTATAACGATAAAGCTGCGACCGGCGTTTGCTTTAGCGCACTACAATCTCGCCCGAGCCTTGATCAAGAAAGAAGACTTGCCTCAAGCCGAGAGCGAGCTGCGCAAAACCATCCTGCTCGATCCCAGAATGGCTCGCGCCCATATCGATCTTGGCGTCCTGCTCGCCGCGAAGGGAAATAATCTCTCGTCAGACGCGCGGGCAGAATTAAACGAGGGCTTAAGATTGGATCCGCAACTCAAAAGCTCAATTCCGCCAGAGTACCTGCGAAATTTGCGCTGAGTGAAACGACAAGAAGGGCCGATCTGTTCGATCGGCCCTTCTTGTGTAGGTTGAGCGAGTAATGTTTAGAACTGGAACCGGCCGGTAAGGACCAGCACGCGTCCGGATACCGCCGAGCCCTGGAAGGAGCCATAGGCGCTAGTTGGCGGAATAGCAGCCCCGCTGATGGTTCCGAAAGTACTCGGACTGGCAATATTCGCTCCGGGGTTCTGGAAATTCGGATGGTTCAGCAGGTTATAGGCACTGGCGCCGATCTGGAATCTCATCTTCTCGGTTACGTTGAAGTTCTTGTACAGCGACGTGTCGATATCCGAGTAATGCGGACCATAGATGGAATTGCGTCCCACGTTGCCGAAGTTGGTTTCAGAGCCGGCCGCCACGATTTGAGAGCCGTAGCAGGGCGTATTCACCGCGCTAGCGCCGCAGCTATAAGGCAACGCGCCCGTCGTCGTTGCCAGCATCGTTGCGTTGATGTTGGTGCTACCCACGGCGCCGGCAAGAGTGCTGTCGACAAGGCTGAACGGAGCTCCGGTCCGCCAGAAGAATTTCCCGGAAAGCGTCCAATTGCCGAGGAGGTTCGTAATGAGCTTGTTGCCGAACTTCCAAGGCATATCCCAGACGAAATCAGCGGTCAGGTTGTGACGAATGTCGTAATCCGCGTTGCCGTAACTAGCCGCGACGCTCGGGCTAGGAAGCGAGGTGAGACCGCATCCTGAGCAGGTGTTGAAGGGCAGTCCCGAGCCGTCGTTCGAGATATTATCCAGCGCATGACTCCAGGTGTAGTTGACCTGACCCTGGAAACCATAAGAGAACGATCTGCGGAACTGAACTGACAAACCGTTGTAATTTGAGATTCCGCCGTTCGTCAATTGAGTTACTGCCGCAAAGCGGGGGTCGGGGGCCGTTGTGGAAAGTCCTGCGAATCCGGATGGGAAGTTGCCAGGATTTGCCAGATAGGCATTTGCAAAGCCGTTCTGAACCAGAAGATTGTATCCCTTGTTGCCGCTGTAGGTCGCGACAAGAACGTTCTTGGTTCCGAGTGGCTGTTGAATTTCAAAGCTCCACTCCAGGTAATTAGGAGTCAGAAATTTCGAGGGAACCGAGTAGTAGTTAATGGGGCTGAACGTATTGTTTGTGGCAGCCTCCAATTGAGGGAGTGTCTGGCCGGCAAAAAAGCCGGTCTTGAAGGCATTGTAATCGGCCTGGGCCTCGGCGGCAGCGCTGCCGGGAGTGTTCGCAAGGCCAACGAGAGAGCCATCCGCAACGTTGACCCTAAACGGGTACGGCGCGTTCGTGAAGATATTCGAGACCAGGAACCCAGGCGCTAGATCGGAAAATAGGCCGATGCCGCCGCGAATCACAGTGCTGTTGGCTCCCCTCGGACTCCAGACGATGCCAAGGCGCGGATCGGGCACGACTGAGTCGGTGCTGTAGTACGGATGCGAAAGGCCGGTCTGAATGGAGCTGTTATAAGGGATATCGGCACCCGTCTGGAAGCTGCTCGAGGTGAACGGCACATTGAGGCGCGAGAAGCAGTCATCGAGGCAGGTGGGGTTGGCGGTGCGATCAAAGCGGATTCCGAGAGTAATTTTCAGATTCGGCTTGGCGGCCCATTCATCCTGCACATAGGCGGCCAGGTTGTAGAAACGAATGTGCGCATCCAGCAGAGGGCTGAACGATTGGAAGTATTCGCTACCGGTGGTGGGGCTAGTGACCCCGGAGGCGAAATCCGAAAGGCTGTTGAAGAAGTATGACCCTACGGCACCCGATTCATAACTGAAATCGGTTACGCGGTTCCTGCGGTAGTTCACACCAAATTTAATGCTGTGCTTACCCTTGATCAGTGAAAAATCGTCTACAATCTGTCCCTGGCCTGAATCGCGACCCTGCGGAAAGGCGCTCCAGTTGACACCCATTGGCGTGAACCCGCTTCCGTTCGCGCCCCCTGCGCCGCCGATATTGAAGTAGCTCGGGAAGCTGCTCAGAGCCGCGCTTTCATTCGCGGGACCGAAAATCGCGCTGTACCAAAGGAAAGAGATGACGAAGTTGTTTGTTGTAGTCGGTGAAATTACGTAGGTATGATTGAGTTGCCCTTCAT
>JBAUUG010000191.1:0-3235 GCA_049582585.1 Bryobacteraceae bacterium | reverse complement strand
CTGCAAAGCTTTCCTGCGCGTCTTCTCATCCCGAGCGAGAATCATCGCCTGCATGTGCGCGATGCGATCTTCGGCAAAGAACATGTGTTCAGTGCGGCAAAGGCCGATGCCCTCCGCGCCGTATAGACGGGCTTGCTTGGCGTCGCGCGGGATGTCAGCGTTGGCGCGCACGCCGAAGTTGCCACGGAACTCATCGGCCCATTCCATGAAGGCCGCGAAATAGTGAGACTTGGGATCCGGCTCGCTGGTCTTGCACTGGCCGAGATAGACTTCGCCCAAAGTGCCGTCGAGCGAAATCCAATCGCCTTCGTTCAACACGGTCTTAAGGCCTTCAAATAAAATGGTGGCCCGCTTGGCCGGTTCATCGACTGAAACAGAGGATGCGCCGACCACGCAGGGGCGGCCCATGCCGCGCGCCACCACAGCAGCATGGCTCGTGAGACCGCCGACTGCAGTCAGAATGCCCTTTGAGACATCCATTCCGTGAATATCGTCGGGAGTGGTCTCTTTCCGCACCAGCACTACGGGACCATTTTTGGCGAGCTCGACTGCATCTTCCGATGAGAATGCGGCGCGTCCGACGGCAGCGCCAGGAGAAGCGGCGAGACCAGATGCGATTTTGCGGAGGCCTTTGCGCATGGCCGGATCGAGCACCGGATGCAGCAGCTGATCGAGCTGATTCGGCGCAACACGCTGGATGGCCTCCTTCTTTGAGATCAGGCCCTCTTCCACCATGTCGACAGCGACTCGCACTGCCGCAGGACCGGTCCGCTTGCCGTTGCGGGTCTGGAGCATATAGAGCTTGCCGTCTTCGATGGTGAATTCGAAATCCTGCACGTCGCGGTAGTGCTTTTCGAGGTTTGCAGTAATTTCGCGAAGCTGCTTGTAGGCTTGGGGCATCACCTGCTCAAGCTCGGTGATTGGTTGCGGCGTGCGGATACCCGCAACCACGTCTTCGCCCTGTGCGTTTACCAGGAACTCGCCGTAGAAGACCTTCTCGCCGGTGGAAGGATTGCGGGTGAAGCCAACGCCGGTGCCTGAGCTGTCACCCATGTTTCCGAAGACCATGGTCTGCACGTTCGCGGCGGTGCCGATAGAATCGGGAATCTTTTCCATCCGGCGATAATAGATCGCCTTCGGCGTATTCCAGGAATTGAATACCGCATCGCGAGCGAGCGTCAACTGCTCGAGCGGCTCTTGCGGAAACTCTCTGCCCGTTTCCTTGTTGACTAATCTCTTGTACTCTCCGATGATGAACTTCAAATCTTCGGCAGTGAGGTCGGTATCGAGCTTGGCTCTCATTTTGGCCTTGCGCGTATCGAAGATGTGATCGAATTTCTCCATCTCGACGTGCAAGGCGACTTCTCCGAACATTTGAATGAAGCGGCGGTAGCAATCGTAGGCAAAGCGGGGATTACCGCTTTTCTTGGCCAGGGCTTCTGTCGACTGGTCATTCAGTCCGAGATTCAAAATTGTGTTCATCATGCCAGGCATGGAGAACTTCGCGCCGGAGCGGACGCTGACCAGCAGTGGATCATCGCCCACGCCGAGTTTCTTCCCCATTTGCTTTTCAAGTTTCTCCAAAGCTTTACGAATCTGGTCGTCCACTTCCTGCGGGACGTGGTTGCCGTTCTCAAAGAACAAATTGCAGACTTCCGTCGAGATAGTGAAGCCTGGGGGCACGGGTACGCCGGCCTTGCTCATCTCCGCGAGACCCGCGCCTTTCCCCCCGAGGATCTCGCGCATTTTGCCATCGCCATCGGCGGCGCCTGCGCCAAACGAGTAAACGTATTTCTTCATTTCGAGTCTTATCTCCTGATTTCCAAATTCAGCCTTGGGTGACGATTTCAGAGAAATCGGCAATGGTAGAGAATTCCGCCAGCAGGTTGGAGAGCAAAGCAAGGCGGTTCTGCCGGATCTCCGGATCTGGATCGTTCACCAGAATTTTATCGAAGAAGAGATCCACTTGGGGCCGTAGCGACGCGATCAGCTCAAGCTGGTGTTTGTATCCCGCAGCCGTTTCGAAAGCTTTGCTCACGGCCAGAGCCGCCTCATAGAGCTGCTTTTCAGGGCCGTTCGTCAACAGTTCTAATTTGACAGGCGCATGGCCGAAGAACTTGGCTTGAATCAATATGTTCTTAATTCGTTTGAAGCCTGCCGCTATAGAAATGAAGTCGTCAGTCGGCCTGACGTGGTGGAGCGCTTTAATTCGATCCAGGAAATCGATGACGGTTCTGGAGGATGTCGCCATCACTGCGTTGACCTCGTCGTATGGGAATCCGCCGACCTCCCGGAGATAAAAAGATATCCGCTCCAGAAGAAACGTCTTCAGCTCCGGTTGACTAATATGCAAAACGTCGATTTGCAATTCGGCTTCGAACAAAATCTTGACGATACCCTGAGCGGCGCGGCGCAAAGCGAATGGATCTTTCGAACCGGTGGGAACGAGATCGATCCGGAAGCACTCGCGCAAGGTGTCGAGTTTGTCCGCAATCGAAAGGACCTGACCATTCAGCGTACGCGGAATCGAATCTTCCATGCCGACCGGTTTGTAATGGTCATAGATTGCGGCAGCAATCGCTTCGCTCTCGCCCTGCTCACGCGCATAGAGGCCGCCGACGATGCCTTGCAGCTCGGGAAATTCTTTGACCATATCGGTGGTGAGATCGCATTTGGAAAGCAGAGCGGCACGTGCGACGGCGTTCTCATCGGCGCCGGTCTGCGCCGCCAGTTCAGCCGCGAGCCTCACGACGCGCTCGGTCTTGTCTTTATAGCTGCCGAGCTTGGCGTGAAAGGTGACTTTGGCCAGATCAGGGAGACGCGCTGAGAGGTTCTTCTGTTGATCGATGTTCCAAAAGAACCGGGCGTCATTGAAGCGCGCGCGCAAAACGCGCTCATGGCCTTGACGAATCAGTCCATCGGGGTCGCCGTCGGTATTGGCGATGGCGATGAACTCGGGCGCGAGCGAGCCGGCCGCATTCAACACCGAAAAATAGCGCTGATGATGGCGCATAACGGTGGAAAGAATCTCTTCCGGCAGCTCGAGATAAGACGCGTCAAAGCTGCCGTGAATGGGCGTAGGGAACTCGGCGAGATAAACCAGGGTCTTGACGAGCGCATCGTCGCTACTCCCAACCGCTTCCTTGATGCGGCTCATCCGCTCGCTCGCGCGAAGGAGCACAAAGTTGTCTCGCAAAACTTGTTCATAGCTCGCGATGGTTACCGGAAGCGGTCC
>JBAUUG010000190.1:0-3106 GCA_049582585.1 Bryobacteraceae bacterium | reverse complement strand
GGCAGGGAATCATACAAGAGCGTGACGCTAACGGCAATATCGTGCAGTACAACTTGGCTACATCGACCGCATGCGGAGCCAGTGGCGGGCTACCTTGCGATCCGCGCGGGATCGGTATCAATCCGGTAGTCAGCCAAATATGGAATAAGAACGAGCCGGCCTGCAACAATTTTAACTATGGCGATAACGGGTTGAATACCTGCGGATATAACGGCAACCTGACATTCCCGCTCGTCAACGACTTTGGGGTCGCGCGGATTGATCACGATTTCGGCGCGAAGTGGCGCTTCTTCAGCAGCTATCGCATCTATAAAAACGTAAATCCAACTACCGATCAAGTGGACGTCGGCGGCTTCCTACCCGGCGACAAACTCGGTCAGCCTGCCAGCGCCTCGAGCGACATACAGCAGCCGCGTTCTCTCATAGCCGGGATCACGGGTACGCTGTCGCCCACTCTTACGAACGAATTTCACTTCAGCTACTTGCGCAACCAATGGCAATGGCTCCGCGCGGGCGCGATCGCGAATCCCGGTTACCCCGGGGCGATCGAGATTGGCGGTGAAAACGGGCCAGGGAACGGCCTCCTTCCGCTGAATGTGAATACCCAGCAAGCGCGGCAGCGCCTCTGGGATGGTCACGACTATGAATACCGCGACAACGTCAGCAAACTATGGGGAACACACTTGTTCCAGATCGGCGGCGACTTGTTCCATCAGCATTGGCATTTCGACCGCTACGACGATGTGGGGCTCGGACTTACCAGTCTGGTCTATAACGTGAGTAATAACAACATCAACTTCACGCCGGCGTTTGAGCCTATTCCTTGCTCGACCACTCTAACTTCAAGCTGCCTGCCCTCAAGCGAGATCGGCTCCTGGACTAGCCTTTATGGACAAGTGGCCGGACTGGTCGGGGCAAGCTCGATCGTGGCGACGCGAACCGGAGCGAATCTGACCGCGAATCCCATTGGAACGCCCACACGCTCATTCGTCACTGATCAGACCTGGAGCATTTATTTCAACGATACCTGGAAGATCAAGCCGAACCTGACGTTAACTTACGGCCTAAACTATCAATATCAGGCGCCGCCCACGGATGCGAACGGCGTGCAGGATATTCTGACGGATGCCTCCGGCAACGTTATCACCGCGCAGAGTTATCTCGCCGCCCGTTTGTCGGCCGCAAACTCCGGCCAGATATACAACCCCACCATCGGCTTCACGCCTATCGGAGATGTGAAGGGGCTGAGTTATCCTTATAAGCCATTCTACGGCGAGATTGCGCCGCGCGTTTCCATCGCGTGGAACCCGCAAACGAATGGCAACGGTTGGCTCGGGAAGCTTCTCGGTGACAAAGCTACCGTCATCCGCGCTGGTTATGGCCGTTTCTATTCACGCAACTTGGGGATAGACTTGGTGTCGACGCCGGTACTCGGTGACGGCTTCCTGCAACCGGTGGCCTGTGTCGATCCGACGACCAGCGGCGCTTGTACGCAATCAAGCGGCACCACGCCCGCCACCGCCTTTCGTATCGGCGTCGATGGCATTCCGCCAGTTGGAGCCATACCGCAGACCTTGACTGCTCCGGTTGAGCCTAACGTCAATGCCGCTTACGCCTCGCGTACGTTTACGCTCGACAACAATTTCAAGCCCGGTAACTCGGACTCGGTGGATTTTAGTATTCAGCGGCAGTTCAAGGGAAATGTCATTCTGGAGCTCGGCTACGTCGGCGTATATTCCAGAAATCTCTTCCAGGGGATCGATCTCAACGATGTGCCTTGGATGATGAAGCAGGGCGGCCAGACCTTCGCAAATGCGTATGACAACCTCTACCTTCAGTTGCACGGGAATCGGGCCATCACACCGCAGCCCTTCTTCGAGACTGCTCTCGCCGGTAGCAGCTATTGCAAAGGGTTCTCCAGCTGTACCGCCGCCGTTGTGAACGGAGAATCCGGCAACATCACCACTCAATCGGTGACCAGTCTCTGGAGCGACTTAGATACCAGTTTCAATTTCGGCCCTGGCCTATTGTCGACCACCCAAACTGGGTTCCTCTACGACAATACGTCTCTAGGATATTCCAACTACAATGCCGGGGTGGTTTCGCTGTCGAAGCGCTCGCAGAACTTGAACGTGATCGGCAACTTCACTTGGTCCAAGGCTCTCGGCATTATCGGCATAAACCAGGCGTATACAGAGAACAACGTGAACGATCCTTGGAACCTGGGGGTCGACTACGGGCCGCAGTTCTATGATCGGAAGTTCACCTTTAATCTGCTAGGCAGTTGGAATTTGCCTTTCGGCAAAGGCCAGCGCTGGTCGAGCAGCCATAAGGCTGTGAACGAGGTTATCGGGGGCTGGATCGTTTCGCCAATCTTCTCCTACGGCAGCGGCTTACCGCTCGACGTTTACACCGGTTCCTATCAGGAATGGGGTAACGGCACGATCGGGAACGGCTGCGACGCGATTCCGCTCAGCGGCATAGGCTACAGCAATACGCCCGTGTTTGGCGTGAACGGTAGCGGAGGCATCGCCGTGAACGGCAATCCGGCCAATGGCGGCACGGGAGTGAACCTTTTCGGCAATCCGGCTGCGGTTTACAACAATTTCCGGCCCAATCTGGTTGGCATTGATGGGAGTTGCGGAGGAGGTGGGCAGCTGCGCGGACAGCCGCGCTGGAATCTCGATCTGGGTCTTACCAAAGACACGCCCATCACGGAGCGCATTGGCGTCCAGTTCTATGCGCAGGCGTTCAACGTCTTGAACCATATGATGTGGGGCGACCCAAGCGTAAACCTGCAAAATCCGGCTGGTTTCGGGGTGCTCACCGGGCAATACAATGCGCTCGGGTTGGGTGGAGGCGGCGCAGCCGGGGAGTACACGCGAATTATTCAGCTCGGCATCCGCGTTCGCTTCTAGAGGTTAGTGTCTTGTGCAGCGGCGGCCTTACCCGCCGCCGCTGCCCTTATGCCTTCTCCGTTAGCTCCGGGTTGGACGAGTGTGGATTTCCGCATTATGGGATCACGCTCTGGGCTCTTCCAGAATCAGTACATTCCAGCGACCCTCAAGCACTTCTAAATCCTTTATCTTCAGCAAAGTCACTACCC
>JBAUUG010000189.1:0-5494 GCA_049582585.1 Bryobacteraceae bacterium | reverse complement strand
CCGCAATTCCAAGTAAAACGAGAGCGAAGGACGTGCGCGCCATAGAAAGCCGATAGAGGTCATTCAGAGTTTGGACTCTTGCCAGTGGCAGGTTGGGGTTCACAGCATGGATGCTCGCTGTGATTTCCTTCAGAAAGCCTTCCGTGCCGGCACGCCTGCTTTGTATAGCGAACGCGAGGTTGCGGCGAACGCCGGGGAAATAGACAATGGCCGGAGGCTGCCGATCGACTCCATCGTTATAGACGTTTTCCGCAACGCCCACCACCATGCTCCACGGCCCATGGGTGCCGCTGATTCGAATACGTTTCCCAAGCGCATCCCGTGGCTCACCCCAATTTTCGCGAGCCATGTTCTCCGACACTATTGCCACAGGACGTTGCTTGAGCAGATCGTTCCAGGTAAAATCGCGGCCGGCAATCAGTCGCTCGCCGAGCGCTTCAAAGAGGCCCGGCGAGATGATCTTGAGAGTTCGGTTCGGAGGGATACTGTCAGGCGATGTTCTGCCCTCCACCGCGACAGGGTTGCCATTGTGGTACTCCGGTTCAAGCGGCAAACCACTGCTGAAGCCCGCTGCCGTCACGCCGGGTATCGCAGCAAGCTTGTGCAGAATGTCAGCTTGCATTTGGGCTACTTGCGCCGAATCGTGGATCTGCGCCTCAGGGATAAAGACTCGGACCGTCTGAATATGCTCGGGTTGAGTGAACCCCGGTCTTACTGCGTGCAAAGCGATGAAGCTGCGAACCAGCAATCCGGCTGCTATCAACAGCACCAAAGCGAAGGCCACCTGTGTTACCACCAGCACGCTTTGAGTGCGCACCTGCTCCGTAGCTGCGCTAGCGCCTCGCGTGTTTTGTAATCTGTCGCGAAGGCCGGACTTGAGGACCGCTACCAATCCAAACAACGCGCTCGATCCCAACGAGCAGGCCAGCGCGAACCAGAGACTTGTTGAGTCGATTGATATCTCCGTCAATCTGGGTAGACTTGCCGGTCCATGGGTTACCAATATCTGAAGCCCCGCATACGCAAGGCCCAAACCCATTGCGCCGCCGAGGACACCCAACGCAAGACTCTCGACCAGCAGCTCGCCCGCGATCCTTCCCCAACCAGCGCCAAGCGCTGCCCGAGTTGCGAACTCCTGCCGCCGAGCCTGGGTCCTCACTTGTACGAGGTTGGCGACGTTGGCGCAGACGAGAAGCAGCACCAACAACAGCGCTCCCATCAGAATCTGGAGAACGGCGCCGACGTCTCCGATAACGTCCTGCTTCAGCGGATGAACGTTCGGTTTAACTCGAAGACTGATTAAGTATTGTCCCCATCCTTCCCGCGCTCCCCAAATTCTCAATACCCGCGCTACGTCCTGATTGACTTGCGCAAGGCTCACACCGGATTTGAGCCTGGCGATGCCGGAGTGGTCGGCATCGTTCGATCCAGGTACTCCGGGGCCAATGCTCTGTGCGATGAACACGTCAGGGCTCAAATCGAGGAATTCAAAACCACGCGGCATCACTCCAATCACCTGGTGAGGGACAAAATCGATGAGAACCAGCCGGCCGAGTACGCGCGCATCGCCGCCGAATCTTTCTTGCCAGTACTTGTAGGAGAGGATCACAGTCTTTTGCGCGCCCTGCACTTCATCCGCGCTGGAGAACCATCGACCTAAATACGGCCGAACTTGGAGTGCGCGGAGGACGCCATGCGTCATGCTGACCGTTGGGATCTCTTCGGCATTGCCGAGGCCCGTGATTGTTGCAGCGCCTGCGGTCCAAACACCGAATTCCTCGAAACTCTTTGCGTTTTCCTGGTAGGCGGCGTACATCCCGAGTGAGAGAGGCCAATCCTTTATGACCTGCCCTGAAAACACCGCGGAATTGAAAACACCGGCCAATTTCTCAGAATCGGGGTAAGGCAACGGGCGAATCAGTACCGCATTAATGACGCTGAAGATTGCAATATTGGCGCCGATCCCCAGGGCCAGCGAAAGCAGAGCAGGGATGCTGAAGCCCGGCTTCGTTCGAATCATTCGCAGCGCGTGCCGCAGGTCGCGCAGCACGCCTTCGAGAAGCGTGAGAGTATTCATTTGATAAATTTCCTCTCGGATCAGGGTCGTGTTGCCAAGCTTTTTGCGAGCCGCGGCCTTTGCGTCGCTCGGGTCCATTCCACGTGCGACGTATTCCTCCGCTGTTAGATCAACGTAGAACTCGAGTTCCTCGCGCTGTTCGGCATCCGCTGCCCGCCGTCTGAAAAATCTCCGCCAATTCATCCTTGCTTCTCTGTAACGGGATTCAGAATGCGGCCGATCGCATGTACCAGTTGTTCCCACCGGGATGTCTGCGCGGCCAGTTGCCGCTTGCCCTCGGGCGTCAGCCGGTAGTATTTTGCCCTCCGATTGTTCTCCGACGTTCCCCAGAATGCCGCGATCCAACCGCGATTCTGCAATCGGTGCAGCGCAGGATACAACGAGCCGTGTTCAACTTGAAGAACATCATTCGAACCGCGTTCGATCGCGTGAGCAATGGCTTGTCCATGCGCTGCGCCCAGCACGAGCGTCCGAAGAATCAGCATGTCCAGCGTTCCTTGGACCATTTCCGACTTGAGAGGGGATGGGCGTCTCGGCATAGCTTTTATGTCGGTGATCGACTAGTATCTCACCCGATGGTAGCAATGATCGGCCCCACTAAATGGTTCCGGTTATGTAGATTACCGGTATGAATTCCGTGCCAGTCCTCGCAAGGAGTTAACCCCAATGGCCCATAACCCGTTTCGCTATCCTTGGCATGTCTGCCCGTAAAGCGTTTTTCTCTCCTTTTCCTGCTTGCTCTGCCTCTGGCTGCGGCCGAACAGTGGAGTCTGCCGCTCTTCACCAGTGACCCGCGTGCAGTTTTGGCGGCTGCCTCCCGCTACCCAGCTCCGGAGAACCTCGACGCGATCACGCTGGAATATTCGGTCCATGTCGAATTGGACGATTCCGGCAAGATGCGCAAGACCACGCGGACAATCACGCGGGTGCTGCGCCTGCAAGGCATTGAGGGGGCGCGCCAAGTGTCCGTGAGGTGGGCGCAATGGAGAGAGAACCGTCCCACCATAAGGGCACGCGTGATTACGGCCGACGGCAAGCCGCATCTGCTGGATGAAGCCGCTATTTCGGGCGATGGAAATACGCTTTCGGCGGATATCAGAGCGGTGGATATCGATAGCGTTGTCGAAGTTGAAATCGAGCAAAGCGATCGAGATGCGGCAGGCCCGGAGGGCCGATGGGGCGAAATTATGGTGAGCTCGCGATTTCCGATCGCGCATTTCTCGGCGCTGGTGGGCGCGAATCCAGCCCGCGAGCTGCGCGTCGAGCCCCGCGGCTTCCATGACGTCAAACAGGCGAATTCCGTCCTCGACCATACCCGGCGCGTCAGTGTTGAAGCTTCGGACATCGTTCCTGAGCAGAACGGCTTGCTGCTGCCGCCCGATCAGGCACCCATTCCGGCCATCGCTTTCTCGACTGCTTCCAGTTGGCAATCCGTCGCTCAGTGGTACGCCGGCCTTATTAATCAAGCTGTTCTCGGCCAAGCCTCAGCGCCACGAACCCAGCCTGCTTCCCCTCCCGACCGGCTAGCCGCTGTCGAGACAATCTTCGAAGAGATCCACAAGAAGATTCACTTGGCCCCTACACCGCTGGGCGAGGATCCCTACCCGCCGCAAGCGCCCACCGAGACGCTTCGAAAGGCAACCGGCGATTCGAAGGACGAAGCTGTGTTGCTGATCGGCAAACTGGCTGATATCGGGATACCTGCCAAACCGGCTCTCCTGCGTCCGGCGCCAAGCTCCGACGTGCTGCCGAATGTTCCGGGTCTCGAAGCGTTTACCCAAATGCTGGTCTATATTCCGGGCGCGAACCCGTTGTGGATTGACCCATCCGCCGAGTTCACGCCCGTGTCGCGTCTTCCGCTCGCGGATCAGGGACGATGGGCGTTAATCATCGACCCTTCTACTACCAATCTGGTTCGGACGCCTGAAACGGGAGCGGCCGATAATCGGGAGATTACAACGACCGAAATCCGGCTGGAGGACGGAAGTGACGCCCAGGTCGCGATCACGATCGAAGGTCATGGCGCGTTCGAAGATATCTCGCGCCCTCTGCTCGCCACAACTAGCCAGGACGAGACTGACAAATTTCGAAATGAATTGGTTCACGCCTCGCAAGTCCGGCGGATCGTGAAGCTGGATTTGGGCGAAACGAAAGATCTGCTCGCGCCTTCCCTGCTGCACATCGTCGCCGAAGGATATGCTCCCAGCCGCATGACCGATGCGGGGGCGATAGTCGACTTGCCCGGTCCCGCTTCCATAAACTTTGAGCAGCTCAATGCGTTCCTGAGAGCCATCGCTCAGGGATACCCGGCCGCGCAGATCGTAGGCGCGCGAAAGGCGGATTTTTATGTGGCTCCGGCTTTCACGGAAGAGAACCTCTATCATGTAATCCCGCCGCCAGGCTATCGCCTCACTGCGCCTCCTGCTGCTTCTCCCCTGGCGCTTGGACCCTTGAGCCTGACCACGACTGTCAAAACCGATGCTGATGGTTCGCTTTGGGTTGGCTATACGTTAGTCGACCCGAAGCTCCGATACACGCCTCAGGAGATGCTGGCGATGCTTCGCGATTTTCAGAAGCTGGCGGGGAAAGGCACGTTACGCATCGTCTTCTCGAATGTTGCGGAAGAAAAAATTGTCGGCGGCCAGGTGAAGGAAGGCATTTCGCTGCTGAGGCAGAATGCGGAGGCCGCACCCTCCAATCCGAATCCAAGTCTGCGGCTTGCGAGTGCTTATGTGCAGGTTGGAGCCCAAGCGGATGCCCATAAGATTTTCGAAGAAATAACTTCAAAAAACCCGAAAAATGCCGCCGCCTATGCGCGTCTCGGTTGGGCTGATACGCACGATGAATTCGGCCGGCCCTTTCAGCCGGGCATGAACTTGGCCGAAGCCGAGAAGGCGTACGAGAAAGCGATTGAGCTCGATCCGGACGACAAATCGTATGTTGTACGGTTAGCCAATCTATACACGTACACTCAAGCCGGAATTCATTATGGCCGGTCGGCGCGCCTCGACGATGCGATACAAAAATTCCGCGAAGCCGGAATAGCAGAGCTGCCGAAGTATGACGCTCTGAATGAGTACGCGGGGACGCTGCTCTTCGCGAAGCGCTATGACGAGGTGAAGCAGTTTTTCCTGTATCCGCAAGCGGAAAACGCTAACCCCGCCATCAAGCTCGCGGCGATAGCTGCAACCGGGAGCGCAACCGATGTCAAGGAAGAAGCCGATTTTATTGCTCCGGCACCAGACAAGCAGAAGAGTTTGCTGCTCGAGGCGGCGCAATTCTTATTGTTAGCGCGTGAATATCAACCCGCGGCAACACTTTTCCAATTAGTACGTGGATCGCCGCATGGCCCCGCCGATATCGAGCTCGAGAGGATTCGCCGCGCCAGAAACTTCGAGGGCAGCGCGGCATCAAAGC
>JBAUUG010000188.1:0-3836 GCA_049582585.1 Bryobacteraceae bacterium | reverse complement strand
ATCGTGGATCAGGTTTTAAGCGTCCCCCACAGCGTCATAAAACAGCGGATCGAGGAACATCGCAAACAGGCTGCGCTAAATCCGAACCGCCGAGGGCCGAAGCCGAAACGAAAGGGAGCTACGCCTTCCGCTTCGGACCCCGAGGTAACCGGCCACTAGTTGGCCGGTTGTTTTTCTTCCACCTTGCCGGTGACTTCGGCCCGCGTCAAACGCTTTCCAATGATCTGACGTACAGCCAGATCAAAGCGGTCACTGTCATCCATCCCGCCTGTTATTGAGGCGGAACGCCTGTTCATCGACGTAACGAAACAGGTGAAACGGCTCGACCGAGACATAGGTTCCGTTGACTCCGCGCTTCAGCAGAGACCAGAAATTTTCAAGTCCATTCGTATGGACGTTCTCACGAACGTACTCAACCGCGTGGTCGATTACTTGATGCGTGTACTCCTCGGAAAGTCCATCATAAGACTTCAATGCATCCGTATAGAGATGAGCCTTCGGCTCTACGTGCTCCCGTACCATTGCCTGAAGCTCTGGCTTACGGCGGCTGCCGATAACTCTCGCACGCACCTTGCCGCCACGTTCAAGAACCGCAGCGAGGACAGCCTTACCTTCCGGCCCAGTCCCACGAATTCTACGCGCCCGCACATCCTTGTGCATGTTACGGGCCTTGCCACCTATGAACGTCTCATCAACTTCGCATTCGCCGGAGAGCTTGCCGCCGGTGGTTCCATCTTGCATCGCAAGGCGAATACGCTGAAGCATAAACCAGGCGGACTTCTGGCTGATTCCCGTAGCGCGGCTGATTTCATAACTGCTCACGCGATTCTTGCAGCTTCCGAGCATCCACATAGTAAGCAGCCACTTATCAAGCGTGATCGGGGAATCCTCAAAAATCGTACCGACCTTGATCGAAAACTGAGACTTGGGATGACGGCTCTTGCATTGCCACACACGACGTGCGGGAACAAAGGACACATCGGCGCGACCACAGGTCGGACAAATCACGCCGTTCCGCCAGCGTCGCGCCACGAGGTAGTTCAGGCAGTTGTCGGGGTCCGCAAAATAGATGATCGCGTCTTGAAGGGTCTTTGGTTCGGCTGTCATGACTCAATTATGAGGCAAGTAGCCTGATGAGTGACGTCAATTATTACCGTATTTAGGAGGGAAATGGTTGTTAACGGGATCGTCGCGGAGGCGGACGCCGAAGGTGCGCATTAGAGGTTACCCGCTACGCAGCGCCGGAGCGTATCGAGCCGCCCGCCGAACCGGCGAGATTCTCATCTGCGGAAATAGTCGCCTGCCTCGCGAGCCTATTCCTTCGCGCGCGAACTCCGGCCAAGACAATCCCGACGATCTTCCCCGCCGTCCCGCCCAGGAATGACCATCCCAGGACCCGCAGCGCTATTGACGCCGCGGAGAGCCCGGAGGATTTCCAGTGCAGCGCATACCAGGCGATCGATCCGATCATGACTGCCTGGACAAATCGCGCTCCTATCGCGCAGCCGCACGTGTCCGCCGCTCCCCGAGAATTTCCGTAGCGCCCGAATCGTCTCCATCGCGCTCTTCTTTTTCGCCTCCTGCCGACGATCATCGGATCACCGGTCCTGCTCAAAACAGGGTCTGGTTTACGGTCACGTCGAATGGCAGCGACGCAATCCCGTTGGCCACTACGAAGAGGGAAGAGTCGCCGGTCTCGATCGAAGTCGGAATCAGGACGTTCGTGGTCACTACGGCGTTTCCCGTTGCCACGCCCATGGACGTCACCGTGTTCCCGTTGCTGTCGACCGTCGTATGGCCGGACGTCCGGCAATACCAGACGTGATTGGTCTGCTTATTCACGATTCTCACCAGCGGGTAATTCGTCGCCGTTTCGCAGTCGTCGCCATAGGCCACTGCCTGCGACAGGCCGTTGAACTGCATCCCGGAAACTTGAATCGTATCGGTCGGGTTGAAATTCGCCGGACACATCTGGATCACCGGCCGGAAGCTGTCCTGGGGGACGGCCGCGTCCGAGTGATAGGCGTAGAACGACGAATCGTCTTCCCGGCAGAAAAGAATGTCGCCGGTCGGCAGCAGCAAAAGCCGCGTGGTGTAGGTGAAGGTATCGTTGTTCGGCGGATCGTTCGTGCGGTTGAACGCCGTTCCGTCATACTCGAAAAACCAGGAGGGCGAGCTCTCCGGGTCCGTAGGATCTCCTGTCTTGACCCCCGCGCCAAACAATATGTTTCCGTTCGGGAGGATCGCCGCTGGTCCGTCTTGGATTCCGAGATCTGTGGCAATCCCGTTGACGGTCTGCGTCGGAATATCGGGCCCGTTCGACCAGGTTGGGTTGGCATTCGCCGAATAAATCGCCGTATGCTGGTTCGCGCCTAGGAAGAACGCCGTGCCGTCATACCGCAGCAACCCCGGCCCGATCTCGTCGGTATTCGTATCGACGATGTTGATCGCCAGCGGCTTCCCCGCCTTCCACGAATCCCCAGCGATATTGTAGACCCAGGTCGTCGGAGAGTCCTGGCAGCTCGGCGCGACAATCGTATTGTCCGGCATCAATACCCACGAATCTTCATCGCTGCTTCCAACCTGCGGACGCGGGCTCATGGCAGTCCACGTCAGCGTCGTAGGATCCAGCTTCGCGATATTTCCGTCGGCATCTGAGCCCAGCAGGAGTTCTCCACGCGGCAACAGCGTGCAAGGCGCGTCTCCAATTTCGCTCCACACCTTGCCCGTGGCGCCGGGTTTAGTAGGCGAGGCGAACGTAGTCCAGGTGTTGGCCACCGGATCGTAGATCTCGCACGTATTGTTCAAATCCTCTTCCACCGGGCCGGAGGCGTCGGAGTACTCGCCTCCGCAAACCACCACCCTGCCGTCGGCCAGCACGGCCGACGCATAAAAGGTCCGGGATACGTTCGAATCCGCGAGCCTGCTCCACGTTCCATTGGCGTAGCTGCCCGTCAAATCCGGCGTCAATTTCCACCACCGGTTCGTGCTCCAGGCCACTCTCGGAATTCCCAAAAAGTACAGGTCCGCCGACATCGACTCCTGCATCATGACCGTGCCGTCCGTCAACAGGAACGCCGTTCCGCCATTGGCTCTCGACAAGCAGAAGACGATTGAGACCAGCGTCCACAGCAGGCAAATCAAAAGCTCCACAACAGTAAAAGCCGTACACACCGCAACTGCCACGACGCCCGCCGCCGTGCAAACCAGAGTTGCGACAATGGCAAACAGCACGCAGAACAGCCAGCTCCACCAACTGCATTTCTTTGTTTCTTTCCACGCCCAGGAAATGCACTCGGTGACATACTTCCACGTGTACGAAACGCATTGCAGCTCGACCTCAACTCCCCAGTCCGCACATCGGAAGTACGTCAAAGTGAGGCTTCGAGTGCAGTTGGACGGAAGGGGAACCCAGGTTCCCTTGGGAAAGCTCACAAATCCTCCTCGCCCTGCCTGACGTTAGCAGTGGTGACCGCGGCGGTCTTGACGCGCGCAACGCTCTCACCCAAGGCGTCTGGCACGACAAATCAATGACCGGGAATTTCCATTTTGGCCTCCCGGCTTCGAGTAGTATACAGCACGATACTGCGGCAGGTGACCTGCCCCCAGAATCCGTTCAGGACATGATACGAAAATCCTGAGTAGAAACCCTATCCTCGTTTGAGAGCGGGGATGGGGGCGTGGGGCAAGGGGCTGGCGTTTGGAGTGAACCCCAAAAATGAGACAGCGAGTTAAGGGGCCAAATACAGTGAATGGAGAAAGGTATGGATTTGCCCCGACGAGTATACAGCCGCGAGCTGAAGCGTGCTGTGATGCTGGAGATGGACGCGGGCCGA
>JBAUUG010000187.1:0-2776 GCA_049582585.1 Bryobacteraceae bacterium | reverse complement strand
CAACAAGCTCTTAACTAACGCTGGCGTGTTTATAGCGCGCCATGATCTCGTTCATCTGATCCTTGACGCGCAGCTTAATTTTCTTAAGACGCTGTTCCTCTAACTCATCCGCCCCGTTGACATGAGGTCTGGATTCGATCTCCTCAATTTCTCTCTTGAGCTGCGCATGCTGCTCGGCAAGCGTCCGGAATTGTTCATCGGTCACGAGCAGATGCGCCTTCAAGTCTTCGTCTTGCGTATGATTCTCCATTAAAGGGATTCTCCTTTTCGAGTGGCCAGCCGCACTCCAAAAATTAGCACTTTTTCATCTGCATGACAATAGCACTTTCCGTGGGGAATTCGTAGTACCGCGGACGGCTTCCCACCTGGACAAAGCCAATGGCGCGGTACAGCGCCTGGGCTGCGACATTGGATTCGCGAACTTCGAGGAAGTGAACGGCCGCATGTCGAAGCTCCTCCTGAAGCAGAGCAGTGGCGATTCCCATGCGCCTGAAGGGAGCCGTGACGGCAAGGTTCAGGATCTCACGCTCAGGCAGAGCGGGCTTGCCGCCGGGGAACGTCTCGCGAGATACCAGAAAACCAACGATACGGCCCTCGACTTCAGCAACCCTGCAGCGGTATCGCAGAAAGCTTGCCGCGTCCCAATGCGGGTGGGCGAAAGATTCCTGTTCGATTGCGAGCAGCGCAGGAACATCATCCGGAGTCGCGGCGCGAAGGACCGAAGTCACTGAACTTTGATGCTCACCACATTGCCTGCCGTGTGAAAGCGTTCGTCCGGCTGCGCAGAATAACCGATGGAGACACGGCGGGGCGGTTGCTGGACACCGCAACTCAGGCCTAGCGCGGATGAACCTTTCAAGAAGAGTTCCAGCGTGGCGCCGGTCCTATCTTTTATCGAGAGGCGGGCGTTGTCGCCCAAGCAATCCACGCGCGTGAGAGCTCCTTCGAGCTTCTTTTGCGGCGTGAGTTGATTCCAGGGAACGACATTCTGGGGCTTTTCGCCACCGGCCGCTTCATCCACCGAGGCGTTCGCTTTGGCTTCAGCGGCGCGGATGCGCTCGGTTTCCGCGTCTTGCGCCCGTTCATCCGCGAGATGGACAGCTTCACGCTCGTTGCGGCGTGCCTGATCTGCGGCATCCAAACGCTCCTGTTCGGAATCGAGCCGAAGCTGGTGGATCCGGCCGCGTTCCTGGGAATCCGGCGCGGAGTCTTCGGCACGAAGCCAACTGCCTTGCGCGGCTGAGGCTTCTCCGGCGGTGGTCTGGATCTGTGCCAGCTCGACCCAATAGCGGGTTGCACGCGGATCGAGCTGGACGGCATTCTTGAGAAGCGCTTCCTTTGCGGCGGGATCAGGCGTTAGCTGCGCCTGCTGGAATATCGGCTCGCCCCAGAGCGGATTGAGCCTCGCTGCTTTCTTTAATAGAGGCAGGGCCTCAGCGACATCGAGACCCTCTGCGGCGGCGATATAGACGGGAGCGCTTTTGCTGCCGGAGCTAATAGCGTTATCCAGGAGCGACTTGGGGTTCTCTTTGTCGAGCTCGGCCAAGTGCGCCAGCCCCTCAAAGCCGAGCGCG
Source organism: Bryobacteraceae bacterium (assembly GCA_049582585.1). GTDB lineage: Bacteria > Acidobacteriota > Terriglobia > Bryobacterales > Bryobacteraceae > Bog-105. The sequence goes on along the minus strand of JBAUUG010000187.1, from coordinate 1,202 downwards.
GCAGCTTGGCCTTTCGCTTCGATGGCGGCCTTGTACCCGGTTTCGGCCGCGCTCGGATTTGAGGCGAGCTGAGTATCAGCCAGGTACACGGCGGCTGCGGCCGGATCGAGCGAGTGTTCGCCGAAATCGCGCTTGGGATCGAGGGGTCGGCCGGAGACAGAAACGGGCTGCCAATTCCCCGAGGCGAGGTTGGCGGCGGCCTCCTGCTCAAGGATCTTCGAATCCTTGCCGAAGGCGTTTTGCTCGGCGGCTCGCAAACCGACGCCACCCTTGAGAGCGGCGAGGAAGATGTGGAAGCTCAAGGTGTACTCAAATTTGGTCGCGAAGAGCTGCATACGGGCCCAGGCGAGGTCCGGATGACTTGGAGGGCCACCCCAGGTGACGCGGCTACCGTGGGCCTCCAGGGTGGCGAAAAGCTGGCGGAGGCCGGATTCGACCTCGGGTGGAAGGCGGGGCGTGTTGGCATCGAGCAGGATGCCTGCGACCTGGTCGAGAGGGAGGGGGGTCTTGGGAGGGGTAAGTAACAGATATTGGGCGTTTTGCCAAACGAAGTGCCCCTCCCTGACGGTCGGGGTTCTGATTGAGCTGGTGAGCAGGATGCGGATGGGCCAAAGACTCGGGAGGTCCTTGGATTCGAGTAAGCCACCTAACACCCAGCGGAGTTGTTCGAGCTGGGTGAGGGCATCGCGGGCGGCGGCGGTATCGCTTTCGGTGTCGACGTAGAAGGGGCCGATGTTGACCTCGGTCCATTGATTGCGACTGTACGAAACGAAGCCAATCAGGAGAAGTAATGCGACGATCTTCAGACTGATAGTTTATCGAACGCAGGACTCGGAATTGAACTCGTCGGCCATCTTCGTGTAAGCCTGATCCAGGTATTGGCGGGTGGTAGGAGATTCCACAACACGATGATCCATCTCCAATTGCGTCAGGAATGGATTAAGGAAGCGGCCGAATTTTGCGATAGTTTCAATGTCTCCGGCGGCGAGTGCGGTCTCAAGAGACTGCTCAAGCCAGGGGGACAGGAGCTCGATTCGGCCGACAAATACGCGTACGGTGGCGGCTGGCTCGGGACTAATGGTTAGCGGAAGCACGGAATCGACCATAGGGCGCGGAACGATGTAGAAGACGCGCGTGCCTTCCTCAAACCATGAGTCCTGCCAGGTCTCGACCATGGCCAGGGCTTCCTTTTGGTAGAGGCC
>JBAUUG010000186.1:0-12044 GCA_049582585.1 Bryobacteraceae bacterium | reverse complement strand
TATCTCTTCTGTGTTTTGTAATCGACGTAGTAGATTCCGAATCGGAGGCTGTATCCGTCGGCCCACTCGAAGTTGTCCATCAGGCTCCATACGAAGTAGCCGCGCACGGGGAATCCCTCGGAAACTGCGCGGTGCAGTTTGCCGATGTAATTACGCAGATACATGACGCGGTCGGTATCGTATACGTGACCATCCGGGGTTAGCAGGTCAGCGGAGGAGCAGCCGTTTTCGGTTATGTAGATCTCCTTCACATTCCAGATTTCAGCGACGTGGCGTGGAGCCCAATACAAAGCCTCAGGGCCGATATCGAGCCAAGGCGAGGCCATGTGCGGGTAGGACGACGGATTGTGGACCACAGCAAATCCCTTCGCTGAGTCATCGGCACGAATGTAAGTTGGCGTGTATAAGTTTATGCCGACGAAATCGAGGGGGCTGCTAATGATCTTCAAATCTTCAGGCGTAAACTTTGGCGCGTTCGCACCTTGTTCTTGGAGATATTCATCGACGTACTTGCCCTCCATCATTACCGTAATGTATTGCGCATTCAAAACGCGAGTGGCTTGGGCGCTCGCCTTGATATGGGGGTCTGATTCAATGACGGGAACGCCGCTGATGAGGTTTTCTGCGAGTCCAACTTTGATTCCTGGCCGGCCCTTTGCGCGGATGGCCTGGACCGCCATTCCATGAGCCAGAACCGCATTGTGCCTGGCCTGATTTAAGCGGCCGGGCGGAAGTTGCAAGCCGGGAGCGAATCGGCCGGCGCGATATCCAAGATCGATGAACGAAGAAAACTCGTTCATGGTGAAGAAATGATGGACGCGGTCTGACAATCGGCTGGCAACGTAACCGGCATATTCCCCGAAAGCCTGGGCGGTTTCGCGCGACTCCCATCCGCCGAAGCGGTCCTGTAGAGCTTGCGGCAGATCCCAATGGAAAAGCGTGCAGAAAGGCTGGATGCCGTTCGCGAGCAGCTCGTCAACCAGGCGACTGTAGAAGTCGATTCCTTTCTCGTTTGGCGCACCTGTGCCTTGGGGGAAGACGCGGGGCCACGCAACGGAAAACCGATAGATCTTGGCGCCGAGCGATTTCATAAGCTGGACGTCTTCTTTGTAGCGGTGGTAGTGGTCGTCGGCAATGTCGCCTGTCTCGTTGTCGTGAACCTTGCCGGGTATATGCGAGAAGGTGTCCCAAATGGAGGGTCCTCGGCCATCTTCCTTTGCGCCGCCCTCTACCTGGTAGGACGCGGTCGCGCATCCCCACAGGAAGCCGTTTGGGAATTCATAGTAGTTGGGGCGCGGGGCGCCTTGCGCGTCGAGCTTCGCGGGAAGCGATGAGAGGCCCGATGCGCCGATGGCTGCGGCGCCGACCGTTTTTCCGAAGCTGCGCCGGGAAAGGTTCTTTGGCATGGCTATTTATGGATGGCTCTTTTTGTCTCGTTGGTTTCGGGTTTTCGGCACATTACCGCAGGCCAGAAGGCCTTCTCACATGGCTTACCGGGCCGGGACAAATCGCACCGCATATCCGCCCCCTGTGGCTAGAGCCGGGCGCAAGAGCTGGTTGCGGTCTACTGTTTCCTTGTGGACACGGACGCCTTTGGGGTAACGGTCTGCATCTTCTGCGTCCGAGTAAATCTCGGCAGTGTATTTGCCGGGGCCGAGGAACGTAAGCGGAATGACGAGCTGACGCGGGTTCCAGTTGGTCATGCTTCCCAAGAACCACTCGTTCCCTCTCCGGCGAGCGATGGTGATATATTCGCCAGGCTCGCCATTCAGGGCTCTGGTTTCATCCCAGGTGGCCGGAACGTGTTTGATGAACTCGAAGGCGGGTTGATCTTCGTATGCCTTGGGAGTGTCGGAAACCATCTGGAACGGCGCTTCGTAGATTGCGTACATTGCTAATTGCTGGGCTCGCGTGCCCATCACCATGGGGTGCTCGCTACGAGCCGCGAAATCATCCTTCGTGACATTTTCGAAGCCGCCCGGAGTGTAGTCCATGCGCCCCGCGAGCATGCGCGTGAAGGGAAGCGTCACGCGATGGTCGGGGTTATCTCTCATGCCGGCTTTTGACTGTTCCATTCCGAGCACTGCTTCGTACCCGAGGACGTTTGGATAAGTGCGCTCCAGGCCTGTCGGTTTGGTCGCGCCGTGAAAATCGAGCATGAGATGGTGTTCGGCGGCCTTCTGCGCGGCGCGGTAGTAGAATTCGATTCCGCGCTGGTCGTCGCGTTCCACGAAATCGATTTTTAGGCCTGCTACGCCCCACTTTTCATACAGCGGAAATGCTTCGTCCATTTGGGCATCGGCTTCGGCGTAGAGTAACCAAATCCAGATCTTCACCCCTTTCGAGGTTGCGTATTGCACCAAGGCCGGGATGTCGACCCGACCGTTCATTTTGGTGATATCGTGCGGCGCCGACCAGCCGGCATCGACAAGCATGTAGGGAAATCCTGATTTCGCGGCGAAATCGACATAGTATTTCATCGTGGCGGTCGTGAATGCGGATTTGCCATCCGGACCGATGCTGCCGCTCCACCAATCCCATGCGGTGAGTCCGGGATGAATCCAGGAAGTGTCTTGGATGGCGGATTCGGGATTCAGGCTGCCGATGACGTTCGATTCGATCAGTTTGCCGGGATCTTCTGAGACCAGGAGCACTCGCCAAGCAGAGTGGTGCGGAAGCTCGCCGGTCACCGCGACGTCAGGATCGTCTCCGGGCGCGAGCCGCGATTCAAACCAGTGGCCGCCCCAAGCGGTCGAAGGATTGACCAGATACATGGAGCTGTACCCGCGCAGATCCGCTTCGGTGATGGCCATCCAGGCTACGCCGGGAACGCGCATGAGCAGCGGCAAGCCGATCAGGACCCGGTTTGAAAGGCCGTTCTTGTTGGCGAATGCGGTCGCGTTGAGCTTGATGTATTCGCTCTCGTACATGGTTCGGAAATTCGGGAGGACCAGCGCGTAAGTGGTGGCGTCTTTGCTGATGCGGAATTCGGTTGTCTCACTCGTCAGGCGGAACTCACGAATGGATGTCTGATCGGGGATTGCGTATCGGAACGCAATGGCTTCGTCGTACGCCCGCGCTTCTATAACGAGCTTGCGTCCCGCTTCCGCGGGTTCTTCGAGATCGATACTGAGAGCATTGTAATGATTGCGGACCACGCTCGCTTTGCCGGTGACGAGGCTATAGGTTTCATCCACTGTTGATGGCCTTTGCGCGATGATGCGGACCTCCGAGCCCAGCGGGCGCTGCCCCTGCAACTCCAAGCGAAGCACAGAGCGATCAATCAGCGGCTTGTCGTGGAATGACACGGAATATGTGAGCTGATTCTGAACGATTTCGAAGGTGGCGATGAGATGGCTGTCAGGCGATTTCAGAGTCGCAGTGGACTGCGCTTCGAGAGTGGCCGTCACGACGCAGAGGAAACACAGGACGCGCATTCCTGAAACTATATCGTTGTTTTGAGAAGATCAGCATCATGTCTGCTTCAAGAGCATCTCGAAGAGAGTTTCTTCAACTGGGTACGGCGGCTGCGGCTGGAGCTGCATTGGGCGCGCAAACGGCGGCTAGCGTTATCAATATGCCGTTCAAGGCAATCAATCCTCGCACAGGGATTATCGGGACGGGCGGGAGGGGGACCGCTCTTCTCGAGAATCTATTGGCTGCGGACGTTCAAGTGAATGCGCTGTGCGATGTCGTCGCGGATAAAGCACAACACGCGCAATCGATGGTGGAGAAAGCCGGCCAAAAGGCTCCGACGCTATACACGAAGGGCGATCGCGACTTTGAGAATCTGGCCGCACGCGATGATCTTGACTTGGTTGTGATCGCGACTCCCTGGCGCTGGCATACGCCCATGGCAGTTGCCGCGATGAGACAGGGCAAGCACGTAGCGACCGAGGTTCCCGCCGCGACGACTCTGGAAGAATGCTGGGAACTGGTGAATACTTCCGAGAGGACGCGGCTGCATTGCATCATGCTCGAAAATTGCTGCTACGGCGAGAACGAAACTTTGGTGCTGAACATGGTGCGAGCGGGCTTGTTCGGCGATCTTCTCTATGGCGAGGCCGCGTACATTCACGATCTCCGCGAAGAGATGTTTTCAAACCAAGGCGAAGGACTCTGGCGGCGGACGGTACACACGCAGCGGAACGGCAATCTCTATCCGACGCATGGACTTGGTCCGGTGGCGAACTACATGGGCATCAATCGCGGCGACCGATTCGACTATCTGGTTTCAATGAGCACTCCCGCAAAGGGTCTCGCGCTGTATCGGGAGGCACACGTGCCGAAAGACGATCCGAAATGGAAGGAACGGTACATCGAAGGCGATATGAATACGTCGCTCATCAAAACCGCCAACGGTTTGACGATCAATCTGCAGCATGATGTGTCGAATCCGCATCCGTACGATCGCCTGAATACTATCGCGGGGACGAAAGGAGTGTTCAAGGATTACCCACCCCGCATTTATTTCGACGGGCAGGAAGGCGGAGAAAAATATGGAACGCTTGATCAGTATAAAGAGCAATATCAGCACCCGCTGTGGAAGAGAGAGGGTGAGATCGCACGCAAGCTAGGCGGTCATGGGGGGATGGATTTCATCGAGTGCTATCGGTTATTGGAGTGCATGCGGCAAGGCTTGCCGCCCGATTTGGATGTGTATGATGCGGCAGCGTGGTCGGCTCCGGGGCCTCTGAGTGAGGCTTCGCTGGCTCAGGGCAGCGCGCCGGTCAAGTTCCCGGATTTTACGCGGGGGCGGTGGAAAGAGCGGGCGGGGTCGGCGATAGGGAGTTCCTGATAGAGTTACATGTGCATATGGATTCACCTCTCGCAGCGCATTCGGTGACATTGTGCGTGAACGGAATCGATTACAACCTTCAGATCGAAGCACGCGTCTCATTGCTCGATGCGTTACGCGAAAATATCGGCTTAACCGGCACAAAGAAAGGCTGTAATCAGGGCGCGTGCGGCGCGTGTACGGTCCTGCTGGACGGTGAACGGATTAATTCGTGTTTCGCGCTGGCGATTCAGTACGAGGGCCGCAAGATCACTACTATCGAAGGACTGGCGAACGCGGACGGATTACATCCCTTGCAAAATGCCTTTATTACACACGACGGTTTCCAATGCGGGTACTGCACACCAGGGCAAATCTGTTCAGCTGTAGGAATGATCGGCGAATTTCAAAGCGGATCGCCAAGCGCCATTACCGAGGACATGTCTGACGGACACATGGAATTCTCGGACGCTGAGATTAAAGAGCGCATGAGCGGGAATCTCTGCCGGTGCGGCGCTTACGTCGGAATTATCGATGCGATTCAGCAGGGATTCCAGGAGCTCAGCAAATGAAAAACTTCTCATACGCTCGTGCGGACGATCAGCAGACTGCCCTCAGTCTTCTCTCCCAAGGCGCCCACGCGAAGTTCCTCGGGGGCGGAACAAACCTGATCGACTTGATGCGCGAAAACATAGAGCAGCCGGATGCGCTGGTTGACATTACGCGCGTACCGCTCACCGCGATCGAAGAATTACCGGATGGCGGATTGCGCATCGGAGCCTTGGTTCGTAACAGCCACTTAGCTGGAAACAAGCTTGTGAGGGAACGGTATCCGATGCTCTCGCAGGCAATTCTAATGGGTGCTTCCGCTCAATTGCGCAATATGGCGACTACCGGCGGCAATCTGATGCAGCGAACGCGGTGTTATTACTTCTACGACAACGCAGCGCACTGCAACAAACGCATGCCGGGCAGCGGGTGCGATGCCATTGACGGATTCAACCGCATGCACGCCATCCTCGGAACATCATCCTCATGTATCGCAACCCATCCCTCCGACATGTGTGTTGCGATGGCGGCCTTGGATGCCGTGGTGCAAGTGGCGAGCAAGGTCGGGCAACGCAGCATTCCGCTGGCCGACTTCCACCGCCTGCCCGGAGACACGCCTAACGTTGATACGAACCTGCAAAGGGACGAGTTGATCACCGCAGTTGATCTTCCCTCGCTTCCATTTGCCCGGAGATCGCTCTATCGAAAGGTACGCGACCGTGCAAGTTACGCGTTTGCGCTCGTCTCGGTGGCGGCTGCTTTAGAAATTGAGAACGGAGGAGTAAAACAAGCGCGCCTGGCGCTGGGAGGAGTGGCGCATAAGCCCTGGCGCGCTACCGCAGCGGAACGGTACTTGACAGGTAAACCGGCAGACGAACAAGTTTTTCGAGAAGCAGCAGAACTTGAGTTAGAACCGGCAAAGGCATTTGTACACAACAGATTCAAAATCGAATTGGCCACGCGAACGATCGTCAGCGTCTTGACCGAATTAGCGGCGAATCGAGAAGCCTGATGAGCATTGTTTCTAAAGTCACGGAAGCTGTTATTCAGCTTTTACCCGATCGTGATCGCGATGAGTTGAGCGAAGCCCAGCGTCTTATCGGCAAGCCGATTGATCGTCTGGATGGGCGAGAGAAGGTCACGGGAGCTGCCAAGTTTGCGGCCGAATACCCGCTCGAGAACCTCGTTTACGCTTCGCTTGCTTACAGCACCGTGGCCAAAGGGACCATCAAGAGCATTGATACAGGCGAGGCCGAAAAGGCGCCAGGCGTTCTCTCCGTCATCACGCACAAGAATGCGCCGACGATGAAAAACCCGCCGCTCTTCAATCCGAGGGGCGGAAGTGACGCGGCGGGCAGCAAAGCAAACGTCGTCAACACTGACGAGATTTTCTGGAATGGGCAGCCCATCGCGGTGATTGTGGCAGATACACTCGAACGCGCGGAGCACGCCGCCTCACTGGTGCGGGTTGAGTACAACGAGGCGCCGGCTTCTACATCGTTTGAGGAGGGCAAGGCGCGCCTGGAAATCCCCAAAACCGTGATGGGCGAGGAAACGGAAGTCAGCCAGGGTGATGCAGAAGAGGCGCTTCGATCCGCAAAGTTCAAAGTCGATGGCGTTTACACCACGCCGCGCTACAACCATAATGCCATCGAACTTCACGCGACTACGGCCGTTTGGAACGGGGAGAAACTCACGGTCTACGACGCAAGCCAGTTCGTGCGGGGGGTGGCTGATTCACTCGCCAAGATGTTCTCAGTGGACAAAGATAACGTGCGCGTCCTTGCGCCTTTCGTCGGAGGCGGTTTTGGCGGCAAAGGCTCTATGTGGGGGCACGTCCAGCTATGCGTTCTGGCAGCCAAAGTGGTGGATCGACCCGTGAAACTGGTCTTATCCCGAGAGGGCGTGTATCGCATCGTCGGTGGCCGCACACCCTCTGAACAAAGGGTAGCGTTAGGGGCGGATGAGACGGGCAAGCTCACTTCGTTGATTCACACCGGTATTACTGCCACTTCTACGACCAACGACTTTCCGGAACAATTTTCCTTTCCGGCGCGCCATTTGTACGCGACCGAGAGTTTGTTCATTACTCAGTCGGTCATGCGGCTCGATACGACACCGAATACGTTCATGCGCGCGCCTGGCGAATCCATCGGCACATTTGCACTCGAGTCTGCGATGGACGAACTCGCGTACGAGCTGCGGATGGATCCGGTCGAGCTCCGCTTGCGAAATGATCCCGAGCGGGACCCCGCAAAAGGAATGGAATTTTCGAGTCGCCACGTGAAAGAAGCCTACCGGCTGGGCGCGGAGAAGTTCGGCTGGAGCAATCGGCCGGCCCAACCTCGTTCGCTGCGCGATGGAAAGTGGCTGATAGGCCAAGGCGTGGCGACGGCCTTTTATCCGGCATACCGATTCCCTGCGGCGGCCAGCGTGAGGATTAACGCCGACGGCACGGCGGTGGTGCAAAGTGGAGCACAAGAGATGGGCATGGGCACGGCTACCGTGCAGACGCAGCATGCGGCCGAGCGGTTAGGATTGCCCATGGAAAAGGTGCGCTTTGACTACGGCGACACGCGCCTGCCGCAAGCGCCGGTGGCGGGCGGGTCGAATCAGACTATCAGTGTTGCGCTCGCGGTACAGCAAGCCTGCGAGAAGTTGGAACGGGAGCTGCTCAGTCTCGCGAAAAAGGACCCCAAGTCACCGCTTGCCAGTTCTCACTTTGATGAGGTTCGGGCGTGTGACAGCGGCCTGTTTCGCCGGGATAAACCCGAGACGGGCGAAAGCTACGTCGCTATCCTGGCGCGGCTCAAACAGGATTTCGTCGAAGCGGAAGCCGAATCCGGCCAGCCTTTTGAGATGCAGAAATATTCGATGGGTTCGTACGGCGCCCAGTTCTGCGAAGTTCGCGTGAACGAACAATCGGGCGAGATTCGAGTTTCCCGCTGGGTTGGCAGCTTCGATACTGGACGGATTCTGAATCCGAAGACTGCGCGTTCGCAGTTTATGGGTGGCATCATTATGGGGATTGGCATGGCATTGACGGAAGAGACACTTTTCGACGAGCGCGCCGGGCGCATTGTCAATCCGACTCTCGCCGAGTATCATCTACCCGTGAATGCAGACGTTCCGAAAATTGAAACGTACTTCCTGGACATTCCCGACCCGCATACACCGCTGGGCGCGCGCGGCATTGGTGAGATCGGGATCACCGGAGTCGCCGCCGCGGCGGCAAATGCGGTGTACCATGCGACAGGTAAGCGCATTCGCAGTCTTCCGATTACCTTGGATAAGCTGCTGTAGAAAGGATTAAGCGCGTTGTTAATGTATCGAGCCGATGCGCTCGACGATCTCGTCAGCCCGGCGAACCAGCGTAACAAAGGGTCATAGCGACTCTCGGGGATTTAGGGATGATAAATTGAGCAAATGCCCCATCGCTCAACTTCCACCAGACTCTTTACCGTGGCCACGCTCCTCGCGACGGCTATTTTCTGCGTCGCCGCTTCTCCCGCGCAGGAAAGCGATCCGCTCGTCGGAAAGTGGAACATGATCTCGACGTCTGACCACGAAATTTCATGGACCCTGACCATCCGCTACGAAGAAGGCAAATACCAAGCAGTTGCGGCCACTGATGATGGTGAGGGACCCATCAAGGAGCTCAAAGTGGAAGGCCGGAACCTCACGTTCACAGTGCCATACCAAGGACAAGACTACGAGATCAAATTGAAGCTCGTGAAAGACAAACTTTCCGGGACATGGTCCGGCAATGGCGATAGCGGAGATACGACCGGAACAAAAGCCGCCGCCCCCCAGTCGCGTTAGAGCCTTCAACCAAATCTCTGCGTTTTCGATACAGCTCCATCTCTATCATCACGCGCATCTTCTCCCGCTAAGGAAAGCACCCTCAGCAGAAGAGCACGACTGCAATCAATCCGGCGTTCAAAGCAAGTACCACGTATAACCACGCTGTTGTAAGTGATAAGTGCCTATTGCTTACTATGTAAGGTGCCTCCATCTCACTTACTAAGAAGGCAGGTTGGGGCCGCCAGGTAATGGGAGTAACTCTTCCCAGGGCCACTAGACTCCTGGCGTGAATTAGTTGGATAAGAGACTTAGCAGCGGAAATGCTTCAGTCTCCGCTCTCGTCTGAAACACGCCTTACCTACGTGGCCTTATGGAAACCAACAAGCGTCGATTTTTGATTATTGCAGCCTGTGCTTTTGGAGCCGCAGTTGCTTTGAACCTCGCAGTGCGGCAATGCAGCTTCGGAACTGGTATAGCGGGGCATACGGTTTCTCCTCTGCGGGAACCCATTCCTGCGGCCGTCAGATCGTTGCGTCCGAATTTCCCATATTCCGTGATTCCTGGAGGCGCTTATTCGCCTGCCGAGCTTAGATTCGCCAACGACAAAGATGCCTTGGTTCGCGAGCACTACGCGGACTTCAACGTGCATACCGCTAAGTTGGTGACGTTGACTGAAGATCGCTATCAATACGTGTCGTTCCGTCTGAAGAACCACATTTTCTGGACGCATAATAGGCTCCGGATTCCCAGGGGAGAGACCCTATTAACGGATGGCCGGAGTTACGCGCGCACTCGCTGCGGAAACCGCCTCTCCAGCACGAAGCAACCGAACACCACGCCGCACGAACCGCTGGAAGCACTGTTATCTCTGCCGCCCTACAGTTTCAACCTGCAACTCCCGCTCGCGGCAGCCCCGCCGACGGGCGAGCTTGCCCAGGAGTTCCCGGTTCTGCCTTTTGAGTCGGAGCGTCTCGCGCCGGTCCTGCCAAATGGGACGGAAGCAGCCATACCCCTTCCCGAAACTTTGTCCCCGATAGCAAGCTATCCGCCGATGACGCCAGCGGCAGGAACATACATACCTACGACGGGTAAGACCCCAACGCAGGGCGGTCCTACCTCCCCGACCATCCCGACCTCTCCCACGTCCCCAGTGATCTCGCAAGTTCCAGAGCCGGCAAGTTTCTATTTATTCACTCTAACGTTCGCTCTTACACTCTGGGTGCTTGGTCGCATGGTGCGCAAAAACGGTGGTAACAACAAGCGACCGCAAGATGATGACGAATCGACAAGGGGCGCACTATCGTGTAAGTTGCCGGCTCAAGTAGGATCGACCACTAGCTCAACATTTACCGAGTAGAGCGCCGACTTACCCTCATGATCACTCTGGAAATAGACGCGCCGACTATCGGGCGAGAACACGGGTGACACGGAGGCCGGGTGACTAGCTCGATGTTCGCAAAGAGTGAACTCGCGTGTCACAGAGCGGAGAAGGAGAATTACGGTGGGCTGAGCCTTACTACGGCTCGCCCCAACAAATACCGACCCGTTCCGGTTTGGAGCAAATGCGGCAAATTGGCTGGTAGGCGCAACCTTCTGCTCCAGTCCCGTCTCGGGAGATACTTCCCGAATCTCTGACAACACAGCATCGTCCGTCCGAACATCACGAAGAAAAAGGAGAGATTGACCGTCGGGTGACCAGAACGGGTCTGATATCCAGCCCTTCGCCAGCAGCCTCGGATCCGCACCGAGGTCCGCATTTAAGGGGACATACCAAAACTCCCTGTTTTCTGCCGAAGCGCGGTCGAACAAACAGCCGGAGCCGCCTGGCCGAATCAGACACTGCGACGCGACATCTTCCGCCAGGGGCTTCTCGCCATCGTTTAGCCGCTCCAGTCTTCCGCGGCGCACGAGAACTAAATCCGAGCCCGAGCTGCTGATGCTGAAGGCGCTGACATCGTCTTTTATTGCTTGCACTTTTTTACTCGAGAGGTTGACCTCCTTCAAGGTGCTCCCATCGATGTAATACAGAAAGCGCTGTTGCGGATCAAGGCAAAGAGAGAGAGGCAGGAGTTCCGCGGCCGGAACGATCTGGCTGAGTGACCCGGTCCTCAGATCGAGGCGAAAGGGAGCCCCTCTGCCGGTCCGATCGGAAGAGAACACCAGGAACCGCTCCTTCACCGAGATGAACGCATTTGTCGGCGCAGGCAAGAGACTGGCGGTCGCCGGGTTCGTCAACCGCACTACTGGAATTTCCGTCGCCGGATCGGCGAATCTGAAGAATTCTCCGACTCTCGGAAGAGGTTTGGATTTCCTGGCTTCGACGCCCGCTGCTGCTAAGCTGCCCGGCAAGACGGCCAGCATCGCGCGCCGCGAGATGCCTTTATTCACTATTTATGAGGATGCGGATAGAAAATTGACCGTTGCATCAAAGCCCCAGATCGCTATTTGCGGGCTTTGCCGCCGGAGCCGGTTGCGATTTCGCCAAGTACTTGTATGGATTGACCGGTGTGCCGCCCAAACGGACTTCGTAATGAATGTGAGGGCCGGTCGCGCGTCCCGTTCCCCCCGATAGGGCTATAAACTGTCCTCGGCGGACTTCCTGCCCCGGAATGACTAGGAATTCGGACAGATGCGCATAATAAGTCTCCACCCCATTGCCGTGATCGACGATCACCAGTTTTCCGTAAGCGCCGCTCCAGCCCGCGCTCTCCACGACTCCGTCGGCGGTAACATGCACCGGAGTTCCGACAGGAGCCGACAGGTCAATTCCAGTATGAAATGCGCCTTCGCCCGAAAACGGATCGGATCTCTCGCCGAACGAGCTTCGCAACACGCCGTTCAAAGGCCATAGACTCGGCTCTGAATGCGTCTGCCATCGGTATGCGTAGTGGTGATAGATACCAGAATAGGTTGC
>JBAUUG010000185.1:0-9646 GCA_049582585.1 Bryobacteraceae bacterium | reverse complement strand
CTTCGAGAATCTGTTTTTCGGCGGCAGCGGCATCGAGGCGGGTGAGAAGCTTGCTCGAATCGACAGTTTGGATTACATCGAAAAGCTCGCACGCGAGGCGTGCCTTATTCGATTGCAAATGACCGATGAGGTGAAAACGCGCGCCGGTCAGGGCGTCTAATTCAGGGCGCTTTTCCGCAAACTCCTGAACATAGTTCTCGCCGAATTCGCGCAGGCCGGCTTCGTAAGCCTCGCGAATGCGCGCGGCTGGAAATTTCTTCGAAACTGCAATCAACTTGATCTGGGAGCGCGTTCTGCCACTACGCTCCAAGGCGCGCTGAACGCGTGCTTCCACCTCCTGCAAACGGCTCGCGAAAGTAGAGTTTTCAAGTGGCAAGACTCTATCATAGAGTCAACAATTACTGTGTTCATCGACCAAGCTACGATTTCCGTAAAAGCTGGAGACGGGGGCAATGGCTGCCTGGCGTTCCGGCGCGAGAAGTTTGTTCCGCGGGGCGGCCCGAGCGGCGGGGATGGGGGACGCGGAGGCGATGTAGTCCTGTTTTCGAGCGAGCATCACAACACGCTGCTTCATTTCCGCTTCAACCCCGAGCATACGGCGGAGCGCGGACGGCATGGGGAAGGCAGCAATCGAACGGGCCGCGAGGGAGCAAGTGTCGAGCTGCCGGTGCCTGTCGGAACCACGCTTTACAACGCTGAAACAGGCGAGCAGATTTTCGATTTCACTGCTGCGGGGCAGCGCGTGACAGTGGCTCGCGGCGGAAAGGGCGGACGGGGAAATGCGCGTTTCGCAACATCAACGCACCAAGCGCCGACAGAGCACGAAGAAGGGAAGCCGGGGGAGTTCCTGAAGCTTCGGATGGAATTGAAGCTGTTGGCGGACGTGGGGCTGGTTGGTTTTCCGAATGCGGGGAAATCGACTCTGATTTCTCGCTTATCGGCCGCGCGGCCGAAGATCGCCGACTATCCGTTTACCACGCTCGAACCCAATCTGGGAGTAGTGGCGGCGGGTGACCACACGTTCGTGCTTGCGGATATCCCCGGGCTGATTGAGGGCGCGCATGAGGGGCATGGGCTCGGAATCCAGTTCCTGCGGCATGTTGAGCGCACACGTTTATTGGTGCACCTGGTGGATGTTTCCGATTTCAGCGGCCGCGAACCGGGAGAAGATTTCGACATTATTCTGGAAGAGCTGGCGCAGTTCAGCGAAAAATTGGCACGAAAGCCGATGATTGTGGCAGCGACGAAAATCGATGCCTGCCAGGACACGTCGCGCATTGAAGCCGTGCGCGCGAAGGCAGTGGAACACGCAATGGAATTTCACGCGATTTCGAGCGTGACGGGCGCCGGCATAGAAGAGCTTCGGTACGCGATGAGCGCGCGGCTGTTGGCCAGTCAGGCGGCGGCGGACGTTACAATTTCAGTCGGAAGCTAGATTCTGCCGGTGCAGGGCCCGGTCTTCAAAACCGGAGTGCGGCACTTTTGCGGTGTCGCGGGTGGGTTCGACTCCCATTAGCTTCCGTTTAACCTATTGAAAACAAGCCATTTAGATAAGCTGTATCGAGGCGATCTCCTATTAGCTCCCGCCATCTAATCAACTGAAAATACGGAGAGATTAGGGATCAATTTCACCTGAGGCTGCTCCTGGGTAACATAATGAAGGTTTTGTGCTCTGCAATAGTTCCGCAACTTCTCTTAAATGAGGCTGTCCTTCTGGCAATTGTGTCTCGTGCGTATGCAGGTCTTGAAATCCGGACAGCGGAGCGCACCTTGAATGGAGTACGGAAGTGCTAAGCAACTAAACCGAGTTACCAATCATAGTCGTGACGGGAACACTGTTCGCTTCATGCCCATGTTGTAACGGGGGGCTCTCTAATTGTCGCTACCAGTTCCGGCTCGAGTGGGGTCAAACGGTTGCGAAACGTCAGCCCGGTGCAGCAACGCAGCTGCAATTCTGTGCCAGAACGGCTGATACTGATTCGCTTCAATCAGGCATCCTCGCGCTGGCGAGTGGTTCTTTTTGCGGTTTGGGGCCGGACCGATGAGAGCTTGTGTGCATAATGTGTGCCTCGTCAAGCGGCCGTTTACGGGGCAATTGCGAGTTTACGTCTCTCATCATGCCGGACGCTACCGCGTTTGTCGGGACCTATCTGCGGAAGATGTCGGATGTGCATGGTTCGAAATAAGTTGCGGAGCTTTCAAGAAACAGAAGGAACGATAGCGTGTTATACGGCAAAGTGAAAAAGCGATGAGGAATAGATGACGCGGTAGGGACAACCATCACTGATCGCCCCCCGCACAGAACCGTACGAGCACCTTTATGCATACGGCTTCCACCTTGGATGTGTGGCGACAAAGCGTTCCAAAGGATAAGGATGGAGGATGCGGGGCGCTGGAATCCATTGCTGAAAGATCGGGGTAATTCGATCCTACCTCACGCGACTCCGCTGGCTGCGACGGCATAGGATCAGCCGCCACAGACGACGTAATCGTTGCGCGAAGACATTTAACCGAGGGCTGTTCCCGGGCACAGCGAAGTATTGGTAGTAACCGAGCACCACGCTCCGAAGCCACTCACCAACTGACGCCACAGACTCATGCCTCCGACGGCGAGGCTCCATTTTAATTGCACGAAGCTTCGCTGCCATCCGCGATTTTGCTGTGATACGGCAGACAAGGAAAGCACCATTCTGGCGCTTCCCACAAAAATGGGTAAAGCCTAAGAATGTGAATGTTTCCGGTTTCTTTTCACCACGCCGTTTCCGGTCACGGGCGGCGAATCGCCCAAACTCGATCAGTCGCGTCTTCTCTGCATTTAACTCCAGGCCAAACTGAGCCAGCCGTTCCCGAAATGCTGCTAGGAATCGCTGTGCATCGGCTTGGTTTTCGAAGCCCATTACAAGATCGTCAGCGTACCGGATAACAACGACATTGCCGACCGCCACTTTCTTGCGCCAAGCTTCCACCCATAAATCGAAAACATAATGAAGATACACGTTGGCAAGCAGTGGAGAAACCACGGCTCCCTGCGGCGTGCCGACGTTAGTCTCCGATCATTGGCCATCTTCCGACACTCCCGCATTCAACCATTTCTGAATAAGGCGAAGTATCCGGCGATCTGCCACACGATGCTTGATGAACTTTATCGTCCATTCGTGGCTCATGTTGTCAAAGAAACCACGAATGTCCGCGTCGAGCACCCAGCGTATCCGCTTACTGTGGATTCCCACACTCAGCGCGTCGAGCGCCTGATGCGGGTTGCGACCGAGACGGAACCCGTACGAAACGCCTTGGAAGTCCGTCTCGTATATCCGATTGAGGATAGACACCACGGCTTGTTGAACAATCTTGTCCTCCAGCGCCGCTATGCCTAACGGCCGTTGCCGACCGTCGGCCTTCGGAATGTAGACTCTCCGCGAGGGCTGCGCCCGATATGCTCCACGGTGGACCCGGCTATGCAGATCGGTCAGCCGACCTTCCAGTCCGGTTCCATACTCGGGCCATGTAACGCCATCCACTCCCGGGGCCGCTCTTCGCTTTAACGCGTAAAAGCTGTCCCGTAGCAGATCAACAGTGACATGGTGGAGCAAAGCGGTAAACCGTTCCTGCTTCCTTTTCTTTGCAGTTTGGTCGCACACCGCTCAATCCTTGGGACACTCGTTCCCCGCTCTGTGTCGGGCTCGTGTTGGACTGAACGATGTTCTCCTTGGCCCACGCCCTTCCCTCCCCAACCTCCGCTGAAGGTTGCCCCTCTTTGTTCGGCTGGTTCATCGGTACTATGGCGCAGTCCGACTCCTCCACAGCGTACACGTCCGACGTTCGGTTTTGCACCTTCTCGGACCGGCCTCGATTTTGACTGGTTCGAGGCACTCTGGAGGTCTCCCGGTTCTCGTGCATGTTGTTTCTCAGCGTGCGTGGGTTCTCAGACTACGCAGGATCGACTGGTCACTCGCGTCTTACGCAACCAGCCATGTTGCCTTCCTCTTGTTGTAGAGAGAGTCGGCATCCTGTTCTGCGCCTTTTCGGAGCTCAATCGCCCCGCCCACTGATACCTTTATCTACGCTTCGACCAGCACCTCGCGATGCTGACCGCAAGACTCAAGGCCAAGATGGAGTCGCTTTCTCCTTTCTTGTAGGACTCTTTCATTCCCAACAACATGCCGGTTTTATCCCGGCGCTCCTACCCTTCGCGACCAGGCAGGAGTATCCTCGGTCCGGCAAGTACGGTAGTCGAACAGATGAAAGAGGACAACCAGTCAAGCTTTTCCATTCAAATTTGTTAGAAAGTTCCGTTTGCATCGACTAGCTTGAGTGTGGAAGGAGTGAAGGCAATCTCGACCGTACACGCGAGTCAGGACGACCTTTACAAGGACGCGGTGGAAAAGTACGGTTGTGCACTGCAACGGCTGGTTAGCGCCTACGAGGCCGATCCGGACAAGCGCCGCGACCTGAGCCAGGACATTCATTTTCAGTTGTGGCGAAGCTTCCAGCAGTATGATGGCCGCTGCTCGCTGCGGACCTGGATCTATCGCGTTGCACACCATGTCGCGGCCTCCTATGTCATGCGTGAAAGGCGGCTCTTTTCGGGTCTCGTGAGTCTAGCAGAACTTGAAACGTTTTCCGGCAAAGATCAGGCCCAGCTAGCCGCGGAGAATCGCATCAATGTCACGCGGCTGTTCATCCTGATTCAGCGGCTCAAACGCTCGATCGCCAGGTCATCGTCTGCTGGCTGGAGGATATGGACGCGGCGTCTATTGGAGAGATCACCGGGCTATGCCCAGGAAGCGTGGCAATGCGCGTACACCGGATAAAGTACATCCTGACGCGGTGGTTCGGTCAAGGAGCGTCACATGCGGAATGATTTCCACGAAAACGATCCAAAAACAATTTGGCAAGGCCAATCAACGGAGGCGTCAAGAGTGAGTTTGGTATTGATTCGGCAAAAAGCGCGGCAACTTCACGCAAGAAGATTTCGGGAACTGGTGGATAGCGTACTGGTGCCGCTGGTTATTGTTGTGTTTTACCTTTTCTGCATCAGGGAGTTCGCACCATTGCGACAAGCACTGAACACGCTATTCGCTTTCGTGCTCGCCTGGAGCCTGGCGGGATTGTATTTTCTGAACCGGGGAAGACGGCTTAGGGCGATGCCGGAAGACGCTGGTTTCCGCACCGGACTTCAGTTTTGCCGAGAGGAGATTCAGCGGGAGCGTAACTATTTTCGTCGCGTTTTGCTGTGGTCGTTCGGGCCAATCGTTCTGGCTCTCGGCACATTGATTCTGACGTTCGCGGTGATTGCTGGCAAAGATTTCTTTGCGAGGGCGATGCCCCTCACGTTACTGGCAGTCGTATGGATCGCCGCTTATCTCCTAATCAGATTTCGGCAACAGCGCAAACTCCAGCGCGAAATCGACGAATTGAGTGAGGTTGCCAGGGAGAACAGCGGGTAACATCAAGGGCCAAGGCCCCTCCGCTGTAACGGCATAGTGGCGATCTGAGAAGAATCTGTCAGGACCATGGAGGATTACTCGCCACATCGCGACCACCTACGATCTATTTTGATCTGAATGCGCATAATGTGAATGCGCCATGTTTGCCTCCTTATGCAGTGAGAGGATCACATATGCATCACCTGTTGTCGCGAGACGCATGAGGGAAAGCCATCTCCGCTGCGCAAGCATTTCATTAATCCTCTCGTTCGTGACACTGGCCGGGGCAACAAACAGCCGAGGAGAAACTCTCTTTCAGTTTGCTGACAGCTCTATCGCCGCCACAATTCTCGCCAGGTCGAAAAATGAAGACACAACGGAGTTGACTGTGAGGCCTGGTGCCTATCGAATCGCCGGACGTATCGTGTACGTCGGAATTGAGGCTGAACCGCCGGACGAGCCGACGCTACAGTACTACGATCCAGAGACCCGGCGGATTGGAACTCTGGAAAGCATCTCGGGCCACCAATACCGAACTGCTGACTCCCCTAAGACGACGCTACTTTTGGATTCGCCGGTTTCCCCAATTGCAGAGAAGCCGTTCGTGGTCGAGCACGGCTCAGATCGCCTGAGCGCCTCACTGTGGCACGCTGCCGGAGCGGAGCGACGCTCGACAGTTATACTCATTCACGGTGCCGATGACGAGACCCGCGCCATGGGGTTTCTCATTCCGTACTTCGTTTCTTGCGGACTGAATGTGGTCACCTACGATCAGCGCGGCACGGGCGCGTCTACTGGAAACTGGCGATATACCAGTCCCGATTCCAAGGCCGATGATGTCCTTGCAATACTCCAAAAAATCAAAACCGATCCGGCGGTGGACGTGCATCGGATCGGTGTTTGGGGATTCAGCAATGGCGGATGGGTGGCGCCCATCGTTGCAGTGCGTTTTGCGCTCACGTTCATAATCTTGAAGAGTCCGCCAAGTGAAAGTATCCGGGAAAATATTCTGTACGAAGTTGGGCAGGTCCTGCGCGAACACGGCCGGTTTACCACGGAACAGACCTCTCATGCGCTCGCCTTTGAACGAACGATGCTCCTCGCGCTGCAGACGAATTCGAACTGGACTGCAGCGGGCAAAGCGTTGAGCGCGGCAGAGAAGCAACCTTGGTTCCCCTATATGCGGATTCCTCCGGGAATGACCACTCCGCCGCCCCCGCCGATGCTGGCTGCCTTGCAAGCTGCCCTCATCTACGATCCGACAGCAACGTTGCAGCGCGTTCGTACACCCACGCTCGCACTGTTCGGGGCTCTAGACAGAAACCTCGATTCCGCCGACAGCGCGGCGCGTTTTCGCAACGCATTTAAGCGAGCCGGCATGAAGGACCTGACAATAGTGACCTTGCCAGGAGCAGGACACACATTCGTAAGGTCGGCGACGGGATACGAAGACGATCCGTCGTTGCCTGAGCGGACGGCCGAGGGATATCCGGAAGTCATCGTCCGCTGGCTGGATGCTCGAGGATTCACGAAATAGCTAGATTTTCCAATGAGCTTTCAGGCAAACCACTCCTTACAACAGCGAACACGCTGCGAGATCTCCGCAGAAGTGCGGCACGCAGGGTCGGCCCGCACCAGTTGCGGCGGCAGGTGTTTCAGCAGCCATGCCAGCCGCAGATGCTTGAGCCGGTGTGCCGGTCGTTCACCAGATTGTTTTCCGACGTCATTTAGATGTTCGGAAGCAGATCGAAATATTCGTCATCCTCGTTCTTGCCGCCCTCGCCGAGCCCGACGGTCTTCTCCGATTCGATGAATTCGATCCGCTCGATCCACTTGACCATTTTGTAGCCAAGCTGGTTTTCAACCCGCAGCCGCAGTGGGGCTCCATAGACTTCAGTCAGTGGCTTGCCATTCATCTCTGAGGCAAGCAGGCATTCCGCCTGGAGTACATTTTCGAGGCTTTGGGTGTCGTAATACATATCGCCAAAGAGCGAACCGCCAAACGAGAAGAACGCGACAACCTTGGCATTCGGCCTCGGCCGGACGAGTTCGACGAGAGACTTTATGGGAAGTCCTCCCCATTTGGCAATGCCCGTCCAGCCCTGGATGCAGTGATGCATGGTGATCTCCTCGACGTTGCCAAGCCGTGCGATATCTGCCAGAGAAAGCTCAACCGGATTTTCTACCAGACCACCCACCTTCAGCCTGAATTCCCTGAATCCTCCCATTGCCAGTCGCTTCCAATCCTCGCGCACCGGCATCTTGCCGTTGGGCCAGAATCGGGCCGAAATATCCTTCTCGGTGTAGTGCTGACTCGGTGTGAGCCGGTTCAGCGTCGCCAATAGCAAAGGGTACGTGATGAATTTCTGTACGTGCTGCAAGGCACGAGGAAAGAACCATGAGACGTAATGCGCCACAACCCACGAAATGACCACCACGGCGATGCCGACGAATCCCAGAATCATTCCTATCTGATTCTCATTGTCGGTACCGATGACGATGTGGTTCATATTGCGAACGAAGCCCGTCATCGCGACCAGCGCCACATGCACGACGATGAACGCAAAAAAGCTGAGCATCGTTAGAAAATGAATGGAACGTCCCGATTGCCTGCCGCCGAAGAGCTTCGCATAGTGCGGGAAGCGATTCACCACAGCAGGCGACATAGCAATGCCGGACAGGATGGCCATCGGGCCGAATACAAAGACGACCGCAAAATAGGCGATCTGCTGCAGCGCGTTGTAGCCATAAAATCCGTTGGGCTCAGGCGGCAAGTGAAGAGTGGCGTAGTGGACCCAGGTATTCCATGCCTGCAGCAGCACGAGTGTGGATTGTGGAACGAGTCGCCGCCACTGCTCCGTATCGAACAGCATAATCACAAAAAAAACACCCGTGATGATGAACCCGTACACGTTAAGAAAATGCCAGGAGCGCGCAACGCCGACGGTGTGCCGGTAGCCTGGTGTGGCGACCATGGGAGAGATGTAGCGAGCATCGTCCTTCGCAGTCCAGACCCGATCGTTCGGAACGTGGATCGGCGTGAACCGGATCCACTCGCTGCCCGGTGTGCAGTCGTTATTGAAGTACAGGCGAGGATGATCGACCAGGATCGACAGACCGCTCCGAATCAGCATCATCACAAAAAGAAAGTTGAAGAAATGGCAGTAGCGCACCCACAGCGGAAACCCATGCGGACCGGCAAAGTTGTTGGGATCGATCTGCGGGAGAGGCGGAATATAAGGGAGACCCGCAACAAGAAATTCAATCCATGCCGCAAGAATCGGTAGCAGCACTAGCACGGCAGCAGCGATCAGGAACGAGGGCCGAATCCAGACGCGAAAGCGGCGATCCGGGGGGTAGTGCACGGCCGCATGGGCTGCGTCGAATGAAATCATTGCGCGTCTCCAGAGCTATCTTCACCGTCTCATGGCGGGCTCGCCGGTTTCACAGCGGCAGCCAGCTTAGCGCGGGCCTGCGGTGGTGCAATCATCGGCTCAATGCGATGAAAGCGCAAGTTCCAGTGGCCTATCCAGCCTAAATGACCTCGCGAGTTCGGGCCGCCGAACTTTGTACTAAGCACCCCGCCCGCTGTGACGAGGATGACTCCCAGAAGAGATAACAGGGTAGGCTCGTTCTTCCATACGAACCACCCAATCAATCCCGAGAAGATGACCACGCAGTAATTGAAAGGCGCGATGCTCGTTGCCGTGGCATGTTGGTACGCAAGGATAATCAACAACTGGGCTGCCGCCATCAGGATTCCGATACCTGCCAAATAGAGCCATTCCTTTAAGGTGGGGGCTTTCCAGAACAGCAGAGCAAAAGGAGCAGTGACGACCGAAGAGATCAGAAAATAATAGAAAAGGATGCGCTTAACGGGCTCGTCTCGCGATAGTTGATTGACCGCCACAAGCGCAAAGGCCGAGAAAAGTGCCGCACTGATAGCGATGAGAGCAGTAGGATCGGCGAGCATCTGTACGCCCGGTTTTAAGATCAGCAAGATTCCGACGAAACCAGTGAAGAGGCTTGCCCAGACAACCATGCCCACCTTTTCCTTCAACCACACCCAGGCAATCAGAGGAATAAAGAGCGGCGCAGAGTTGGTCAACAGGACGGCGTTCATCAACGGCATTTTCTTCACAGCCGCAAACATGAGCACCTGCGAAAGGAGCCCTGCAAGACCCCGCAGGATGTGGAGCCAAATACGCTTCGTTTTCAGC
>JBAUUG010000184.1:0-2371 GCA_049582585.1 Bryobacteraceae bacterium | reverse complement strand
GCGTATACCAGCCGGATATCGCCTGAAATGTGGTGTTGAGCCGATTCCAATCTTCGAGCCGGACAGGCGCAACAAAACTCGCCGGATTCTTGGTCTTGCGATCGAACTGCTGCAGCTGCATGAGCTCGTCGCCGTTTGGGAATGGCAACGGCCGAAGAAGAATGGCATTAATCGCCGAGAACACAGCACTGTTTGCGCCGATGCCGAGAGCCAGCGTGAGGATGATTGCGATACAAAATGACGGCGACTTGTGAATAAGCCGTATGCCGGACTTGATATTGGCCACGGTGTTTTCGAGCGTTGCGATCCGATACACGTCGCGCAACTCTTCTTTAAACTGCTCCCGTCCCCCAAATTCGAGGATGGCTTCGCGCCGCGCTTGTTCCGGCGTAAGGCCAGCCGCGACTTTCTCCTCCGCGAGCTCATCCACATGAAAGCCGAGCTCGGAATCCAGTTGAGAGTCAATAGGGCGCTTCTTTGATAGATAATTCCACCAAGACATTCCGAGACTCCTAGTGCACAGCTTGCAAAATGAGGCCAACTGCAGCCGCCAAGCGATGCCAGTTGGCTTGTTCTGCGGTGAGCTGCCTACGACCCTTTAGCGAGAGCTTGTAGAACTTGGCCTGTCTCCCGTTCTCAGATTCACCCCAGTCGGCTTCGAGCCAGCCGCGCTTCTCGAGTCGGTGCAACGCCGGATAAAGCGACCCTTGTTGAACCCGCAACACTTCTTTCGAAATCTGTCGAATTCGCTGAGAGATGCCGTAGCCGTGAACCGGGCCGAGGGCAACGATTTTCAAGATAAGCATGTCTAGGGTGCCCTGGAGAAGGTCGGACTTTTCGGTTGGCATGGGCGCGCTCTTTCTCTATGCATTTCCACATATACCCTTTGATGTGTAGAATGTCAAGGAGACGGAGATTTCGGCGCGGGTGAAAGCGAAGGATGGAGTGAGCCGGACATCGGGAATGAAGCCGACCTGTTGTTTTCCCAATTAAGATGTGCCATACTTCCTGTTGGAAACCCAATAAGCGATATGAAAGAGAAGACGGACGTCCTGCAAGGCACCCTCGCGCTCATGGTGTTGAAAACTTTGGATGTGCTCGGACCGTTGCATGGCTACGGCATCGCTCGGCGTATCGAGCAGATCAGCGGAAATCTTCTCACCGTAAATCAAGGCACGCTCTATCCCGTCCTGCTGAAGCTGGAGCAGGAGGGTTCCATCGCCTCCGAATGGGGCGCCTCGGAAAATAATCGCAAGGCGCGCTTCTATCGGCTGACACGCAGTGGGCGCAAGCAATTACAGGCCGAAACCCAAGGTTGGGAACAGACGGCCGCCATCATCGGCCGGTTCTTTGCCGTAAAGGCGCAAGATCTGAAGTGACAAGATTTGAAGTGAACGAGTCCTGAAATGAGATCTCTGCGGCGATTCTTCAAGCGTCTAGTCTCCTGGTCAAGAACGCAGCGCAACGAAGATTGCTTGCAATTGGAGATTGAAGAGCATCTGACTCTTCAGAGTACTGAAAATCTTCGCGCCGGCTTGTCGCCAGCCGAGGCACGGCGCCAGGCGGTGCTGAAGTTCGGAGCCGTGGAGGCGATGAGGGAAGCCTATCGGGATCAACGAGGACTCCCGTTTGTGGAAACACTGCTGCAGGATACGCGTCACGTGCTGCGGTGTTTGCGAAGGGCCCCGGCGTTCACAATCACCACCATACTTACGCTCGCGCTGGGCATTGGCGCAACCACTTCGATTTTTACTTTGATTTATGCCGTCTTATTGAAGTCCCTGGCAGTGGCGAATCCCGGCGAGCTGTACCGCCTGGGAAAAGAAACACATTGCTGCTACTGGGGCGGCTACAGTCAGGATAAAGAGTATTCCCTCGTCTCGTACAACTTGTATAAGCACTTCAGGGACAAAACCAAAGGTTTCGCCGAATTGGCGGCGTTCTCGGCGGGCGAGCTGCTGTTTGGCGTTCGGCGCTCAGACGGCTCGGAGCCGGCCCAAACCTATCCCGGTGAGTTCGTCTCCGGCAATTACTTCCGCATGTTCGGCATAACGGCCTATGCCGGACGCGCGCTGACCGCCAACGATGATCGGTCCGACGCTCCGCCCGACGCGATGATGAGTTATCGCTTATGGCCGCAAAGGTATGGATCGGATCCGTCCGTCATAGGCAGCGTCTTCAAAGTAGATAACGTGCCGTTTACCATCGTAGGAATCACTCCACCGGGTTTCTTTGGCGACACTCTGCGCGACAGCCCGCCCGATTTCTTTCTGCCGTTGGCCTCCGAGCCCCAAGTGATGCAGGCCAATGATTATCTAAAAGAACCCGACCTCTACTGGTTGGAGTTGATCGGCCGCATCCAGCCTGGAGC
>JBAUUG010000183.1:0-1913 GCA_049582585.1 Bryobacteraceae bacterium | reverse complement strand
GCTCGATGGCTCACGGGCGCTTCCGTTCGGATGGATGGCGGCGAAATCAAAGGGATCTAGGGTGCAATCACCACGAAATTGACTTCATCCCAAGAGGCTGGAGGTCAGTGAAGAGCGCGGGGTGCGCTCTTCGATAGCTACAAACAAAGGAGATGGTATGAATTAACGAGCTACATCGGCGGTAGGGTCCAGAGGGAGACCTCTGGAGTAGACAGGCCACAGGCTGGATGCATAGTTTGAGGCGCTTGCGACCTCGTAAAGGAGATTAGTCAGACCTGTGAGCCGAAGCGCCACCGTAAGGCCGAACAGGACCTTGGATAGGAGAATGGTGACCGCCGAAAAGCGAATGTCTACTCTGCATGGTTCTCAACGTTGCGAGACGAGGAGAAAGACATGGAAGCCAAGCGTTACATCGGAATCGATTTACACCGGAACTGCTTTACAGCGTGTATCCGGCTGGAAAACGGACGAGAGTACTTGAAGCAATGGAAACTGGAAGATTTGCAAAAATTTATCGGCAAGCTGCGGGCCGCCGACGAGGTGGCGGTAGAAGTGACGGGCAACACGCGATTTTTCCACGACGCAGTGGCGCCGCGCGTAGAGCGGGTCGTAGCGGTGAATCCCAACCAGTTTCAGGTGATCACCCATTCGGTGAAGAAGACGGATTCCAACGATGCCAGGAACCTGGCGCTGTATCTGGCCAAGGATTTGTTGCCGGAAGTGCGCATGAAGAATAAAACGCAAGCACAGATCGCATCGCTTACGCAGACACGCGACACGATGGTAAAACTGCGCACCGCGCTCAAGAACAAAGTAAACAACCTCTGCTCGGCGCACGGAGTAAATCTTCGCAAAGAGTCTCTGACTAGCGAAAAGGGATTGCGAGCGGTCCTGGAATTGCGCTTCGACCTGCTAGTGAATCTGGAGCTGAAAATCATTGTCGATCAGATTCGCAGCCTGAACAAGAGCATCGCCGAGTTGGAGGAGACCATCGGCAAGGCAGGCCAGCAGCTGGAAGGACACAAGAATCTCATCAGCATCAAGGGGATCGGCGGCCTCAGCAGCAGCATCCTGCTGTCGATCATCGGCGATATTGACGACTTTGCTGATGAGGGCAAACTCGCCGCTTACTTTGGCATAGTTCCGCGGGTATCGAACTCGAATGAAACCGAACACAGCGGGAGAATTACCAAACGCGGGACCAAGCTGGGGAGGACCACATTGATCCAGTGTGCTCTGATCGCACAACGCTACAGCCCTTATCTGAAAACTTACTACGAAAAGATAAGGGCCCGGCGCGGCACGGGGAAAGCGATCGTCGCATTGGCGCGCAAGTTTCTGGGGATCCTTTATCGAACGCTGAAAAATAAGTGGGTGTTCGAAGACTTCCCCCATTTTGTACTGGCAGAGGAAGTGACGGCATGAGCACCGCCCTCTACACCCCTGCTCCGCTCAGCCAGGCTTCACTCCAGCTCCGCCACCTCATCGGCCGCGTGGAGCTGCGGCAAGCCAAAACCGAGGCCAGAACCTCGGAGTAGACAAAACATCATAGGAGATACTCATGTTGAGGAACACACTCGCAGCCAGTGTATTGCTGTTCGTTGCTTTGCTTTCGGTCGTGTCGGCGGCCAAAGCCACCCCGCCCGACCCGCAGCCAAACACCCCACCCCTTGCGCTAAGCCGGTAAGTGCGGATAAACTGGAGTCCGTGAGCACGGGCTTCTTCAACTCGGCCGAGTCAGTCGTCGCCTATGCCGCAACGGCAGCAGAAATCTTTCTATTGGTGCGGCTGGCTTGGCTAGGGTTGCTGCGAGAATTCAAAATCTTTTCGATTTTCGTTGCTTTTGATGCCGCTCTCACGATTGTTCTAAGCAGATGGGATTACCATTCGCCCAGTTACGAGTGGTTCTGGGC
>JBAUUG010000182.1:0-2625 GCA_049582585.1 Bryobacteraceae bacterium | reverse complement strand
GTTGCGGCACGCGCTCGAGCCCTGGCACGTGCTCGGAGAAGAGGCTAGTTCGAGCGCGACGTCGCGAACTGTCGATTCCTCATTGGAACGATTACAAGTGAAGGTGTCGGGTTGGACTGAATCGCGCTATGCGGTCGCTTGCAATGAACGCGTGGTCCCGCTTCATCCCACCGGCAGGCCAGGAGAAGCTGTGGCGGGAGTTCGTTTTCGCGCCTGGCATTTCCCTTCCTGCCTTCACCCTACAATTCCCGTGCATGCGCCGCTCGTGTTCGATATCGTGGACTTATGGAACGAGCATTCCGTCGGCGGTTGTACCTATCACGTGCTCCATCCGGGGGGACGTTCTTATAGCGCTCGGCCTTTGAACGCAGCCGAGGCTGAGATGCGCCGCTCAGAACGCTTTCAGAGTTCCGGTCACACGCCAGGCCCCATGGCGCTGCCGCGGGAAGAGTTGAATCCGAGCTTCCCGATGACTCTTGATTTGCGCTGGCCCACGCCGGAAGCGGCAGGGCGGGCGGGTACTGCGATTCTCGTCTCATGATTTTGGATCTGCTTCAAATTTCACTGCGAGATCCGGCCGTGTACGACGAAATGTCCGCGGATGGAGTTTACCCGCGCCCGCATTGGGCTCCTTTCATCGACTCTTTTCAGGCTCTCGGCTCGGGCGAATTGGCCAACCGCTGGGCGAGGGCGGAGCGGCGCATTCGAGAGAATGGCGTCACCTATAACATCTACGGAGATCCGCTGGGAGCAAACCGCCCCTGGAAGATCGATCTCGTTCCGCTGCTCATTCCCGCCGACGAGTGGCGCGCTATCGAAGCTGGGATTGTTCAACGCGCCCGCCTGCTCGAACTTCTGGTCGACGACCTTTATGGCCAACAGAGACTGGTGAGAGATGGCCGTGTTCCTGCTGCCCTTCTTTTCGCGAATTCCGCCTTCCTGCGCCCGCTGGTGGGTCTACCTGTTGGCAAACAGAATTACCTCAACTTGGTGGCAGTGGATCTGGCGAGATCACCCAATGGCCAATGGTGGGTGCTCGCCGATCGCACTCAGGCGCCCTCAGGCTCAGGCTACGCGTTGGAGAATCGAATTATCGTTGCCGACACGCTGCCGGAACTGTTTCGCGCTTCGAACGTCCAGCGGCTCGCCGCGTTCTTCCGCGCCCAACGGGACTCTTTGACCAATTTGGCCGGGGTTGATTGCCCTCGCATCGTGCTATTGACGCCAGGGCCGTTAAATGAGACCTATTTCGAGCATTCCTACCTGGCTCGCTATCTGGGCTTTACTTTGGTCGAAGGAGCGGATCTGACGGTTCGCGACCGGCGTGTATACCTCAAGACGGTTGAAGGTCTTGAACAAGTGCACGTGATTGTACGGCGCGTAGACGATGATTTTTGCGATCCGCTGGAATTGCGCGGCGACTCTTATCTCGGAATAGCCGGATTAGTGGATGCCGTTGCGGCGGGCAATGTGAAAGTCGCAAACGCGTTAGGAACCGGCGTTATCGAAACCGCCGCCCTTATGCCGTTCCTACCCGGGCTGGCCAGGCATCTTTTGGGAGAGCCGCTCAAGCTGGCTTCCGTTGCGACGTGGTGGTGCGGCCAGGATTATGCTCTGGATTGGGTGC
This sequence comes from Bryobacteraceae bacterium, assembly GCA_049582585.1. Taxonomy (GTDB): domain Bacteria; phylum Acidobacteriota; class Terriglobia; order Bryobacterales; family Bryobacteraceae; genus Bog-105. The sequence goes on along the minus strand of JBAUUG010000182.1, from coordinate 998 downwards.
TTGACCATCTCGAGCGCGTGGTCGTTAAGCCCGCCTTTCCATCTCTCGGGATGGAACCGGTTTTCGGGGCAGAGCTTGCCAACGCCGAGCGGGAGCGCTTTTCAGATCGGCTACGTTCGCGGCCGTATGAATACGTGGCGCAAGAGCAGGTTGCCCTGTCTACCGCTCCCGTTTGGGACAGCGGGCGATTGAGCTCGCGAAGCATTGTGCTGCGGACCTATGTCCTGAATACCGGGAACGATTGGGTCGCCATGCCCGGCGGATTGGTACGCGTGGCTGATTCCGGCGGCCAAGTCGTCTCCATGCAGCGCGGCGGTCACAGTAAGGACGCCTGGGTGCTCTGGGACAGTCCTGTCGACCCGTTCAGTTTGCTGCGCCCTCGCAATGAGCCGGTGGAGCTGCGGCGCGGACCCGCCGATATGCCCAGCCGAGTCGCGGATAATCTCTTTTGGCTGGGCCGATACGCCGAGCGCGCCGAAAACATCGCTCGTATTTTGCGCACTATCGTTACGCGGGTTCTGCGAGCCGGTGACGCAGAGCTTCGCTGCCTGCTCCGTTTGCATGGGTGTCTCGATTCCCGCCACAGCAGATTGCCGAAAAAGAAGCCGCCTACCACGGACGAGATTGAGCAGGAACTCATTTCGGCGATGAGCGACACTAAGCGGCCCGACAGCCTGGTTTCGACTCTCGCCGAGGTGTCTAGAATCGGCGGGACGGTTCGCGAACGTCTTTCCGCCGATATGATCCGCTTGATCAACGGACTGACAGAATCAGCGAAGGTAGAGCCTTACATGCTTTTTGCCGAATATTCGGCTGTTCTGAACGGCTGTCTCGAGCTGTTGTCGGCCTTTTCGGGAATGGAGCGTGAAAATGTCACTCGCGGTTCCGGCTGGCTCTTTATGAGCCTCGGACGCCGTCTCGAACGCGCTATCTATTTAGCCAGGCAGCTGCGCGAAATCACGATGCCTCTCAACGAAGCGGATTGGCCGCTCTTGGAG
>JBAUUG010000181.1:0-7606 GCA_049582585.1 Bryobacteraceae bacterium | reverse complement strand
GCGTGTTCACATCGAAAAAACGCCGGTAGCTTAACTCCTGTTCGGCCGCGCGCCAGTAAGCGAGACGATAATTCTGATGCTCCAGGAACTCGTCCATGGCGTTCGCGTCCTGGTTCAAGTTCTTCAGACTTGCATCCGCCGCTTCAGCGATGAAAGGCACCTCCTGGAACAGCCTCTGCAGCAACCCCCGAATCACGTCTTTATCGCGATGCCGCTCGGCTATCTCCGTAGGGTCCGTCGATGTCGCAACGGGCAATCGCGAAAGCGAAACCGCTAGGAACGCCAGGTAATCCGATCCGCTCTGAGCGGCGGCCCTGGACAGAACCCCGGAAAGCGACCGGGGGCCGACAGGCAGCTCATGATCGAGATATTGAAGGAAGAACTCGCCCTCGTTACGCTTTATCTGAATTTCGCCACGGCTCAAAATGCGGCCATAATGATCTCCCAATATGGGCACCAGCAGCTTGTCGCGGAGCTTCTCTTCGCGCGATCGCCAGTCGATGTCAAAATACGAAGCATACCGGCTGGCCGGCCCGTTCTCGAGCACGTCCCACCAGTAGCGATTGCGCCGGCCGCTGATGGCCATGTGATTGGGCACGATATCGAGCACTTGGCCCAGCCCGCACGCGCCCAACCGCAGTGAATAACGGTCGTGAGCCGCGCTTCCACCCAGCTCTTCGTTCACTTTGTGATGGTCGACAACATCGTACCCGTGCCGGCTCCCCGGCGCGGCCTGCAGGTACGGCGAGCTATAGACGTGAGAAATACCGAGGTCGCGCAGATAGTCCGCTATTTCAGCCGCGGCGTCAAATCCGAAATCTGCGTGCAATTGCAAGCGATAAGTCGCTATTGGGATGCGCGGCATTCTTGAGTTTAGGGTAACTGGGATAATTTAGGAGCGGCGAGCGAATGCTTTACGAAATTGAAATCGCGGCTACCGCGCGGAACCCCGTCATTCTGCTGCATCCACGCGATAACGTCGCGGTCGCGCGAGTACTTCTGCCTGCCGGTCAGCAGATCGAAGTGAATGAAGCGACGGTATTCGCAAAAGCGGCGATTCCCGCCGGTCACAAAGTAGCGCTGCGGAAGATCGCCGCAGGCGAGCCCGTCTATCGATATGGCAACGTAATCGGCTTCGCAACCGGAGACATCCAACCGGGCGAGCATGTGCATGTGCAAAATGTGGGGTTCCGAGAGCTGGAAACGGCCGATATCTGTATCGATGAGCAGCAGAAAAATCAGGCGGCGCATGGGAAAGCCGCAACTTTTCGCGGCTATCGGCGCGTTGACGGGCGTGTTGGCACGAGAAACTACATTGCAATCGTCGCCGCCAGCAATTGCGCTGCGTATACATCGGAGCTGATTGCTTCGAGTTTTGCGAATGAAGCGCTTCCCCCTAGCGTGGACGGCGTGGTTGCGTTTCCGCACGGCGAAGGATGCGGACAAGCGATCGGTCCGGATACGAATCAATTGCAGCGCACGCTTCGAGGCGTTTTGGATCATCCAAATGTTTCCGCGGCGCTCATTCTGGGACTGGGTTGCGAGGTCAATCAGATTGATCATTATCTCGGGAGCGCGAATGGCTCCGCGGGCAGCACGCCCGCGACTCTCGAAGGCTTGACTCTGCAGGAATCGGGCGGCACGTTGGGTGCACTGGAAGCGGCCCGGAAGCAAGTCCGAATTTTTATAGACCGTGCTGCCGCCGAAAAGCGCGTCGAAGTACCTGCCTCATGCATCGCGCTCGGGTTGAATTGCGGCGGATCTGATTCATTTTCGGGGATTACCGCGAATCCGGCGCTTGGCTATTGCTGCGATCTGATAGTCGATCAGGGCGGGACGGTTGTGCTGGCGGAGACGACTGAGATTTTCGGAGCCGAGCATCTGCTGGTCCGGCGGGCTCGAACCCCGGAAATCGCCCGCAAACTCCTGAGCTGCGTCGATGGATATAAAACATATTTGCGCCAGTTTGGCGGAAGCTTCGACGACAATCCATCGCCGGGAAACAAAGCCGGCGGCTTGACGAATATTCTTGAAAAATCGCTCGGCGCGGTTGCCAAGGCCGGTACGTCAACGCTCGAGGACGTCATCGACTATGCCGAGAGGATCACGACGCCTGGATTTGTCTTCATGAACACGCCGGGTTATGACCCCGTCTCGATAACCGGATTGGCTGCTGGTGGCGTGAACCTGATCGCCTTCACCACCGGCCGCGGGAGCGCCATCGGATTTCCCAGCATCCCCGTTTTAAAGATCGCCAGCAATTCGAATACTTACCGGCGGATGATGGGCAATATGGATGTCAACGCAGGCCGCATTGCGGATGGCGAAGCAAGCATCGAGGACGTGGGGCGCGAGATCTTCGACGCTCTACTGCGCGTAGCTTCCGGCGAAAGGACGCGAGCGGAGGAGTTGAGGCATCACGAATTTGCGCCTTGGCGGATTGGTCCAGTCTTGTAGCGTCATTCAACTCTGAGCGCCCGCATCGGGTCAAGACGGGCGGCGCGCCGTGCCGGCCCGAGCGCTGCAGCGATTGCGCATGCACCTAGCAGCAGCGCTGCACCGGCGATCGTCACAGGATCATAACTGGAGACCCCAAAGAGCTGATGGCGGATCAGCCGCGCGCCGGCTAAAACGAGAGGCACGCCGATTGCAAGTCCCAGGCAGACGTGAATGATTGCTCCCCGTAAAATCATCGTTATCACGCGATCTCGACTCGCCCCGAGAGCTATTCGGATCCCAATCTCGGCCGTTCGCCTGGCAACGGACAAGGCGACCAAACCGTATAGTCCCACCGAAGCCAACGCAAGCGCCAGCAATCCGAAGAGTTGCGTGAGCGTTGCAATCAGCCGCTCCTGATCAAATTGCCGGCTCAGCTGCTCGCCATAACTGCGAATGCTGAGCACGGCGATATTTGGATCGATGTCTTCGATGGTTCTGCGCACCAGCGGCTCCAAGTTGTTCGCAGTCCCATCGACGTGCAGCACGATGTTGCCTATGTAGTTGTCCCCCGACAGCGATCCATCCGGGTTCTTCTCCATTTGAAAGAGCGGAAGAAAAAAGGTGGGAAAGGCGGGTTGGTAGGTGCTGTTGTATTTTGCATCTTCGACGATGCCGACGATCTCGTAATCGGCAGCATGTTCTAGGCCGCCTACTCCGAAGCGCTTACCAATCGGATTCTGATTTTTGAAATAGAGCTCAGCGAAGGTCTGATTCACCACGGCGACACGGCGCGAGGAGGGTTGATCGTAGTCGGTAATCGAGCGGCCCTCGAGCAGGCGCGTGCCCACGGTTTCGAAATAGCCGGGGCTGATGCGGTCGTAGGATGCGGGCCGAAGTTGATGTGCGGCGGCGTTTCCTTCCACATAGATGCGGTCACTCCAGTTCATGCCGATCATCGGAGCGTAAAACGAGAGACTGGCGCTTCGGACACCCGTAATTTTGGGAAGCTGTGCTTCGAGCCAGCGATACGTGGCGCCAAGCTGTTCCGCCGTATAGCCCGTGAATGCGGGATCCAACTTGACGATGACGCGTTGATCCGTGCGGAATCCAAAATGCTGATGTTGCAGATTGCGCAAGCTTTGCGTCAGCAGGCCGGCGCCCGCCAGCAAAACGAGGGACAACGCGGCTTGCGCAACGACAAGAACTCTCTGCGGCGCCGTGGCCGAAGCGGGCGTACTTCGGCTTGCGCCGCGCAGCGCGTCAGCCGGATCGGAATGGGTCTGCATCCATGCGGGGACGATACCGAACAAGAGGCCGGTGGCCGCTGAAACCGCCAAGGCAAACCCGAGAACGGCAAGCGACGGCGTCGCGCTGATCGGCACGTAATGGGCGCTTCGAAAAGCGAGCAATAGGATAAACCGCGTGGTTTCGAATGCCAGGCCGAGACCTGCCGCTCCTCCGAGTATCGAAAGCAGCACGCTATCCGTCAGCGCCTGGCGTGTGATCCGCCCGCGCGACGCGCCGAGCGCTAATCGCAGGGAGACCTGTGCGCGAAGTGCTGTCCCACGCGCTAACAACAGATTTGCCACGTTAGCGCAGGCAGTCAGGAGAACCAAAGATGACAAACTCATCAGCAAAACCAGCGCGTCGTGATAAGCGATGCTCATCAGACCCACCCCACCGCCGGCAGGCGTGATTGGAATAAATTGTTCATCGATGTCTCGACGGCTTTGCACGCTCAGATCCGAGCCCGCCAGAGCGTAAAACCAGCGCTTTGCCTCGACATTGATCTTCGATTCCAGTTCGGACTTAGGCGCGCCGGCGGGTAATCGGCCCATGATGTAGAGCCAAAGTTTGCCGGGTCGCTCAACCAGATTGTTCGGTCCTTCGACAAGCGGTTCCGCGGCAATGGGCAGCCAGAAATCGGGTGGATCGCTTCGCAGCGTCTCTCCGTAAAATCCAGGCGGCGCAATGCCAATGACAGTGAACGGTTTTCCCTTTATTAGAAAGCTGGAACCGATCACGCCAGGGTCGCGGCCGTTTTGAGTTTGCCAAACGCGAAAGCTGATAACCGCGACCGCCGCATTGGCGCGAAGGTCATTACCCGAGCTGAAAAAACTGCCGAGAGTCGGATGCAAGCCGAAGAGGTCGAAATAGTTGCTCGAAACGTACTCTGTTGTCAGCGAGTGGACGCCTTCCCTGCTTCCAGCGCGGCGGACGCTCACGATCGGCGGAGCGGCCTGGAACGCCGCCATGTGCTGCATTTCCGGCGTTCCGTCGCGCAGCGTTTTGTAAAGATCATACGAGAACAAAGCGAAATCCTGGCCGTTTTGATAACCGGTCATCACGCAGCAGTTATCGCCCCGCCCCAATCGATAAAGCTCCGCCGGGCGATAGACAGGCAAGGTATTGAACATCACCGCGTGAATCAGCGTGAAGATTGCAGTGTTGACTCCGATGCCGAGCGCCAGCGTCAAGACTGCGACAAACGTAAACGCCTTGCTCCGTCCAAATTGCCGCAGGGCGTAGCCAATGTCCTGCCATAGATGATCGAGCCAGAGCACCCGATGCCCTTCGTAGAAATTCTCTTCCGAGCGCAGCAGGTTGCCGAACGCCTGACGAGCGCGTGCGTGAGCCTCCTGTTCGCCGAGGCCTTCGGCGCGTAGTCGATCGGCTTCGAGAGCAAGATGAGACCGCAGCTCCGAAGAAAAATCGTTACGAGAGCGCTTTGGGTGCCCAAACATGCTTAGCCCTCCGGCCTAACTGTATGCCGCATCAGACTTGGGTCGGCATCTAACCCGAGTATGCGCCTCGTCGGGTCAGATGTCAACCCATACAAGTTCGCTCGGTTGAGCTATACGAATTCCAGCAACTCAGCACCCGGGCATCCGCGGGACGGTCCAGTCAATCTGTGACGTATAAACCCCATATCTCCAGGTAGCCCCTGTCAACAAGGTAATGGACGCTGATTTCATCGATAGCGAGAGGCGCATCGAATTGAAACCCGGCGGCGAAAATGTGCGCTTCAAACTGCCGCCAAGCTCCCGGATATGCTCTCCACCCAAGCAGAGCTACCTTCTTGTTCCATGAGTCAACGACCGCGCAGGCTCGCCCAGCTAAACCGACTTTGGGACAAGGCTGGGACCAATCATTCGTCTCAATACCTTGCCGCACCAGGAAGCTACGGCGCTGACCATTTGACTCCTTCACGATCAACTCAGCTACGGCCGCTCCCGCGGCAGTATCGCCCGCATTAACCAGGGAACTGAAGACGGTCAGACGAGTGCCATTAGCCCTCATCGTTATCACCTGCTCACGCCCACCGTGCGCAGCCGGCATCCGGAAGCCCCCTATAATACGCAGCGGCTTCCCTTCGAAACGAACTATCGCTGGCAGATCTAAATCGGCAAACTGTAAGCCGTATGGCTCAACAGGAATTGCCGCCTTAACAGGGGCGCGCGGACCGTTGTCGTCGGCGCGCCGCAGGTCGAACACAAACCGAGGATATTTCACGTAAGTATCGGCAGTGATAAAGCGGTACTGAACGGACTTCAGGAACCGACTTGCGCAATCCCATTCCCCATCGTTATTAGAAATTACAAAAATCTGATCCCGGTCGAGAAGACGCTCAAGCGAGCCGCCGTTGACGTCAGCGCACAGTGGTTCCCGCCGCATTCTGGCGGGGAAATATCTTAGGACAGCGGCGGCAGAAGGACTGTCATACAGAATGAGAGAGTCCGCTGACCCCCACTGCTTCTCGACATAACGCGTCACAGTCCTCCAGTCACCCAGCCCCTCGCCGCCGGTCCAGGGGCGCCACGAATGTCGATAATACGCGATGAGCGATACTGCCGTTATCAGAAAACATGCGCCCCTGATCAAAGCCCGAGACCGATTCAAGCTCATGATCCCGGCAGAAATGACGATCTGCACTGCGACCATCACATAGATGATGTAGCGGCTGCTGGCGCCTACGAAGGAGCGCGGGGCGATTACATCAAAGCAAAGAAAGAGCAACAACATGGGCCCGACGGTCCATACCCCAATTAGCCCGAAGAAACCGCTTCGTCTTCGAAGTTCAGCAAACCCGCGCACCACAAGGAATGTGAACACACTCACGCTCGGCACGACGAACCAGAATGTTCCAGGGTATACCGATTCCCCAAAGAGGAAGAAGTATAAGCTCAATGGAATCTTAGCGGGTGTGCTCAGCCGAATTCCTCTTGGGCCGGGGTATGGGGCCGGCCGAAGCGTTCCCTGATATCGCGCCAGCCAGTGAAAAGGAACGGCAAACCACTGTGGCCTAAACTCAGCCAGACCGACACATGCAAACAGGCCTAAGAATGCACTTACGAGTATGATCCTGCCGGCCCTGTAGCCCCAGCCAATGAAAGCCAATTGAACGAGAATAACCACAAAACCTAAAGCATGTGAAGCAACACAGAAAGCATCCGCGGCGACGAGGAGCCACAAACAGCCTTGATTTCTGCGGCGTAAATAGCGGACGAACGCCAGAAATGCGACACAGGAAGCCAACAGAAAGAGCGCGTAAAAGCGAACCTGTTGAGAGTACTCTACTGCATAGGCGGACGTCGCATTTAAGAGAGCCGCCAGCGCGCCGCCGGCGGAGGACTGAAACATTTCCTTGCCAAGCAGGTAGATTACGGGAATCACAAGCGTCCCCATAAACACCGCCGGCAAGCGAAGCCAGGCATCGCTATCGCCGAAGTGCATCCAGGAGCGAAGAATCCAAAAGTAAGGGATAGAACCCGGATTCTGGCCTATTCGATGGGCTTCCTGGATGCTGTGATATTCGTCACCCTCGAGAGATATAGCGCCGACGTGATAAAGGCGGAGAGCGGCGGCCATCAGCACAATAGCGCCGACAACGACGGGCTCACGAAATCTGGAATTCCGGGAACTCAGTTCCCGAATCGATGCAAGAAGGCCACTTTCCTGTGACCGGAAACCGAGCGAGGAAGCCACAAAACAGAGACTTAGGATAGCACTACCTTGCGATTCGGGTTGATGGCGACCGTCGATTCAGAGGTCGCCTCCCGCCCATGATTCCGGGATTTTGGGCTTTAGCATGGAAATCGTGCTGAACCGCAGATTTGACCCGTAGTCACCGTAAGAAGCTGGAGTTTCGGGAAGCTGAACCTGAATC
>JBAUUG010000180.1:0-1768 GCA_049582585.1 Bryobacteraceae bacterium | reverse complement strand
CTCCGGGTAATCCGGCATCGCGCCGATTAGCAGGTCGAGAACCTGGCGTGCTTTTTCGAACGCCTCGCCTCGTAAGTAAATCGCCTTCAAGTTGCTCAACATGCGAACCAGAATCTGCCGCTTGTTGACCGGAGCAAGCACGGCTGGATTCGAGCGCAGATCGACTCCGGCGGTTTGCATGGCGAGCGAGCAGCAATCCGCGAAGGAGAGGATCCGGCCGGCGTTGAAGGGATCGATCCAATAGCGAGCGTCCGCATCTTCGTACGCCACGATGAAATGGCCGGGGAGCCCGACACCGTAAACCGTGCGGTTGAGTCGGCGAGCGATTTCGATGTAGAGAGTTGATAACGAAATAGGAATACCGAGGCGGCGCATCAAAACGGAATTCAAGCAGCTATTGCGGGGATCGTAGTACTGTTCTTGATTGCCTCGGAATTGCAGCACCTCAAACAGAAGTTCGTTGGTAGCCTTGATGAAATCGAGACCGCCGGCATTTCCGGTGATTTGAGACTTGATCTGCTCAGCGAGATTATCGAGGCGAAAAAGAGAAGCTTCGGAATCAATGCCTGGAAATTCGATAGCCGCGAGTTCGAGAGCGGCGACATCAAGCGTAACCTTCGAGCGTTCGTCGCGTAAGGCATCGAGCAGCTGCTGCACCCGGATTAGATTAGCATTTCCGCTGGATCAAAGGGTACCGGCGACCCCTGTACGTGTCAATTCGCGCGGATTATTTGCCTCTTCCAGTGGGTCTACAACGCTCGGGCGTTTCCATTTGTGCTGTGCGAGCGTGCCGTACACCGAAGGTCTGAATCGCGCGCTCTGCGCGTCAGAATCCTTGACCATGGATCTTACCGCGTTAAAGCCCAGAGACAAAGGATTGGACCGCGCAATGTCGTTGCCCACGACAGCCAACGCTTGTACGATTCGCATTCGCGGCCGCGGTTCGGGCTTCGCGGATGCCGGCGGCGTGCGCGGGTTTTGGCAGTCATTCAATCGAAGCGCTGCAATTCGGCCATCGGTCAGGATCGAGGAGCCGTCCGCATCAATCGGCGTGAGCGAGTCGCGCGAGATGAGCGAGCCAGCGTCCACGCAGCCAGTGAACCAAATGTCATTCACAACCTTGGCGCGCTCATTATCGATGAGCGGATCCGTCGCGTGCGTAAGACGCATTCTGTGCACCATGTAAGCGACATCCTGAGTCGCGGCGCCTAGCCAGACGTCCGAATCTCTTTGCCGCCACACCCGGATGTGATGCCGCTTTGAGAAAGTGTTTAGACTTTTCTGGTACGCGGAATCAGGCGCCCTTCCATTTAACGTCAAGGCGCCCATCGGGGCCATCCGGTAAGCCATGCGCTGCACACTGCAGTGATACATGCGGTAAAGAGCCAAGACGGAATGCCGTTGTTCGCCAGTCCATCCAGCAGCATGGAACGCCCGCTCCATCTGATCGTGAGTTCCAAGCAGCAGGATATTGACCAGGTCTGAACGATTGTTGCCTTGACGGCTCTGTTGCTGCGGTAGACGAGCCAGAAGATTCTGTATGGCGGCGATCTGCTGGGGCGGCAAGGGGGAGAGACCCTCGGAATCGCCGATGGCGGGTACGTCCGAGCTACTTACAGTTTGGAGGAGCATTTCGGTTCCCGCGGGAAAATAAATCTCGGAATCCGGAGATCGGGCAATCAGGAACTTCACTCCTAAAATCGGCACTGCAATTGCGGGATCGAGGAACAGCGCCGATACAACGAAAGAGACGCCTGAAGAAAGATTT
>JBAUUG010000179.1:0-1965 GCA_049582585.1 Bryobacteraceae bacterium | reverse complement strand
CGCAGGGCATCCGCGAGCGCCTTGCTTGGTGGAACGCTCCGCTGCTCCAAAGGCCGGTCATTGAAAATGAAGCAACTGAGGATGCGAGGGCGGGGGCGGTCAGCCCGATGCTGGCGAGATTGCCTGGTTCAGCAAGTACCTTACACTGCGCAACGTCCTCGGGGTCGCTCTCATCAAGGCAACGGCCGACCTGGGCAGCGCGAAGGTGGAAATTCAAAGATTGAACGACAAAGTGGTAGGGCTGAACAAGGACCTAACAGCGGCGACAAGCCGAGCTGCGCTCGCCGAGGGCGACCTTACCGCCACGAAAACCAAAGGCGCATCGGCGCTCACCGACGCAAATACACGTGCGGCAAACGCCGAGGTAGCGCTGGCAGCAGCGACTGCGCGCGCAACTGCAGCCGAAACGCAACTTGCCGAGCTCAAGCGCGGAACCCACTAGCTTCGCGAAAGGCTCGCGTATCAGCCTGCCACACTATCGGGAGCTTGTCGCCTGTATTTGTGGGCGGCCCCCACAGGAAAATCTCCTAGAATCCAGTACATACCCGCGCAATAGATAGATGGCCGCCGGCACGGAAACGCCGAGCTGTCCAGGAAATGGGGCAGCGTCAACCGGGGGTAGACTCTAAACCCTGCCGCTACTCAAATGCGGGGGGCCGTCGATCCCGCCCCGGATGCGCTTTCCCGCGAAACGCCTCCGCGATGTCCCCTTCTCCGAGACCTCGGTTAAAAGCGCTGTAAGTTGAGCGAGACCGGCGTGCTTAGTAGTCTTCAAGCTTGGTTTTCGGAGCCCAGGGCTGATCGTTGGCGCACGACCAAGCCTCAATTTCCCCTATCCGCTGCTTAGTGGGAAGGCCCCACTCTAAGGTAGTGCAACAGATTTTTCGCACTTTCTGTTTCGAATCGGTGGCTCTCGATCCGGTTCTCAGGCCGCTGCCTCCTGCTTTGCGGGGTTCAGCAGCGGTTCCATCAACATGTATCGCCGCTTGCCCCATTTGGTCGAGGCGATGTGTCGAAGTCTCGCCGCGGCCAACATCAGTGCCGAGTGTCCGTCAGGGAATGCCCCGACCACTCGAGTTCGTCTTCGGATCTCTCGAATGATCCTTTCCAATGGATTGTTGGTCCGGATCTGTCGCCAGTGGGTCGATGGATAGGCGTAGTAGGTCATCGTTTCCTCGACCTTCTGCTCCACGAGCTCGGCTGCGGTCCTGAGCTTCAGCTCCCTCAGCCGCGCCACGATCTCTTTGGCTTTGCTCTTGGCCGCCCGGCGATCTTCCTGGGCATGGATAGCTTTGAGCATGCGCGCCACTTCGGCGACTTTGCCGTTGGGCACGTGGCTGAACACGTTGCGGTAAAAGTGGACTACGCAGCGCTGCCAGTCCGTCTTAGGAAATACCTCTGCAGCGGCTTCCACGAGCCCCCGGCAGGCGTCCGAGATGATCAGCCGCACGCCTTTGAGGCCGCGATCCTTGAGGTGACACAGGAACGCGCGCCAGCCCTCCAGATCTTCCTTCTCGCCCTCCCCCACGCCCAGGATTTCCCGAAATCCATCGGTCCCAACGCCGATCGCAATCAGCACCGAGATGTTCTTCACTTCTCCCGCCCAGCTTCTCTTTAAGATCACTCCGTCCAGATACACGTACGGAAACTCGCCCACGATCTCGCGGTTGCGCCAGGCTTCAATGTGCCGGTAGATCTTCTGGTTCAGGCGCGACACGGTGCCCGAGCTCACCCGCGTGCCCCACAGCGCCTCCGTGATGTCTTCGACCCTGCGCACCGACACTCCCGCCAGGTACATCTCCACCAGTGCCTCCTCCACGGAGGACTCTCGCCGTTTATACCGCTCGACAATCGCGGTCTCAAACGGCAGCCGCCGCAGCTTCGGTACCCGAAGCGTCACTTCTCCGGCCTTGGTCTCGAGCTTGCGTTCGTAGTGGCCGGCTCGGCCGTCGACCCGCTCCGGCG
>JBAUUG010000178.1:0-2445 GCA_049582585.1 Bryobacteraceae bacterium | reverse complement strand
GTCCGGAAGGGCGGATTAACAGATAGAAATGGATTGCGCGAATTCCAAATTCCGTCGCTGATATCGTAATAGCCCTGGCCGTGAAACTTGTCCGAACCGGGCTTGGTAAAGATCTGAATCCGGCCGTAACCCAGCTTGTCGAATTCCGCGGAGAATGGGTTTGAATTGATGCGGATTTCGCGGATGGATGCCTTGGGAGGAAGGCGCCCTCCCGTAAAACCATCGATGAAGATCTGATTCCCCCCGGGCCCGGCGGCGGGTCCGGCCAAGGCCGTAAGGTCGGCTTCGAGATCGTCCGGATCGTCAGGGAGAGCATCCAAATCTTCTTGTTTCAGCACCAGCGCGCTGGAGTTGTTAGATGGCTCCGTACTGACGGTGTTGGTGGAGGTATCTGTCACCGTGACCTCCTGCCTCTGAGTCTGAACGGTCATGACGAGGTTGCCCGCGGCGCTCTGACCGGCGGCAACGTTGACTGACGTCGTGCCTTCCTGCCGAAGCCCTGAATAGGTTGCTGAGACGGTATAGCTGCCGGGCGGCACTCCGCGGAAAATATAGGTTCCATCGGCGCCCGAGCTCACGGTCTGGATAGTGCCGGTCTGGTTGGCCAAGGTAACGACTGCGCCGGGTATAACGCCTCCGGTGTCGTCTTTCACAGTTCCTTGGACCCTGCCGGTTGAACTCGGCCTTGCCGACCGCTGGGGTGGGGACTGACTGGATGGGGGACTCTGCCATGCGGAGCCTGGCGCGCACATGAATGCCGCGAGACTCACTCCAGCCACAATCGTCCGAATGATGTTAAAGTTCATTTCACCTCTGAAACTGGCTCGCTTTTCGGGGTACGTGCCGGCCTTAACCGAGCCGGGCACCGTAAGCGATCTGTTTTCATTGTTGGGGTTTCATTGTTGGGCAGGAGCTTCCATGCCCAAGTTCCAATCCATATTTTGACTTTGGCCCTGGCGCGGCGGAGCGGCGCGCAATATCGGCTCGGCGCCCGCGATGATATTTGTGGCAATTAGATGCGAGTTGTCACTACCCGTAGCCGCGCCCGAGACGATGACAGCGTCGCCGGGTTTGAGGTCCGTAACGGCGATCTTCGGAACGCGCTCGATCATTTGAGCCAGATCTCCGCCGCCGGCGCGCATTCCACCAGCTTGTCCCCCGCCAGCGCCTTGCCAGCGGCCGGACGACGGATTGACGCCAGGCGAACCGCCGCTGGCCTCACCAGACTTGGCTCCGTAAGGCGGAGCCCCCGCAGCATTACCAGCAGTCTGCGCGGCGCCCGGGCCGGCGGATGCACTCCCCGCAGGTTTGTATGTCGGATTCAAACGCATAGCTAGGCGTAGGGCCATTTCGGGCGGAAGTTTTCGGACGCTGGATTCGTCGTTTAACGTGACCTCAAGAGGCACGCTCCCAATTGCACTCTTCAGAGTGATCTCTTTTCCATCTGCAGAAATGGAAACTACGGTTCCTCCTACGGTTCGGAACGCGCCGGAGTAGACCTTCTGAGCGGTGACGCTTGAACCGTCCTCACTCTTCTCGCCAATAACCCGCACCTGATCTCCTGGTTGTATGTCGGCCAATTGTGAGGGCACCGGCGTCTTCGGAGTGGCCGGAGAATATCGAGTGAACTGCGTTGTCTTGGCTACATCGACTGCTACGGGCTTCGGCACGCCCGCAGTTCTCACAGCAATATTCAGTTTCCCTGCCGACGCATCGACGGATGTTACTAGTCCGGCTGTACTATGCTGCCAAGCCGTTGCTTCCGCTTCATGAGCTTGTTGAAGGTCGCGCGCCGACATCAGGACGACGCTTCTTGCGGCAATCGCGCTCGGATCGTTCTCGGTTTTTGAGCCGCGTACGTCTACCCTATCGCCCACCGCTAAATCATCCGCAGTGATACGGGTTGCGCTCTTCAGATCCTTTGCGCCGGGCGGTACTTTCAAAAGAGTTTTGGTGTTTTGAAGCAGGATGTTGTGCTCCGCGCCGGTGTTGTCTTCTTTTACGGTGACGGTATGGGCCGCGGAATCGACGGCCGTAACTGTCCCGAGAACGTGTTCGGTGGGTTTAGCGGCATTCGACCCCGTTTCTTGGGCCAGTGACAATCCTGAACCCAGAAACGAACCGCTTAGAAGAAAGAGTGCTAGACGGATGAGCATAGTACCTTGATGACGGTTGGAGCCTTATAGCCGACCAGACGTTACTTACTAGGGGCGAAAAGGTACTCGGCTAAGTTACACGCTTCAACAAGTGGGATCGGAAGAGGACGAGGGGCAGGAAGGATAAGCAGAAGCAGTTGAATCGCTGACGCTCCCCGGCTAAGTGCGAAGAGCGTCAGCGACTTTCGACGTTAGGCGGCATTGACGAGCATGTCCTCAAACATCTCGTTGCCTTCCTCGTGATTGCGGTCAGCCTGCTCCTGACACTGGATGCAGTACGGGGCCCAGG
>JBAUUG010000177.1:0-6200 GCA_049582585.1 Bryobacteraceae bacterium | reverse complement strand
TACGTCGGGTTGGTGCGTGGCGAATTGGGACTCGCGCCAGTGCTTCGACGCGTACTTCGGGAAGGCGGATGCGCTTGACATTTTCGATGGGCGGAGACGATACGAAATTATCGTCCCAATGCCGACTCTCGCCTACGAGCGTGGAACAAAACACGCAGGCGCTCGCACGGAATGATCCTTCGCCTCCGCCGCCCCGCCTGCCTCCTGAAACGTTTGGGTCCGGTCGCTATAACCGCGTTACTTATCTCGGCGGTGGGCGCGAGTCAAACAGCCAGCCCCCAGTTTACGGAGGAGATGACCAAAGGCATTAAGTCGTACCGAGACACCCTCTACGCGGACGCTGTTAGGCAATTCATGGAGGCCCTGCGATTGGACCCCGCTAGCGAAGCAGCGCATTTGTATCTCGCGACGTCATACATGATCCAGTGGATACCAGGCGCGGACACGCCCGAGAACACAGGTAACTACCGGAAGGCTAAGCGGGAATATTTTCAAGTTCTCAAGATGGATCCCGTGAGCCCCTTGGCCATGGCCTCCCTAGCCTCTATGGCTTACAACCACGCCATCCTCGGCAGCCCCGAACAGCGGTTGGCCGATCTGGCGGAGGCGGAAAAATGGAACGAACGCCGCATTGCGATAAATCCGAGAGACTCCGAAGCCTACTATTACGTTGGCGTCATCAATTGGACCCAGGCTTACGCTGCTATCCAAAATGCTCGGCTGGAGGAGAAGATGAAACCCGACGATCCGGGACCGCTGGATGACTTAGAGGCGAAGGAAGTCTTAAGAGGCAAATACGGGCAAACAGTGGAGAATGGGATCGTCAATCTGACAAAATGCCTCGATATCGATACCGAGAACGAAGATGCGATGTCGTATATTGGTCTTCTGCTTCGGGAGAAGGCCTCTCTCCAACATTCAACGGAGGCGGCAAAGGCCGATGTCGTGCAAGCCGAGGCTTGGTATACCAGGGCTCTGGACATAAGGCGCATGAAGGCGGCTCGAACTGTGAAAGCCCCACAGAACTAGGTGAGCTCTCGCTCATTGTGAGGGCTGCAGCCCCCCGGAGTTATACTCATCTCATTCGATCATTCCGGTCCTGTTCCAAGTCGAAGAGCCTCCGGTCGAGGAGAAGATTTCTTGGGATATGGCGACGCCCGCACCAATGAGAGAGCGTAGCGTTCCGGCGCTCTTTTCCGATTACGAGATTGACGCCGCGTACGACGAGATGTTTCGCGCCAAGGCGCATCCCCGCGCGCACTATCGCCCGCTTTACACGCGCCTGCTGAATGCTCCGCCGGAGGAGCTTCAGCGCAGTAAACAGGAAGCGGATCTTTCGTTCTTCAACCAGGGGATTACGTTTACCGTCTATGGCCGCGAGGAGGGAACCGAGAGAATTTTCCCCCACGACCTGTTGCCCAGAATCATCACCAGCGTGGAATGGGACATCATCGAACGCGGTCTCACCCAGCGCCTCACCGCTCTGAATTTATTCCTGAAAGACGTTTATCACGAGCGGCGCATCTTGAAGGACCGCGTCATCCCCGGCGAGGTCATCTATACCTGCAAGCACTTCCGCAGGCAGATGCGCGGCGTCAAGGTTCCCCGCGACGTCTATGTCAGCGTCTGCGGCACGGACTTGATTCGCCTGCCCGATGGCAAGTTCGTGGTCCTCGAAGACAATCTGCGCGTCCCCAGCGGTGTCTCTTACATGCTCACCAGCCGTAAGGTCATGAAGCAGATTTTCCCCGCCTTATTCCGTAAGTGCGGCGTCCGGCCGATCGAGCAGTATAGCCAAATCCTGCTGTCTACTCTTCGTTCGCTCGCCCCGGAGGGACGATCCAGCCCCACCATTGTGCTGCTGACCCCGGGCGTCTACAACTCTGCGTATTTCGAGCACGCCTATCTCGCGCGGCAAATGGGGATCGAGCTGGTCGAAGGCCGCGATCTCGTAGTCCACGACAATCTCGTTTACATGCGAACCACGTCGGGCCTCCAGCGAGTCGACGTCATTTATCGCCGCGTCGATGACGATTTCCTGGATCCGCTTGCCTTTCGCGTCGATTCCGCCCTCGGCTGCGCCGGCCTCTTCAATGCTTACAAGGCCGGCAACGTTGTGCTCGCGAACGCGCTTGGCACTGGTGTTGCCGATGACAAAGCCATCTACGCCTACGTCCCGAAGATCATCCGCTATTATCTTGGCGAAGATCCCATTCTGGATAACGTCGAGACCCTGCTCATGACCGATGAAGTGTCGCGCCAACACGTGTGCGCCAACATTCATGAATACGTGGTCAAGGCCGTCGGTGAATCGGGCGGATACGGCATGCTCATCGGCCCGCACAGCGCAATCGAGCATCAAAACCAGTTTCGAAGGAGAATTCTCGAAGATCCGCGAAACTACATCGCGCAACCTACCCTCGCGCTCTCCACCGCTCCCTGTTTCACCGACGACGGGCGCGTGGAGCCTCGCCACGTGGACCTGCGCCCTTATGTGCTATTTGGAGAAAAGGTAACCATTGTTCCGGGAGGATTAACGCGCGTGGCGCTGCGAAAAGGATCTCTCGTCGTGAATTCATCGCAAGGAGGCGGTTCGAAAGACACATGGGTTCTGGAGAGCTGAGATGCTTTCGCGCGTAGCCGACGGCCTCTATTGGATGAGCCGCTATTTCGAGCGGGCGGACCACTGCGCCCGCGTCCTGGAAGCAAATTACAACCTCATGCTGAATCCTTCCAAGCTCTCAGCCGAGCAACGGTGGCAGCGGATTACCGAATCACTAGGCCTCGCTACCGATTCGACGGGTGCGGACCCGCAAAGCGCGATGATTAGACTGGCCTGCGATTCGAACAACCGGTCTTCCATTGTTTCCTGCGTCGCGCTCGCCCGTGAGAACGCAAGCCAGGTTCGCGAGCAGATCAGCTCCGAAATGTGGGAACGCTTGAACCAGCTCTATCACGAAGTGACGCAGGCGAGCACCTGCTCCGATGTGGATTCGGAACCGATGCGAGTGGTCACAGCCGTTCGCGAGGGCTCCTATAAGTTCTATGGCGTGACCGCCGCCACAATGAACCACGGCGAGGGCTGGCAGTTCATTCAACTGGGCAAGTACATGGAACGTGCTTGCGGCTTGTCGGTGCTTCTAGATCCGCATTTCGCGGCCGCGGCGACAGCGGACGATCTCGATTGGGTGGGCCTTCTGTCCAGCTGCTCGGCCTTCGAAGCCTACTGCAAGGTCTATACGGCCGACCTCAAGCCCAGCCGTGTCGCCGAGTTCCTGCTGCTGAATCACGAGTTTCCGCATACCGTCCGGTTCTCCGCCGAGCGCATGCATATCGCTCTCGAAGCCATCACTGACGCCTCTTCTGCGCGCAGGACCGCAGTGATCGAGCGGATCATAGGAAAACTCCGCTCCTCTCTCGCCTATGCCCAGATCGACGAAATCACGTCGCGAGGAATGCACCGCTTTTTGAACAGCGTCATCGAGCAGTGCCACAATCTCCATGCCGCCGTTCATGAAGTCTATATTTCCTATCCCGTCGAGGTCGCTATCGAGGCCTGATGTTTTACGCGATTCGTCATTTCACCCGTTATCGGTACAGTCGTCCGGTTTGGCAGAGCGCCATGGAAGTCCGCATGCACCCGCGCAGCGAGAATATCCAGCGATGCTTCACATTTCAGTTGTCGGTAAGCCCGCGAGCGCGCATCTTTGCTTATAGCGATCATGTCGGAAATCTTATTCACCACTTCGATATCCCCGAGCATCACCAGCAATTGACGATCATCGCCGATGCGCTGGTCGACGTGATGCCCCCCGGTGAGCTTCCGGATTCGATTAGCCGCGACGCATGGGCCGAACTGGACAGGCTCATGGAAACGGAGGATTACTGGGACATGCTGATGCCCAGCCACTTCGCCCGAACTTCTCTCGAGTTGGAAGCGCTTGCCCTGGAGCTCGGGTTGCATGAGCGCGATGACCGCGATCCTCTCACCATGCTCAAAATGTTGAACTCGAGCTTGTACACCGGGCTCGCCTATGCCAAAAAGAGCACTTCGGTTGATTCCCCGATAGAAGACGCGCTTCGATCGCGGCGAGGCGTTTGCCAGGATTTCGCGCATATTATGATCGCGCTCGCGCGAAATCTGCGCATACCATGCCGCTATGTAAGCGGCTATATGCATCACGATTCGGAACACCCGGATCGTTCAGCCGAGGGCGCGACGCATGCCTGGGTGGAAGCCATGCTTCCCGGACTAGGTTGGGTTGGTTTCGACCCGACTAACAATCTGCTCGCCGGAGGACGGCATATTCGAACCGCGATCGGGCGTGACTACGCGGATGTGCCTCCGACCACCGGCACCATGAAAGGCCGCGCTGAAACTGAATTACAGGTGCGCGTAAGAGTCACACCGTCCGAAGCGGTACTTCCGCCCGATCAGGAATTCGCGGCCGACGAAGAGTGGTCGCGCTTCCTCGAGAAAGATCAGGAAGCCGAGCTGCTCCACGCGCAGCAACAGCAACAGTAACCCAGCTGCGAGCGTGCCCGCCACAATGAGCGCTACAGCCAGATTCGCGGCATCGATCCTTCTGCCGATGCTCGCCTTGACCGCTCGGCTTGGGGCGCAAGGTCCACCGTTTCAAATTGACGATCCAGTGCCGGTTGACTTGCATCACTACGAGTTCTACATATTCGGCGCGATGGATGGAACGCCTGCGGAGGTCGATTCGATAGGGCCGGCTCTTGAGTTCAACTGGGGTGCGATTCCACGCGTTCAGCTCCACGCGATTCTGCCCTGGGGCGTCATCGCGCCATCGGACAACCCTATTTATCTCCCTGGAGGCATCGGGCCGATGGCGTTTGGGCTGACCGACATGGAATTGGGCACAAAGATTGCCTTTTTCAAGGAGACCAAATGGATTCCACAGATCGGGACCTTCACCATGTTCGAGATGCCTACTGGAAATTACGCCAAAGGTCTCGGCGTGGGGAAGGTCTGGTACAAGCTTCCCATTTGGCTCCAGAAGAACATCGGGCATTGGCTCCTGGACGGCGGAGCCGGCTATGCAGTTGTGCCGCAGACCGGTTACCGCGATTTCCCTTACGGTGGATTTCTGCTGAAATATTCGTTCGGCGAGCGTTTAGAGATTGGCGGCGAGATTTTTTCGCATGCGCGGGAGGGCTTTGCTACGCCCCAGACTCAGGCGTCCACGCTGATCGATATGGGCGGCTATTACCACCTGAAACATCACCCCGGCGAACAGTTCCTGTTTTGCTACGGCCACTCGGTGGCGGGCCAGACCGAACAGTATGCCTACGTCGGCATGTACTGGACATGGGGAAAAGACGATAAACAACCGGACGCCAGCCATTCGTTCGTGCCGGGATTGATGTACCGGAACGGATTTCGATAATGTGCTCCTTTGCACAGGGCGACATGCCGCGGTTGTTTTATCCGCGTTCGGGCTTACACCTACATTTCCTTAAGATACTCATGCACGAACTGCACCGCCATCGCCCCTTCCCCGACCGCCGAAGCCACCCGCTTCACGGACCCGGAGCGCACGTCGCCCGCGGCAAACACGCCTGGATGACTGGTCTCGAGCAGAAATGGGGCGCGCGCGACGCCCCAGGATTGCGCCCGCGCCATAGCCGCTCCGGTCCGGACGAATCCCTTCGCGTCCCGCTCAATCTCCAAAGGAAGCCAATCCGTTCGCGGCGTTGCTCCGATGAAACTGAATACCCCCGGAGTCTCGATGGTTCGCTGCTGTCCGGTCTTACTATTTACGATCTCGATCGCCTTGAGATGACCGTTCCCCACCATCTGGCGGATCGTGGTGTTACAGAGCAATTCAATATTCCCGGTCTGCTCGATCCGGCGAACTAAGTAGCTGGACATGCTCTTATTCAGATCATCGCCCCGAATCAGCAGCAGCACCCGGCTGGCGTGCTCCGCCAGAAAGACAGCCGCCTGTCCGGCCGAGTTCCCGCCGCCCACCACTATCACCGGACATCCTCGGCAAAGCAGCGCTTCGGCGGTGGTTGCTGCGTAGTAAAGCCCCGTCCCTTCGAATTGCCCAACGCCTTCGACATCCAGCCGCCGGTATTGAGCGCCCGTCGCAATCAGGAGGCACTTGGTGGTGATGGGCTCGACGCCGGCATCGAGCGTCGCATATCCGTCGTTGAATGATAAGCGAGTCGCC
>JBAUUG010000176.1:0-5445 GCA_049582585.1 Bryobacteraceae bacterium | reverse complement strand
TCCCGGTACCCTCGATTCTCATGCTTCCGGCCACGTCTAGTCTCGCCGCTGGGTTTGCGGTCCCGATTCCGACGTTGCCGTTGTCGTATCTGACTGTGAAGTAAGGGGAATAAGAATTAGATCCGTTATAGCCGTAGTCACCTATAGAAAGTGAGTAGTTACTGTCTAACCCTATTTTGAATGCGCGATCCCCGCCTGTATTCGAATTCGATTTTGCAAGCACGAGCTCCCCGTCGCTGACTCCGGTCAGCGCTCCCACTTGGAGCAGCTGCAATGGATTCGTGGTCCCGAGGCCGACGTTGCCGTTCCCTGTCAACCGCATTAGCTCGGTTGTGCCTGCATACCATTTGTAGAAGTTCCTTGATTCGCCGACGCTGAACCAGAGCGTGGCTTGATCAATCCCTAGAGCGAAATTTGCGTAGGACGGGCTTCCGTCGTTGTAGAGCACGAGCTTTTCGCCTAGCGATGTGCCGGCTGGCCCTAAAGCAGGCGGTCCAACCCCACCAGCGGCTGAGTCGGCCGCACTAGTCCCATAACTGATGAATCTAGGCGCACTCCCAGATAGAGTACCGTTCCCCGCAATATCCAATTTACTTGCGGGGGTGAGAGTCCCGATGCCAACGCTGCCGCCAGTCTGAAAGATATTGGAGTTCCCCAAAGTAGTGCTATTCGTCCATATCGGAATGAAGTTGGGAGTTCCAGTGCCAGCAGCGGCCCCAGTGACAGTAGTCGGTAAGCTCTGACCGTTTGTACGGCCAGAAGTGCGTGCATGCACGCCTGTGGATTCTGAGCCAGCGGAGGCAACTGCGGTTGAGGTCGGCGTGTCGCCTTGCGGGGACGGTCCAGTCTGGTCTTGGGCGAGCATATACGCCGATGCTGGCTTGCCGCCCAAGTTTTCGGCATCCGCAGCCTTCAATGCGTAGGGGACGCTGAGCAGCAGAGTTCTCAAACCCTCGGGCTCGTTTTCGATTTGCACTCCTAACCAATGCGCCTGGGCACCCTGGAAGACCTCCGCTGGGAGCCCATCCGGTTGGGTTGAGCCGAGCAGAACGCTATACCTACCGCTGGTATCTGCGTTTGCTTGTTGCGTCTCATGCCACAAAGGGGTAACGTCGTCCTTTTGGTCATAAAGGGCAAAAGTGATAGTCACGGTCCCGCTTTGCGGTTTGCCGTCAGGGGCTGTGGCAATGCCGTTGTATTCAACAAAGCGGGGCACCGATTGCGCGCTAGTCTGCGCGTCCGATGATGCCGAAAACAGGAGGCCTAGGATCAAGCCCATTACAAGGTGTTTACGGGTTTTCATTCTTTTCTCCGATTCGGACAGAAAACGCGGGAGATCTCAAGGCAGCCCTGCGAACACCCAAACATCGTTTAGAAGACCGGACGGGCCGCTTCCGCCAAAAATTATCATGCGACCGAAGCCTGCATCATAAGCTATGGCCGGGTCGGCAGCGGGCCCTCCCCGTGGTGCTGGCAAAGCGCCGGTTGGGTGAAGTTCTGTCCACGCGGGAGTCCCGCCGAGCCCGTTGGCAAAGCTCAGCACCCATAACTCGTTAACCTGGCCAGAGCTTGTATCCCCGCCGAATACCGTTAACTTGTTTGTTCGCGGATTGTAAACTGGTTGGGACCCAGCTCTTGGCGACGGGAGGGTTCCCGAGGGATTCAGTCGGATCCATTGAGAGATTCCGGCCACGCCGTTGGCGTCGGTCAAGATCCAGGTATCGTTGTAGTCCGGCCCGGAACAGCAATTCCATCCGCCAAAAACCGTCATTCGATTGGATGCGGGATCGTATGTTACTGCCCGAAGGCCATTCGCGGACGGCGGGCCGCCTGAAGGCGTGAGTTGAGTCCACACCGGCGAACCACCCAGGCCGTTTGCGTTTTCCAGTACCCAGACGTCATTGAGGTCCCCGTCGGGGCCAAAGCCTCCTGCTACCGTCATGCGGTTGTTTACGGCGTCATAAACAGCCGAGTGATCCGATCTCGCAGGTGGGAGGCTGCCGGTGGGGGATAGCTGTTCCCATGTTGGGCCTCCATGTTTCCCCGTCGCATCGAGCAGCAGCCAAACGTCGTTGTATTTGTCAACCGCGCACCCGACCGGGTCCCCCCCGAACACGATCATGCGATCTGTGCTCGAATCGTAGACCGCGGATTGACCGCGCCGACCCGCAGGCGGTGCGCCAGATGGGGAGATCTTCGACCATTTCGGCGACGCGCCGAGCCCATCTGCGTTCGCCAGCAGCCAAGTGTCGTTCAAACTATTAGAGAACGTGCAGCCGGTGTCATTCCCCCCAAAGAGGATCACACTATTACTTCCCGCATCGCGGACGGCAGTCGAATCTATTCGCGGATCCGGGCCGCTGCCGGGAGAGAGCTGCGTCCACTGGGCTGCGGAGAACTGCGCGAATCCCACGATCAGAGAGATAACCGACCCAAGGCGCAGGAACTCGTTGCGATATCTCGTACCAGCTCTATTCAGACTAAATCCAAAGAAATACATGCAAATACCACCCTTCTCTTTCATAAACGCGCCAACGGCTTGAAAGAGGGGTCATTTTCGTGATATGACCGCAATGTATAATGCAGTCCTGTTCGAACCGGGGAAACATTGGTATGCAGAGCGATCGCTCATCAGAGTTGCCTCGCGATGGGCAGCATGCAGGGGCTGATAAGTTAGTTCCTCTCGCCTACCGCGAGCTCAGACGTCTTGCAGGAGGGTTCCTCAAGGAGGAACGGTCTAGCCACACCTTACAGCCCACCGCCCTAGTTCACGAAGCGTATTTGAAATTAGTTAATCAGAAGAGTGTCAACTGGCAGAATAAGAACCAGTTTTTAGCGATAGCAGCCCGATGTATGAGGCGCATTCTGGTCGACCACGCGCGGAATCGGGCCAGACTTAAGCGTGGTGGACCTCAACAGAAAATATCACTCGATGAAGTATCAGTTTTCTCGAATGAGCAATCGTCCGATTTGGTCTCGCTTGATCAATCCCTTTCGCGCCTGTCTGCTATTGATCCTCGTCAGGCGAAGGTCGTCGAACTTCGATTCTACGGTGGGTTGTCCGTTGAAGAAACCGCGGAAGCCCTGAACGTATCGCCGAAAACCGTTAAGCGCGATTGGAGCGTGGCGAAAGCTTGGCTGTATGGAGACTTGAAGCAGCAGTATGGAATTGAAGCCTGAGCTGTGGGAACAAGTCAAGAGTCTGTTTGAAGCTACTCTCCAGCAGCAACCCGAAGCTCGCTCTCGTTTCCTACAGGCCAATTGCAGCGATTCGGAAACTCGGAAGGAAGTATTCAGGCTCCTCGCGAATCACGAGGAGATGGGAAGCTTCCTTTCCCGGGACGGGCAGCGCTCGAGTTCACGATCTGAAGAATCTCCTCCTATGTTCTCGGAGGGGCAAATATTAGCTGGTCGCTTCACAGTGGTGCGGTTGATCGCCCGCGGCGGCATGGGTGAGGTTTTCGAAGCTTTAGACGCTGAGGAACAGACGCAGGTAGCCATCAAGGCGATTCGCTCAGACGTGCTTAGCGCAGACGTGCTTCAGCGCTTTAAGAAGGAAGTTCAAGTTTCCAAGCAAGTCACACATCCTAACGTTTGCCGAGTTTACGACCTATTTCGGCACTCAGGCGAGCGCGGCCCGCCGATCTTCATAATCAGCATGGAGCTGCTTCGAGGCGAGACGCTCGCGCGAAGGCTGCGCCGGGTACGTAGGCTAAGCACGCGGGAAGCATTACCGCTAGTGCTTCAAATTGCGTCCGCGTTGGAAGCCGCTCACACCGCAGGCATTTTACACCGGGATCTCAAGCCTGAAAACGTGATGCTTGTTCCGGCTGAGCAGGGAGTCCGCGCTGTTGTGATGGATTTCGGAGTGGCGTTGCGGGCCGAGAGTTCGATTGCGAACTCTGAGTCAGCTATTCTGACGGGAACGCCCGCCTACATGTCACCGGAGCAGCTGGAAGGTCGCGAGCTCACGCCGGCATCAGACATATACGCGCTTGGCCTAATGATGTATCGCATGCTAACCGGGAGTCACGCATATGCGGCTGCGACCACGACCTCCATGGCGCTCAAGTGTCTCTCTGAATCTCCGAGCCACCCACGCGAACTTGTGCCGGATTTAGAGCCTCACTGGGAAACCGCTATTCTGAGATGCCTGGAACGCGAGCCGTCGTGCCGCTATTCGAGCGCGCGCTCCGTCGCCGACGCGCTTGGCTCCATAGAGATATTTCCTACCGCTCATCGTTTCGGCCTTTATGTGGCACTGACAATAATTGTTTTGCTGAGTATTGCCACAGGCGGGTCTCTAATTTGGAACAGCCGACCGAAGACCGAAGAGAGAGTCGTTTCATCCACGCCGCTGACTTCATACACGCCGCTTACTAACGACGGTAGGCCCAAGGACGGTCCTCTGCTGGCAAACCGACAAACGATCTTCTTTATGGAAAAAATCGGCGCGTCTTGGAAAATCATGAGTGTCCCAGTTTCTGGCGGCGAGCCAGTGGCGATGGCGGTTCAAATGCCCAGCGCCGCGTTAGTGGATATTTCCCGAGACGGCTCGGTGTTGCTTCTGCGGTCCTACCAGAAAGGTGAGGAGCAGCTCTGGGCATATCCAGTTGCCGGAGGCGAACCCGGCCTCTTAGCTATAGGACAGGAACACGGAGGCTGGGGACCGGACGGCAAAGCCATAGTGATGTCCTACGGAAATGTCTTGTCCATCGCGCGAATTGGACGCGCGGGAACCATCCACGCGGTGACTTTGCCCGGCCCAATATATACTCCCAGGTGGTCTCCTGACGGCAGCAGAATTCGTTTCGGCATCACTGACGCGCGCGCCGACTCAAAGTCACTTTGGGAAAGCGACGCAAACGGGAATTATGCGCATCGCCTCTCGTCGATTTCAAATGGCCCTTCGACAGCTACAGGCATCTGGAGTCGCGATGGAAAATACTTCTTCTATGAAGGGGGGACCACGTCGCATCAACAATTGTGGGCGATCCCGGAATCGACAAAACGCGGCTGGGAGGAGGCCAAGGCTATTCAACTGACTGGGGGACCTGGATCATGGACTTGGCCGGCGATTTCACCGACCGATTCTACTCTCTTTGCGTTCCATGAATCCACCCGTTCTAATCTTGTGCGGTTGGACCTAGAATCTGGATCCTGGAAGCCCGAGTGGGATGGCGTGTCCGCCTATGAGCTCGATTTTTCAAGAGACGGCAAATGGGTTACTTACGCGGACCCGGATCACGCAATCTGGAAGGCAAGACCGGACGCGAGCGAAAGGGTTCGGCTTACCGATCGAACGCTGGAAGCTCACGAGCCCCACTGGTCTCCGGACGGCCGCCAGATAGCGATGATGGCGAAAAAGAAAACCGGCGAATGGCGGGTCTTCTGTATTCCCTCAGGAGGAGGGCAGCCGCAGGAGCTTCTGCCGAAGGGTGAAGA
>JBAUUG010000175.1:0-2940 GCA_049582585.1 Bryobacteraceae bacterium | reverse complement strand
ACATTCCCAACGCTTATCCCGCTGCCAGCCGCACCACCTCGCTGGCGCTCTCCTCGAGTTGCACGCCGTCGAACTGCACCCTGTGGATTGGACCAGCCGGTGGAGGTGTCTGGCGCACACAGGATCCCTTCGACAACCCTCCGCGATGGACCTACTTGTCATCGGTATTCCAAATTAACTCCATTGGTTCGCTCGAACTTGATCCGAACGATCCGAGTGGGCAGACAATTTATGCCGGGACGGGTGAGGCTAATGCTTGCGGCAGCGGTTGCGAAGCCGGCGTTGGCCTATACAAATCCACCGACGGCGGCGACACCTGGACCGGACCGCTTGGACAATCGGCATTCAACGCGCGCGCTATCGGGTCGATTGCGGTAAAGCCTGGAGATCCGGACACCATTTACGTAGGCACGTCACCCGGTCTTCGCGGCCAGTCATCGGTGTGTTGCAACGGCACTCAGGATTTGATTCCTGGTGCTCCGAAATGGGGATTGTATAAGTCCACCGATGGTGGTCAAACCTGGAGCTTCATCCACGACGGGTCAACCAACGTGTCGGTATGTACCGGGGATTTGAAAGAATTTGACGACGAAGATGCGTGCTCGCCCTTCGGTGTACGGCGCGTGCTGCTGGATCCGTCGAACCCGAACATTGTGTATGCCGCTTCCTATGCTCGCGGGGTCTGGCGTTCCACGGACGCCGGTACAACCTGGGTGCAGATCAAGCCGTCGTTGGACTCCACCAACTCGGCGATGCGGCCGGAAATGACCGTCACGACACTGAAGAATGGCAAGACACGGATGTACGTGGCGGAAGGCGCCACGGGTGCCAGCACATCGGCTCCCAATGACTTTTCGCAGCTTTTCCGAAGCGACGATACCACCGCAGCGACCCCAACGTTCACGGCTCTGACGAGTACGAATCCCGCCAACCCCGGATATGGCTCATTTGACTACTGCGAAGGCCAGTGCTGGTACGACAATTTCGTCAAGACCCCTCCCGGCCATCCTGACATGGTGTATCTGGGCGGGAGTTATGCATACGGGGAAACCGGGAACATCTCCAACGGTCGCGGAGTGGTGCTTTCCACCGATGCCGGCGTTTCCTTCACGGATATGACGATGGATGCGACCGGCGCCATACATCCGAACGGAACGCATCCGGATCAACACTTCATTGTGATCAACCCGAACAATCCGCTGCAGTACTTTGAGTCGTCTGACGGCGGCATGATGCGCTCCAGTGGCGAGGTGGCGGACATTTCCGGAAATTGCGCGCCCAGAGGATTATCTGGCGCAGTTCTGTCGCGCTGCCAGCAACTGCTGTCGCGCGTACCCACCAAGCTCACCAGCATCAACACGGGCTTGACTACGCTGCAATTCCAATCGCTGACGGTGAATCCCTTCAACTCCAATGATGTCCAGGGCGGTACGCAGGACAACGGAACTTGGGAGACCACAAAAAAACCGTCGCAGTGGAATCAAACCATCTTCGGCGACGGCGGCCAGAGTGGTTTTGACTTCGCCAATCCTCAGTTCCGCATGCACACCTACGCCGGTCCTGAACCGGATGTGAACTTCTCAGGTGGTCTCACGTCGGATTGGAATTTCATCGGCGACCCTTTCTTCATCTATGGTGAGCCGTCGGAGTTCTATTTCCCAATCATCATGGACCCCGCCGTCCACCAAACGATGTTCGCAGGCATGGCGCATGTGTTTCGCACCAAGACTCATGGGGTAGGAAACCGCACCCGAGCGGCCTTCCGAGCCAACTGCAACGAGTTCACCGGCGTCGATCCGAACGGAACCTGCGGCGATTGGGTCCCACTGGGTGATCCCTCAGCCAACGGCGCATTGACCGGGTCAAATTACGGCACCGGCCGCGAAGGTATTGATGTGGCCGCCCTGGCTCGGACACCGCATGATACCTCTACGTTGTGGGCAGCCACGGCGGCGGGGCGCGTCTTCATCAGCAAGAATGCAGATGCGGAGCCGGAAACCTCGGTAGTCTTCACGCGGCTCGATCGGCTGGCAGCCAACAGTCCGGAGCGATTCGTCACCGGCATTGTCGTAGATGCTCACGATAGTAACCGCGCCTGGATATCCTACAGTGGATTCAACGCTACCACGCCCAAGACGCCGGGACACGTATTCGAAGTAACTTACGATCCCGTCGGCGGCACGGCAACCTGGCATGACCTGAGCTACGATCTCGCCGATATCCCCATCACCGGCCTCGTGTACGATGGAGGAGTCGGCGACTTCTACGCGTCCAGCGATTTTGGCGTTTACCGTCTGGTCCAGGGGGAAAAGTCCTGGACACTTGCTGCTCCGGGAATGCCGAATATCGAAGTTGCCGGACTGACGCTTGTGGAGGGTGCCCGCAAACTCTACGCGGCTTCTCATGGTCAGGGAGCATGGTTGCTCATGCTGCCGCCCGAACCTGCCAGCGCCAACAGCGGCAATTAAGCCTGCGATCGATATTCACACTTCAACTGGGAGCCTCTTCGGAGGCTTCCTTTTTTCAGGATGTTTTCTACAACTTTGTAGCCGTTCTTAGTAGTCCAGCGCCATTGGGTGTAATGCGGGAGTGCGCGAGTCGCGGGCGGGATGCTGCCGCCGGTGGCCGGACGCGGCGGCAGATCCCGCAGAATGCGGTTGATCGCTGTGTTGTTATCGGTACTGCTGAAGTTGAAGCAGCCCACGGTGCAGGTGTTGCCGAGCACAGAGGCGAGATCGAAACGGAAACCGTCCACACCCATTGTGTCGCGCCAGTAGGCGAGCGAATCGACGATGAGGCCTTGCGCGACCGTGTTATAGGTGTTGTAGTTCCCGCCGGTGCCCGTGTTACCGGCTCGGACCGCGTGTTCCGGCGATCGTCATTTCCGCATACACGCCGGCGCAAACGCGCCAAAACCAGCGCCTCCACGCTGGCCTTTTG
>JBAUUG010000174.1:0-3323 GCA_049582585.1 Bryobacteraceae bacterium | reverse complement strand
AATGCCAGTCTTAACCAGCGCCTGCCGGATACGCCACGCGTAACTCGTCAGTTCTTCCAAGTTCGAAAGAGAGAGCTCAATCGGGCTTGCGTCTTTCGCTTGAAAAAACCAATTACCTCCCCAAGCAACATCACCGATTACCGGCCCATGCCCATCGATGTTCACCTTCACGTTCTTTGCGAATCGGTAAGCGGGAACATTTCGGACCGTCACCTCACCGCTCTCGTGCAGCTCAGCGGAGACAATGCCGACGGGCGTTTCGATTCGAATATGGCCGGGACGAATGCGCTCGATATAAGCAAGCGTTGCGACCAAGCCGATCGTGCCGTGCCCGCACATCCCGAGATATCCAACATTGTTAAAAAAGATTACACCCGCTTGGCAAGACGAATCAGCCGGCTCGCACAGCAAAGCTCCAACCACAGCGTCAGAGCCGCGAGGCTCGTTGACGATTGCCGACCGTATTGAATCGAATTGATCGCGAAACCGGGAGAGACGCTCGCGCATGCTGCCCGCTCCCAAATCAGGACCGCCGTCGAGGACGAGACGGGTCGGCTCGCCTCCCGTATGGGAGTCTACGACGTGGATGCGCATGCCGTATTCTATAGCAGCTTCTCTATATCCAGCTCGGCGATATTTCGAACCAAAATGTCCGGAGAGGATGCTTGAAGCTCCTCGATAGGGGTGAGGCCGGTTGCGACCGCGACCGCTTGAAATCCGTTTGCCTTCGCGGCTATCACGTCATTGGTGTGGTCACCAATCAAGGAAATGCGGCAATCTCTACTAACTAGTCCTTCTTTCATTGCACGTCTGGCAGCCATGCGGGCTAGCCGCGCCCTGGTTCTTCCGTCTTCGGCGAACGCCCCGACAGAAAAATAGCTCCTAAGCCCCGCGAGTTCCACTTTCTTCCAACCGATTTGGCTCAAGTTCCCGGTCACGAGTCCGAGCACAGCGCCTCTGGATGTCAGTTCAATCAGCGTTTGGCGGATGCCTATGCAAACGCAGTGCGTCAATTCCGGCGCGCAATTTGAGAGATAGGCACTCTGGCATTCGAGCACCATTTCGTGGAGTCTGCCGCGAATCTTTCGCCTGCTGTGACCTGCGGCTTCAAGCATTAGGGCGATGAGGTCTCGATCCAACATCCCTGAGGTTGCGACTCCGTCCAGATGTGTTGAAATTCCGGTTACGCGTCGAATGCCCTCGATCAACGCAGCTTTGTGGTGTTCACCGGCGCCGCGCATGAGCGTCCCGTCGATGTCGAAGAGGATCAAGCTCTTGGATTTGATCACTGGCGTCTACAGCTTCGGCAGGAGCGCACTCAGCAATTTCATGAATGTCCCGGAGACCCGCCGAGTGATTTCCAGCACCTCCTCGTGATCGAGTTTTTCACCGCTCAAGCCCGCAGCTAGATTGGTCACGCAAGAGATGCCGAGGACTTCCATGCCCATGTAATTGGCCGCGATGGTTTCGAGCACTGTGGACATTCCGACTAGATCCGCGCCGATCGCTCGCAAGAAGCGAATCTCGGCAGGGGTCTCATAACTCGGCCCCAGGACGCCCGCGTAAACGCCTTCGTGAAGCGGAATCGCAAGATCATGGGCCGTCGCTTGCGCAAGGTCTCGCATGTCCCGCGAATAAGCCTCCGTCATGTCGGGAAATCTTGGACCGAGTGCGTCGTCATTCAACCCAGTGAGAGGATTCGTGCCTTGCAGGTTGATGTGATCGGAAATTGCGACCAGCGCGCCTTTTGCAAACTCCGGATTGATGCCGCCCGCCGCATTCGTCAGCACAACGCGCTTGACGCCGAGTTCGTGGAACAAGCGCATTCCGCTGACTACCTGTTGCGCCGTGTAGCCCTCGTAAAGATGAAAGCGTCCCGACATCACCGCGAGATCCGCTGTTCCCCAGCCATTCGCGCCGAGAGTTCCGATGACGAGCTGGCCGGCATGGCCTACCGCCGTGGAAACAGGAAAGCCCGGAACAACCTTGTATGAGATGCGGACCGCGCGCGCCAGTGAATCGGCGAATGCGCCTAACCCGCTGCCGAGCACGACCCCAAGTTTCGGCCGGATGGCAGTTTTGGATCTAACAAATGCAGCCGCGTCGCGCATCGTCTGAGTGTCTATTTAACTACTTCTTGGGCTCAGTCTCATCGCCAAAAGTGATGGATGATTCAGCGCCGAATCGCTTGTAATTCATATATCGAATGATGATCCGGATGCGCTGCGGCCAGTCGCGGAAAAATAGAGTATCGTCAGCGTAGGTTTCTACCGGAAAGAACCACTTGCCGTCCACGGCCCGCCGAATAGTAGTGAAATGAGGAAACAGATTCTGCTCCCGCAAAGTTTCGATTTGCGGCACGGCCTGCCCTTCCGAGCGAATGACGGTCAGATCGGATTCTCTGACCCACAACGTTCCTTCAAAGAAACGCTGGGTTGAAAGGATCTGACGAGGCCGGATGTATTCGACAAAGCATTTCTCGCCGTCTATCATCTCTTCTCCCTTGTACTGCCCTTCATAGAGCGGAGCGTTGTCCGCGGTCAACAAAAACGGTTCTATGTTGCGGATATCGGCGAAATCTTCCGGCGTCAGTTTGATGCGAGTAAGCGTGTTTTGCGGGCGTTCGAGGACTTGTTCATAGCGAACCCGATTCGGCGAGAAAGTGACGTCCCGGACTTCGCGGTATTGGCCCGTCACCAGCCCTTGGTCGTTGAACTCCTGGATGGTGACGGATTGGCGGTAGGTGTAGTTTTCACGCGCACGCGAATTCTCAGTCTCGCGAACGGCGATCTTTTTCAGGAGGCCCGGGGGCGGATCAGCCGCAAGCGCCATTACGGCGTGGAAAAGGAATACCGATGCTACGATTGGGGCGATGTTTCGGACAATGCGTCCGTTTTTCATAGCGCTCGCGTGCACATGGATCGGGTTGGTTGTGATCGCGCTGTATTACTCACAGCAGCATTCTCACTCTCATTGGATCATGGCCGCCGCCTTGCCGGCATTTCTGGTGGAAGCTGTTTTCTATCTCGGCGCCGTTTTTGAAGACACACGCGCATGGTTCAGCCGAATCAACTCGCGCCGCGCGCAAGCAGGCATTCTGTGGATCAGTGCGCTGCTGCCGTATCTGATCTTTAGTTTTGCCGCCGGAACATTTCAGCGCAACGCCTTCTACTTGCTTGCCGTCCTGTGCGCGGCTTTTGCGTTCTGGTATGCGGTGTTGCCGCACCGTTTCGCTTACGACTTCGGCTTTCTGGTTATAGGCGCGGCGCCCATCGTGCTGCGGGTTTTTCAACGCATCTATCGCTCGCCGGACGACCACATTC
>JBAUUG010000173.1:0-3288 GCA_049582585.1 Bryobacteraceae bacterium | reverse complement strand
GTATAACGATAAAGCGAGCCGCGATCGACGCGCCGCGATATGGGTTGATCCTTCTGGATCATGATTGCATCGATGGCCCTCACCAAAGTCGGTTCGTTCCGGGGCAGAAGAGTATGTTGTACCAGGATTGCGCCCTCAATCACGTCAACGCGGACGGTATCATCTTCATCGATGGCTACGGCGATAGTGGCCGGCTCGCGCGCGGTGACGATGGCGACCGGAGTAAAGACGCGTTCTTGATGCTGCCCGATGCCGGGCTGCAGGTGAATGCGTACGCGACCGGCGACGACATCCAGCAGATCGCCCGCGCTAGCCGCATTTTGACGGAACACCACGCGAGAGTTACTGAACAGCTCGAAGCTGCTTCCACCCGCGACTTCGAAGCGCGCGTATCCGTCGCCGCCTGTGGTTATCACTTGTTGAATCGGCACGCGTTCTCCGCTGCTTAATGCCCAAGGACGGTCATCGCGGATTCGCGACACCTGGCCCGTCACGGCGACGGCATGCGCCTCGTAGGCCTGCATTGCCGAGAAATCCGTAGCTGAATTCTGACCGAGGGCGATAGAAGTGCCAGCGGTTGCGAGAAGGATGAGGAGAGAAGGTATTCGCACTTGCTTTTAGACGGGTGCAATCCAATTCTTCCACACTCGCGTGAAACGACTTTGGGCGCCGACCTCCTGGTCGGCTTGGCCGTTCAGCTTCGAAGGGGCGACCGGGAGGTCGCCTTTTCCGCGACCTATTCGTTGCGGCCTCATTGAAGCTGGTGGCGGAGCATCCAGGCTTGTTCACTCATCGCCTTTCTTCGGTTCTCCAATAAGTCCCGGATGCACAAGGACCAGATCAGGATATCGACGGAAGTCCGCTTCGTTAAGTGTAAAGAGATGGTGAATTCCATATACCCGCATAACAGCTACAAGGCGTGCGTCATGAACATGAACACCCTTAACTTCGTGCAGCACGACCAAGCGCCGCCATTCTCGGTACACGGCGTCATTGTCGGGCAAAAAGGTGAACACTGCTTCAAAGCTTCGAGTAATGCGATCGGCTTCAGCGACGGTCAGCCCGAATCCGTTTCGATTCAGCGGACGGGTTGCCACATTCCAGAACTCGGTTAAGTTTTGCAGTGTGTATGCGAGAGGAGTGTCACGCTCTTCGAGTCGGTCGATTGTGGATCGGATTTGCGGGTAGTCGGCGTGATCTCGGATTCCGAGCCGCAAAAGAATATTGGTGTCGAGGAGATGCCAGGATTCAGGCATCAGTCATGGTCTTGGTAAATCATCTCGCGCGAGAAGGTCTCGCCAGGCATGTCCGGTATTCTGTCAGAGTATTGGGCGATTGCGTCGAGCGCTGCCCCGAATTCCTGCCGGCTCATTCTCCGATGTGGAGGAAGTGGAAGCGATGTGGTGTGATGCTCAAGAATGTCGGCGACATAGGCATCGATTGCAAGTCCATGCGCTTGGGCTTGGGCCGCTAATTGCCGGGCAATATTCTCTGGTATGTCCAATGTTATAGTCATTGTGCTCTTTTCTCGCCCTCGGTGCCATCGCTTTCTAACATTATTACGCGTAGAAAACACATAGAAAACAAGGGTCAGGTGCGGGGGCTATGACGCAACCGACACCTTATGGAATTCTCCCTGCTCAAAATGCCGATCGCAATCGCCGTTTGATTGGGCTGCTTTTCCAGATCTTCTTGCAAAACTTGCTGGGCATACTGCCCAGTCGGACGACCGGAGGTCGCCTGCGGACCGGCGGTCCGCCCTACCTGTTAAGTTTATTCGCGTACTCGGCTCGTTGCCGGGCTTGTATCTGCTCGGCGAGCGCCTGCTCTTTTTTAGCCTCAGCGGGGCGGTCGAGCTTTCGTAGCGCCGTGCCAAGAGCGTAGTGCGCCTGCACGTAATCCGGATCAAGCGCAATTGCTCCGCGCAGTGCTTGAAGTGCGTCTCCCGGCTGATTGAGCGTGAGCTCGGCTTTCCCCAGATCAAACAGCGCTTCCTTGTAATTTGGGTTAGCCGCTATAGCGGCTCGAAAGTGGGGCAGGGCTGACGCGGGATCGTTCTGCCTCATTAGAATTTCACCGAGCAGGCAGTTTGAGATTGGATCGGTTGGATAGTTTTTCAGCTCGGCATTAAATTCCGCCTCGGCCAGATCGATCTTCCCTTCTTTCCAGTAGATCTGGCCTAGGCCCGAATGCACGCCGGGGAAATGGGCATCCACGCTTGCAGCAGCCTCGTATTCAGCGCGGGCATCCTCGTCGCGAGACATCTTGTCATCCGCCATACCCATCAACACGTGGGCCTGAGGCGAATTAGGGTTCACCGCCATGACGCGCGCGAAAACATCTGTCACCGCCTGATAATTCTGCAGGCGCATGTAGGCCTTCCCTAAGACATCCAATGTCGCAAGATCAGAGGGGTTCAGTTTACTCGCTTGCTCAAGATATTTCGCCGCTTCGGAATAACGGTCGAGCGCGAAAAGAGTCAGCCCGGCGAGATCGAGTGTCTGAAAATCGGGGGACGCTTTCGTCAACTGCTGAAGCAGCGGCCAGGCATCCTGGTAGCGCTCGGCGCGAAAATCGGCAATGGCGAGATTCCTAGAAGTGGCGATGTCGCCAGGTTTGATCTTCAGAGCACGCCGATACAGCGCGATGGCTTCATCTTGCTTGCCTTGACGCGCGAGAGCAATCGCCAGATCGTTCAGGACTTCAACCGAGCTCGGGTCAGACTCCAGCGCGCGGCGAAAATTCTTCTCGGCGGAAACGTTGTCACCCGCCTGAAGAGCTTGGGATCCCCGAACCAGCAGCGTCCCAGAATCCTGCGTAGCCGCGAGGAATGCGCACCAAAGAAAGAGCGATGCGAGCAAATACTAAAAATACAACTTCAGTCCGAGCTGGACGTTACGCGGAAGATGGTCTCCGTTGAGTCTTCCAAAAGTCGAGTCATCCACGTTCGTGTCGACCGAATCGAAGTTGACATGATTGAATACGTTGAAAAACTCGCCGCGGAATTGTAAGCTGAAACGCTCGCCAATCTTAAAGTTTCTGATACCGGCAACGTCCCAGTTCTGCATTCCCGGACCTAGAAGGACGCCAGGTCCCGCGGCCCCAAAGTGACCAATAGCGTCCGTGAATGCTTTGGTGTTAAACCACTGAGCGACATTTCCTTGGCCGGTTATGGACACGCCTGGAACCGTGTCGGAGCGGGGCGCCAAAAAATTGTTTTCGTCGATCCCAATGCCGCCCGGATAAGTACCGGGAGCACCGCCGAAGTCGCCGGAGCTAAAAGGATCC
>JBAUUG010000172.1:0-1758 GCA_049582585.1 Bryobacteraceae bacterium | reverse complement strand
GCCAGCTTCAATGGGGCCCGCTCTCTAAGAGCGGGGAAATATCCCATCGTAGTAGACTGAAGTGAACCCCTGGAGTGAGACACGGAGTTAAGGGGGTAATCGCCGTCGGGTGGAAAGTGATCGACGGCGAGGTTGCGGTTGATCCACTCTGGAAGAACCTGAGCGGAGGATAGGGCAACGCAGGGATGCGACCCGAGCGTCGACTCAGCGGCCGGAATGGCCGGGGCGGCGGAAGCCGCCCCGTTAGAAATCAGCCATTCTGGCGCAACTGCGTTAAATCCCGGGGTCGCAGGGGCAGAGCCCCCGGTTGGTAGCTGATGCACGGATCTCATTGCGTGGCACCGGTTTCGAACTCGGCTGGCGGACGATATCCGAGAGCCGAGTGAAGGCGTTTCTGATTATAGACACGTTCGAGGAATTCGCCAATACTGGAATGCGCCTCCTGGAAATCCCGGTATTCGTTACGGTAAACCTCTTCTTGCTTCAAGGTTTTCATGAATGACTCGCACGCCGCATTGTCATATGGATTTCCCTTGCGGCTCATGCTGATGGTGGCGTGGTGTTGCTTCAGCATTTCCGTGTAGGCGTGCGAAGCGTACTGCACACCGCGATCGGAGTGATGCACCAGGCCGGGCGCCGGTTGCCGCTCGATCAGAGCCATGCGCAACGCCGTAATCGCCAGTTCGGCTTCCAGCGTGCGGCCCAGTGCCCAGCCGATCACGCGCCGAGAGAATGCGTCTAGCACCACCGCCAGGTAAACGAACTCAGTGCGCAGTCGAATGTAAGTGATGTCGGCGACCCAGAGCTGGTTGATCGCCGTGGGTGTTATCTCGCGCGCCAAGTTCGGGTAAACCGGCAGGTTGTGCCGCGAGTCGGTCGTGACTATGAACGCACGCCGCCGCACACACAGCAGATTGTCTTCGCGCATCATCCGCAGCACGCGCTTGTGGTTGACCTCGAAGCCTTGCCGTTGCAGGTCCGCCGTAATTCTCCGGTAGCCGTACGCCGGCGATTCCAGCGCGACCCTCTGCATCTTGTCGCGCAGTTCCATCTCGACAGGGGTCGCTTCACGCGGCGTCCGCCAGCGGTAGAAACCGGCCCGGCTCAGGCCGGTCATCTGACATAATGCGTTCACGGCTTGGCCTTTCGCCGTGCCTTGCTGGATTTCTTCAAACAGGCATCCGCGCCACTGACGACGGCCGGCGGGTGATGATCCTTGAAATGCTGCAAGGCCTTTTTTAAAAAATCATTTTCCATAGTGAGCTGGCCGATTTTGCGTTCCAACTCTGCGATCCGCCGGGCATCGTCGAGCGCTGGCAGACCAGCGCCGCGCCTGCCTATTCCGGGGAAGGCCGATTCCCCTTGGGCGCGCCACTCTCCGCGCCAGCGTTCCAGCAGTTTCGGGCTCAGTTGATATTTCCGCGCAATTTCACCGGTGGCAGAGCCGGCGTCCAGGGCGCGCATGGCGGCGATTTTGAGATCGCGACTGTAAATCGATCGGGACAAATCCATTCCTCACTCCATTAAATGTATTTGTTCCCTTAACTTCGTGTCTCATTTTTGGGGTTCACTCCAGGCGGTAGCCACCGCTCCCGGACCTTCACCCGCCCCGCTCGCGCAAACTACGCAACCGCAAGGCCCTTACAATCAGCCGGCGCAATCGGTCCCCCCATCCAATATGTATTCACAGGCGCAGAGCGGAGCTTCCAAGCAACCCTTGTATGCTACCCAGCCAAATGGTTCTACGCAGGCAAATGG
>JBAUUG010000171.1:0-1608 GCA_049582585.1 Bryobacteraceae bacterium | reverse complement strand
GTATTACTTTCATCGTCGAGAATGTAGGTGCCCGCCAGGCGCGGCGAGAATAACGAAGTCCGCACGATCTCATCCCAGTCGAAACGCAAGCCGGGCTCGATGAGCAGGCGATTCGTAACCAGCCATCGGTCTTCGACATAGGCGCTGGCCTCAGCGTTATAGATTTTGGAGTAGTTGCCTGAGAAGAAGACCGAATAGCGCGCGCAGGTTTTCGCCGGTACCAGGGGAACGCCATTTGCATCGGTGGGACAAGGCTGGGCGGGCTGGCCCGGCAGCGGCAAATCCGGCTGCAGAAACGAGACCGGCTGCCGCAGGAACTGCGCGTTGTAATTCAAATGATCGATGTCGGTGCCGACTTTGATGTCGTGACGCCCGTGCCACTGACGAGGTGGAAGGTAGAGGTTGGCAAGACCCTGCACTCTGCGCGCCAGAGTATTTTCGTGCAGGTAGTAATTGCCCCCAGCCGCCTGGGTTGTCAGAATGTAGGAAGCATCTCCCTGAGGAGTGAGCGCGACGCTGTACTGGTCTATGCCGAATCCGGTTTCGAGGAGCGCTCCGCCGCGGAAGTAGTATTGATCTTTGAGCGAACCGATGTAGGCGGTTTCCGCATCGGTGGGTGTGGTTGGCTGAGGCTGCAGGAGCGACAATCCTTCGTATTGATCGTGAATGTAGTTGGAAAGAAAGCTGACGGTAACGATGTTGCGGGTGGTCAGGTTGGATTGCAGCTTGGCCAGATTGTCTACGCGCCATACATGGTCGGTGTCGGAACCAGAGGGCAGTTGCTTCGTGATGTTGTTGTCGTACTCTCCGTCGAGCGCGTCGATAAACCACATCTTCCCTTTGCGAATCGGCCCAGACATGGTGTAGATGGGCGTCCATTGCCCAATCGAAACACCCTTGATGTCCTGGAGCCCGGGCACGAAATCCGTGGAAATAACGTGAAAGTTGTCATCTCCCATGCGAGTGTTCAAGGCGAGCACGCCGCCGGAGCCTTTGCCGAACTCGGCCGGCTCGCGGCTGGGAGTTACTTCAAGGGAGCGGAACGAGTCGACGCTGGTCCGCACCGTAAGCTGGCCATTTGTCGGTTGGCTCACGTTGAAACCATCCAGAAGTACGAGCGTCTGGTAGGTCTCGGCGCCGTACACGTGCGCCTGGCCAAAGGCATCGGGTGTAACTCCGGGGATGTAGTTCAGAGCATTGCGGTAGTCGTGCGATCCGGGGTAGGGAATATCGATAATCTCGCTTCCGGTGAGCTCTTCCTTGGTGGAGACTTGCGCCGGGTCGATTGCCGGTGTGGATTCTGCGACGTTCACCACCTCGTGCGCCTCCTGCTGGTGATACAGCGTCACGTCCAGGCTAGCGGTGATGCCCACGCGCACATTGGGCTCAGAAATCGAGTAGTAGCCGATCTTATCGACGCGGAGATCGAAGCTTTCAGAAGGAAACGCGGGGAATTCGCAGTGGCCGGCGAAATCAGTTTCGCCACGCAAGGGGAGGGCGGGCGGCGGCGGCTGCACTTGTACGCGCGCAAAACTGACGGCCACGCCATTTTCGTCGGTCACGGCGACGGTAAGTTTATGTTCTGTGGGTGGACGATCGGACGAGCTG
>JBAUUG010000170.1:0-18812 GCA_049582585.1 Bryobacteraceae bacterium | reverse complement strand
AGGGAGAAGCGCGACGATGCGTTGCTCAACCAGACCAATCAGCTTCTCTCGGAAATTCTCGCGCTCGACCCCAACAACGCACAAGGATTGAACGCGAGGGTAAACCTGGCGCTTTGGTCGGACAAGCCTCGCGAGGCCCGCGAAGGGGCGCTCAAAGTTGTGGCGGTTTATCCAAACGAAGGGACTTCTTACTACTCGCTTGCCGTCACAGATTGGAGTATCGCGTTTCCAGCGGTGATGAAGGCGCGAAAGGCAGCCGGGCTGCGACCCGGCGATGCTTCCTTTATTCCTGACGCTTCCGCGCGGCAGGCTTTGCGGAATGAGTATGGCGCCGTGATTGACGAAGGGCTCCGAATGCTCGAAAGTTCGATCAAAATCGACCCCAACTATTCTGATGCGATGGCCTACATGAGTTTGCTGTACCGGCTGAAAGCGTTTATGGCGGAGAACGCGGGAGAGTCGACAGTTGAACTAACGGAGGCTGAAGAATGGGTGGCTAAATCGCTGGCCGCAAAGAAAAAGGACGGCTCAATCGCGTCGCCGTTGGACCCGCCGGCTCCGCCGAATCGCTGAGACGGTGTTTGCTTGGGATGTGCCGAAGCGTCATGGCGGAGTGACCCACGTCGTGTTGTTCCCGATCAACTTCTGCGGAGGAGCGCCGCTCGTTATGATGGGTCAACAAACTCGTTCTGAGCCGTTGTTTTATTACTTCCGGATCGAAGACTACATTCCCGAAGATCATCTGTTAAGGCTCGAAGATCGGGACATCGACTTCTCTTTAGTGAGCGAGAGCCTGAAGGCGAGCTACAGCCATAC
Organism: Bryobacteraceae bacterium; assembly: GCA_049582585.1. Lineage (GTDB taxonomy): Bacteria > Acidobacteriota > Terriglobia > Bryobacterales > Bryobacteraceae > Bog-105. The sequence goes on along the minus strand of JBAUUG010000170.1, from coordinate 17,996 downwards.
AGGCCGCCCCGACTTGTTGCCGTTGGAGTAGTTTGTAGCTACTTGACGTGTTGGACCCAGTCGGAGGGTCCCCATACCGTTGCGAGTAGGTCCTAAGTCCGTCTTACAGATGTGCAGGTTGCAGAAAGGACCCTTTTGGGAACGATTGCCATAATAGACCTCTTTTCGAGGCAGCAATTATATACTACGGTCCGTATGGCTCCGCGACTGTTTGGAATTTTAAGTGCAATTACGGTGTCAATCCTACTGAGGGCGTCCAGTAGGCCGAAGTTCGTGGCTCTACCTCTGCCTGCCGACAAAGCAGTGATTTATGTTTATCGCCATTCAGCCACATTCTCCAAAGGTGGGAGGCTAGCGGTATTCGTCAACAAGGACTATCTGGCTTTCCTGCCGTATTCAAGCTACGTAGTGCGCCAGGTGCCTCCTGGCAAGGTAGTAGTGACCGCGACTTCACGCGCCAACGGTTACCCACCGCCCCCGTTTCCCTGGAGCCTTACTATTCGCAACGGACACAGCACGTTCTTTGCACCATGCTCCACCCTAGGCTGGCGAAACGTCGGTGAGGAGAAAGCCGAAGTCATCACCGAATGTCAAAACCGACTACGCCGGCCACCTCCCGAATTACAGCGTTCAGCGGAGCGGGCTCTTTTTGTTCTGAGCGAGGTTCTTGGCGAGCAGGTTGGCAAGTATCTAAGGAGTAGAACTGCTCTTGAGGTGGAACCTGGAAAAGGTTACTACATCAGTCTCTCTTTTGGCACGTCGGATGTTGCCGAAATGAAGGAAGTGGACACGATGATCGGGGCGAAAGAGATCCGTGGTCTGCGCCTTGCCGTGAAGTGATGGTATAATGTGTCATTCTGTCATTCTGCTTATTAATGTCACCTCACAAAGTACTGGCTCTCACTGCGAACTTGCTGCTGGAACATAACGTCACGTTCTTGTTGTGTCTCAAAACTTACCGGTTCTGTTGAAAAACTCTCTGTGATGGCTCGACTCTCTGCCGTACCGGATGAGAAATGTCTACCGCTCGGCCATTGATCGCTTATAGCGCGTCTAATCGCGTCGTTTTTCTCAAACCACGTCGCGCAGAAGCTGAGGCGAGTTTTTCAACAGAATCTACCCTTTGTGAAAGGGGTGTTGGTGGCGTATTCTTCTTTATTGTCCTTCAAATAATTCGATTTGGGGTGGCCCCTTGGTGATAAACTTCACTACGATTTCCATCAGGGAGGGACAAAATGAAAAGGGTCGGTGCGTGGGTGCTGTTGTCTATGGTTTTCTGGAGCGGCACCATCCTTGGCCAGTACCCAAGTCTCGTGGACGCAGCTGGGAAAGGCGATATCGTCACGATACGGGCGCTGTTGGCTGGCGGCGCTGACCCCAACGCGGCCGATAACTCCTCTATCAAGGGCTGGACTCCACTAATGTCTGCGGCAAAGGCTGGATCTGCTGACGCAATAAAGGCATTGCTTAAGGCAAACGCAAATGTTAACGCCATGAACGAATACGGGGGAACAGCGTTGGACATTGCTATCTCAACTCACGGAAGATCATCCGATGTCGCAGCTCTCATTTACGTTGCCGGCGGAAAAGGCAGGGAACGAGACAAGGTTGATGCTGTCGCTGCCGCACGTGCAACAATCCCAAATAACAATACAGGAGCGAGCGAGGACGCTAGGAGCTTAGTCGTACATGTCAGCAAGATAGAGAGTTCAGCCGCGATACAACGACAGTCTCAAGGATTCTTAGTTACCCTTAACGGCCTTCGGCAAGGCGCGCCTGAGAGCCTAACAGCGAAGAAGGGCACCACGTTCTTGACCTTGTACTTCAGCGCAAAGGCTAACACCAACTCTTTCGTATTAGACACAGCGGAGCTTGGCTTGGCGAAGAGTGACGGCACTACAGCCCACCCCGTTAGTTTCTCGGATCTCGGGTGCGAGTCCTGCGCGAACGTAGTGGGCGTTAAGATTGGCGCCACGAACAACTTTGGCCCTTATAGTGTGGTGTTTGAGGTTCCGACGATTGGCCAAGACGACCTCCGGTTTCTTGTCGGTGGAATTGATGTCGGCACCATCCGCGAGCTAAAACGCTTGTTAGCGACAGCTTCGACGTCCCCTGCCAAGACGCTCGGCGCCCACGATGCAGAGCCACTTGCGTCGGCTTCGACCGCTTTGCCTGCCAGCGTAAAAAGAGCCGAGATGAGCGATGGCGTCACCGTAAAAGTACAACAATCGAGATTCTTGTCCCACTTCCAGCGGGTTAGTCCCACTTCTGGGTTCTCCTGGAGTGGCAACGGGGTAGCAGAGGGAGAAGATCGGAAACCGCAGCCTGGCCGGAGATTCTTAGCACTGCAATTAGCAGTTCAGAACTCTGGACGCACAATCCCAATTACTCTTGATCAAATCATTTTGCGCTCTTCGGCCCCTACTGCCCTGGCATCAGGGCCATATGCGCCATTCTACTGGGAAAAGGCTCTGGTCAACGGTATTTCGGAAAGCCGCCGTTCGGTAGAGCTTGAAAACCAAACAGTCCTAAACGTTGTAGTTGAGGTGCCAGAACTCAATCCGGAGAAGTTGGTTCTCTGGTTCCTAGGTCGCTCGCGTGGTTCGCTCGAATCATTAGGGATGAAGGGAAATCAATGATTTTGGATTTGTCCGGTTAGCTGCCAGCGCGGCCTGACACACGGGTCAGTTGATCGTGGGGTAATTGCGTCGGAAACCTTTACTTCCCAATAATTGTTGCCCGATTGCCACTGTCCCGAAACTTAACCCTTTTTGAGACTGCGCCAAAGGGAAGGAACTTACTTCCCGGTGCCGGTCGGTGGCCTTTTCGTCGCAGCGTTACTAGAGGCCAAGAATTTCTTAAGAGCCTGCTGCGAAGTCACGAAGACATGGGCAGCAAACGTCGCAAAATTCACTTTCAGAAAAAGCGCCCCAAAATCCTTCGTCTCAACCAGCCGAGTAAGTCATCAGGTCACAAAGTCTTCTTTGAGCCGGAACGGAGATCTGTGTGCGGTCACAACGCCGCGAAGATAAGTTTCAGCAGATTATCCTCTCGATTAAGCTCTGGGCCATAGAAATTGTAGTTCTTCTCGTCTTTCTCAAATGGCTCGGCGGCTCGCTCTGGCACGAATTGGCGCTTCACCAGTATTCCTGGAGTGGGCGCGCTGACCGCCTTGACCTATGTGCTCACAGTGGCGGATAAACGACGGTTCCCGCACAGCCGTGATGTCGGCCTGTTATCTCGGTCTGCGGCCCAGGCGCAGCCAATCCGGCGGCTCCGATCCGCAACTTAGCATTACAAAGGCCGGCTACCAGTATCTGCACAAGCTCCTCGTGCAAAGCGCTCACTACGTGGCTCGGGCACTACGGACCGGATAGCGCTTCGCGGCAATGGGGTCAGCGAATCTATAAACGAGGCGGAAAGAATGCAAAAAAACGAGCGATTATCGCCGTGGCTCGTAAGCTGTCGATTCTGTTGCACCGGCTGTGGGTGACACAAGCCGAATACGTTCCTTTCTATGAAGTAGAAAAGCAGGTAGCCTGAAAGGTTCTGAAGCTGACATGTCTTGCTGAATATCGCGTCCCGATGACTGCGCTTGAGCGTTTGGCTCCCGAAGCCGTTAGTTAGATGGCAGCCTCGGATGTTCATTGGACCCAACCGGCACAGAGCCTCGGGCTCATTACATAGTGCGAATAGAAGCAGGGTTGAACAGCAGCGGCAAGACAAGACGGTCAGCCCAATCAGATCAAGATTTTCGTTGTTCACCGACCAGCCTTCTCATAGAAACGCTTATGGGCGGACGCCCCACAATCGGCTATTCGGAGCGGAGGGCAGCCGTTGGGTTTAGATGCGCGGCGCGACGAGCTGGTATGAAGGCGGCGAATAGAGCGAGAGCGCTGACGATTAGAACCGCCAATGTAAACAAGAACGGATCTGTTGCGGAGACGCCAAATAGCCAGGCTCGGAGAAAACGAGTCAGGGCAACCGAGATTAAGGCGCCGGTCACGAGGCCGATTGCTAATACGCGAAGCTGCTCGGAGAATATGAGCCGCAAGATGGTCCTGGGAGTTGCGCCCATCGCCATGCGAATACCAACTTCAGAGGTGCGGCGGGCGACGGAATAAGCGGACACTCCGTAGACTCCAATCGCAGACAAAGTCCGATCAAGCCGAAGGAAACGGATAGCACTGTCAGCAGGCGCTCATACAAGAGATTGGCATCGATCAAGGAATCGAAGGTATGAAATTCCAACGAAGCCTGGCTGTCCAGACGCTTAGTAATGCCCTCGATGGGCCGGGCAAGATCGGCTGGCGAGGTGCTTGTCCAGACCTCCAAGTTCAAGGCCAAGAGAAAGCCGAACGCGGATGGAAGCTGCGAAACGGGGCGATAGATAGTGGGTGGGGCATCAGCACGCAGGCTGCGATATCGAGCATCGCCGACGATACCGACGACGGTTATGGTGTCCTTACGCTCAATTTCTTAAGACCTTTCACACTTTGGATACCGGCAGCCAACTCGGGACTGAGCAGGCCTGCGTCGGCAGCTTCGTTAAGCAAGGCGCCGTCCCGCCGCCAATCGCCCATTAATGATTCCCGCAGCGAGCTGCCGATTTTCGAGGTCAATGCGATAACGGGTGACCACAGTTTTGTTGAAGGACAATCTCGGTTCGGAGCAGTACCATCAAACGAATTTATCAATAGCGTGGTGGTAGCCTCGCTTCGATTCCGGCGACCGAGGGTTATCGAGGACCGCAGACCTACTGTGATCCGAATCGGGAGGGCCGAGCTTCGCTTTCGGCCGTTTGGGTTTCGGTGACTTCCGGCTTTGCTTCTTTCTCATACAAGCCGCCTGCACTGCGGCTGGCCAAAGGAGCGTACTTCCGACACACGCGCGGTTCGCGTGTTTCCCGTCAAGATGACTGCGGAATGTCGCCCGGGGTTGAGGAACGGTAGCCGTTCGCAGCAGTAAGCCTTTCGGCATATTCGCGCGGTGAAATGCGCCCTTGTTTGGCTCCTTGCCGCGGTGAACATAGAGCGCGGTCTAGCTTACTTAGAGCTATCTCTTTACAATTGGAAGGATCCATTCCGTGTCGATCTCAATACTGATCGCTCTCTGCAGCATAGACACATTGACGATCGCCCTCTGTGGTGACTTCATGCCTATAAGAACGCCTTCGAGCCCCGCTAGCGCCCCTTGAACAACTCGGACGCGCTCACCAAGGTTTACGTGAAATAGATAACGGTCTATATGCGGATGGACTTGAGCCGGTGCAATCACGATTGGTTCTCTCCTAGTTGCGCCGTGACTTTCTCTCCGTTTAGCCTGAAGGCGCACACCTAGCTGCTTTGCTCGCAATCGGCACGCAGCCAGTATCCGTTCATAGCCACCGTCGACAAAGAAATCAACGTAATGCAGGTGCTTGAGCCTGGCAGGAACCGGACAATCCTCAAGGCGTAAGGGAACTAGGAAAATTGTTCCCTCGGGCTTCTCTGCGCTGAGATCCAAGGCAAGGGCAATCTCCTTCTGTACAAAGCCCTCTTTGGTAACGGACTTAGAGGAAAGACAAATAACTACGATATCGGCAGATCGAATTGCTTGACGTATCTCATCTTCCCAATGCTGGCCTGGTAGAAGCTGGCGCTCATCGAGCCATGGGTTTGCGCCATCATTTTGCAACAGATCAAATAAGTCTCGTACTGATGTCTTGTCGCCGGATGAATGGCACAGGAAGAGCTTCAGTAACCGACGTTTTGCGGGCATTCTGGGGCGTCGAGTAAGCTCTGATTATAGGGCGAACCATAAAGTTAGGAGCCCATTTTTACGAGGCCTTACCGCTGGCTTGCTGATCAGTCGCCTCAGTCTAAATCCAAGTGTGAAACGTTGGCATTGCGCTTCCGAGAATCTTGAATTGACCCTGAGCTTAAACGTATTCGTACCGGCAAGTCCGTCTCCAGCCTTTGAAATCCGACATGCGCGTTTTTACGGCAAAGTGACTGGATTGCTGAAGATTGCGTGTGAGAAGCCAACTTCCCCGTGCCGAATGTCGCCGTTTCATTTACCTTCGACAATTCCAATTGTCGAAAAGATTAAAGAAGTCGTAGCAATAATCGATGACCCTGGTATACAGGCCCATTTGGATGGATAGGATTACGACAACAATAAAACGGCAATGGCTAGCTGAGATTGCTGCGAAGCGGAAGCTCATCGAGTACCGCAACATCAAGCCATACTGGACAAGGCGCCTCGACGGCGTCGAAGCACCTTTCTTGCTGCGGCTGATAAACGGGATGCAGCAGAATGCCCCTGAACTTACGGTCATCGTTGAGCGAGTCCGAAAGAACTCGCGACATGGAGACTACGAGCTCCACCTCTGGGGAGATCATCGAGGTGCGGAACTGGAATGTGAGGCGTGAGCAACCAACGCGAAGCTCAGCGAAAAGGAGAACGCGGCGTCAGACACAGTGACGAGGTGAGATTGCAGGGTATTCGTCGTATGATCGTAACTTTTAAGGACAATACAGACCAAGAGGCTCATCATCACTTCCAGCGATGGGGGAACGCGAATCAGGACGGATTCTTCCTGAACCAGAAGTCTGGGAAGTCAGCCATGTTGCATGTGACGTTATGTACCCACTCTGGGGACACCGCCTGGGCGAAGGGTAAATGGGGCAACCTGACAGAGAACAGAAAGCTCTGTTCGGGTGAAAAAGAGGAACTCTTGAACTGGGCTCGGAAGGCTGGGATTCTAATCGAGCATTGTTCGGACTGCAAACCGTAGACAAACAGTGCCGGGGAGAGCATAACTTACGCACTTTCAAAACGACCGATATGAAAGGGAAAGAGATGTCGCCCCGAACCTTACTTTTGATGATCCAAAATTTGCCCGTTTTTCCGCCGCCGACCGTTGCATTTGAGCGCAGCCTCTCCAAGCAACGTATGCGGAGCAAAGAACGTGCTTGGCACCGCTCGCAAAAAGAGCATTGGCTTGGGTGGCTAGAAGAGTACGAAGGTCCCGGATATTACGGGAAGAGGAATTGGCTCCGTACAGCAGAATTCATCTATAACCACCTAATGTGTCCGCCCATGCTGCTTGGGTCGCCGAGGCCGCTGGGGTTCCGAGACAGACCCTCAGGAAAGCTGTGAGAGCGGCCCTCTCTGCTGCGCCACACCTTCAGACAAAAAGTTCTGCGATCAGGAGAGTGATCTCCTGGAAACAAATTGAGCTTCTTCTCAAAGCTAGCTTTCCCGGTACAACCGTTAAAGATTCGGCGCAGGTGTCCAGACCGCAACCGTTCCCTGACGAAGCGCTCGACCGAAAAGGTCTGGCCATGTATTCAGATCTGGCCGGAACCTGGCGCCGCGAGCGAAGTTTAAAGCCGTTCACTCCCAAAGAAGTTGCGGCCGTGGAAGCCTTGGCCGAATCGCGCCGTCGACCGATGGGCGACCAAGCTTTGCCATGGGCTAAGCGTCTTTTCGATAGCTCGGCCCTCCTACGCTTCTTGCATCAGTTTCCGTATGTACATCAGGTTCTTTCGCATGTCCGCTTCTAGCGTGCCGGGATGCGCGTCGGCCTCGAGATTCGCGTAGCCGGAAAACCCGATATCCCGGATCGCGTGCAGGATGGGAGCAAATTGAATGTCGCCTTCGCCCAGATAATGCGGGTTGTCCTTGAAATGGAACTGGCAGATGCGATCTCTCCCCAGCCACCGGATCTCCCTCACAACGTCGAAACCTGCCACCGTGGAATTCCCGACATCGTAATAGACGAGCACGTTCTTTGATCGCGAGCGCTCCATAATGCGGACATTGTCTTCCGCCGAAATCGTGTTCTCCAGTCCCAGAATCACGCCGGCTTTCTCCGCTTGCGGAGCCAGGTCGCGCAGCGCGTCGCCCGTGTAATCCATCTCCTCTTTCCTCTTCAGCGCCCATCGGCCGAAGAACGGAACCAGCAGCACCTTCACGCTCAGGGCGTTGGTCAATCGAATTGAATCGGCTACCCATTTCGGCGCCAGCTTGTCGCTCTTCAGGCCGTTATCGTGCAAGCGGTCCACGCATGTGCCATCAATCGGGATCTTGTATTGACGAGAAAATTGCAGATATTGAGCAGTGGTTTCGGAGTTGTCAACCGGCATCTTGCCGTCAACGATCTTTCGTCCAAAAGACACCTGAACGCCGTCGAAGCCAAGCCGCGCAGCCAGGGGTACGGCCTCCGGATTTGCGCCGAGGTTCAGGTTCCAGTCCGTCACGCCGATGCCCAACTGCCCTCTTTTTGCAAAGATCGACCGGCTGCTGAGGCCGGCAGCAGCAAGCGATTGGAGCACCTTGCGGCGGGTTACTTCCTGCATGAATTTGAAATCGGCGGCTTGTTCGTCATATTAGCGCTGCGCGAGGCCGTAAAATAGAAGTGTGCAACAGCGCTGTACTTGCGGGGCCGTCCTTCCGGACGACGCCCGGTTCTGCCACAAATGCGGTAAGCCTCAGTATGAGGAGGATATCGCTCGCCTGGCGACACCCGAGCCCGCGCCCGCCTCTCCCCAGCCGCCTCCCCGGCCTCTGCCCGACACATCCGGGATTTCCTTCAAGAATTCACGCGCCGTCCTGATCAGCGTTCTGGTTGCGGGAGCCGCGTTCCTGGGTTCCGGGGCGGCTGCCTTGGTGTCTCCTCTGTTGTGGCCGCTGGTGCTCATGGCTGCCGGCTTTTTGGCTGCAGTGCTCTACAGAGGCCATTCGGCTGAGCCGTTGACCGCAGCTGCCGGCGCCCGGCTCGGTTGGATGACCGGTATTTGCCTCTTTATCGTCTTCGCCATTGTGGCGGCAGTTTTCACCACCTACCTGGCATCGCCTGCCGGAACCGATCTCATCAAGCAGCTTCAGAGCATGCCGCAATTTGCCAAGATCGCCATCGATAATCCGCATGACCTGATGATGAATATCCTGGTGAGCGCAATCCCCACCTTCTTCATGGTCACTCTGCTTCCTGGCCTTGGCGGGATGTTGGGCGCCAAGTTATCTGCCCGAGGACCTCATTCCTCTTAAAAGCAGACTGCCCTTCCAGACAGTTCGTTTGGCAAATTCAACGCACTCAACAGATAGGCCGGATTTCCATTGCCGATGAGCAAATCGATTCTAACCCTAACGGTCAATCCCGCGATCGACCGAATCCTCACGGTGGACCGGCTCGTTTTTGAAGATCGGGCCTATATCCTTTCCTCCAGCGAGGCTGCCGGAGGGCGTGGAATCAATGCCGCCCGTGTGCTCACCAGCTTCGGCACGCGCGCGACCGCCATCACCACCTCCGGGGGCGAGCTGGGGCCCAAGTTTGAGGAGCATCTGCAGAAAGACACGTTTGTTAAGGAAGTCGTGAGGATCCGCAACAGCATCCGGACGAATCTCGCGATTTCCGATCGCCAGGGCTTGTCAGTCAAGCTGAATGAAGCAGGTCCGCAGCTCACGCCCGCGGAGCAGGACGCGATAGTCAACGCCGTAGAAAGGCTTCTTCCCCAATCCTCTTGGCTGATGCTCTGCGGGAGCCTGCCGCCCGGCGTTGACGAACATTTTTACGCGACCTTGGTGCGTCTGGCCGCCAAACACAAAGTCGAAACACTGCTGGATACGGATGGCGATGCGCTTCTTCACGGCCTCGAAGCCCAGCCGACTATTGTGAAACCGAACCAGTCGGAAGCGGAAAGATTGCTGAATACGGCTCTCATCACCCGCTCACAGCTGATCGACGCAGTGCAGCGCATAAAGGCGCTGGGGCCCAAGTCTGTGGCGCTTTCCCTGGGGAGCCGCGGGTTGATCGCCGCAACTTCGACCGAAGGCGTGCTTGAGGTTCTACCGCCTGCCGTCGAAGCCCGTTGCCCCATCGGAGTAGGCGACGCGCTATCCGCGGCTGTGGTTTGGGCCCTCGATCGTGGCGAGTCTTTCAGTGAGGCGCTGCGCTGGGGCGTTGCCGCCGGAACTGCGTCTTCGAAATTGCCCGGCATCACCTTGGCCGACCTTCCCCAGACCCGGCAGGTTTTCGCTCAAACGCAGATTAAACGCATAGTAGTTTAGCGGGCTTGCCCCGGCCGGACTATTAATCGTACTTCTCGTAGATGATCTGCTTGCGGTCGAAACCGCGCTGCTTCAGTTCCCTGCGAACGTCATCGACCATCTCTTTCAGTCCGCAGATGTACACGTCGATGATGCTCAGTTCTTCCGGTGTCCGAATCCCGAGCGCCTCATCGAGATGCGCCTGGACCCGTCCCGTGCGCCCGTGCCACGATTCAGTGGGGCGTGTGATGGTCGGGATGAAACGGAAGCTGTCGTAATCGCGCGCTAATTGTTCCAGCTCACCGCGATAAAGCAGGCCTTGCTCATAGCGCACGCCGAACAACAGCGTGATTCTGGGGTGCGTTCTCGGCAGATGATCCAGAAGCATCGATCGAAACGGAGCGATGCCCGTGCCGGTCGCGACGAAGACGGCGCGGTGTCCGGGATGGCGAAGCGTGAAAAATCCGAGCGGCTCGCCCATCTCGATTTCATCTCCGGGCTTGAGGCCGAATAAATAAGGGGAAACAATTCCATCCTCAACACGGTTCAAGCAAAGCTCAAAACGGTTCCCGCCGCGAGGCGATGCGATGGAATAAGCGCGCGTGATTTCCTTTCCGTTCATCCGGTCGATGACGGAGACGAATTGACCGGGTGTGAACGTAAAATTCTCCGCGTCCGGAACCTCGAATTCGAAGTGATGCACCTCGGGCGCAAGCTCTTTCCAGCTAAGCAATTTAGCTTTCAGCGTAATACCTCTCTATAGAATGATGCTCGGGCCGCGGTCTTCGACTCCTTTGCCGGGTGTCATGCTCCTAAGGAGATCCAGATACATGCGGCCACGAGGACGTCCATTCCGGTTGTGCTGCCCAATGCGCAGGAGAAAGACGAGAATCTTCAAAATGTCAGAATCGCGGATGACCGAGAATCCCTCGCGTTCTGTTTTTAGCTTTCGATAATCGGTCAGCGAAGCTGCGAAAGATCGCTGCACAGAAGCGGCGACATTGTTCTCCGCTCTGGTCTCATACACCAGCCCGGATTGGAGCGTACGATGCGTCTGTATTAAGGCTTCGAGCGCGCTGACAACATCGGAATCCACAGCGCCGGGTGTTTCCAAGGCTGCTTCCAGCAGCGTGTAAATGCAAAACAGCAACAACTCTTCTTGATCGGCGAGGAACTCTTCGGTGACTTCGATATCCGTATAGGCAAGCTCTTCTGCGGAAACCGGAATCGCTTTCTCGTGCCGATGCGCCTCCTGAAGATATTCGCATTCGAGAGGGCAGGATAGCGAAACCTCTCGTTCGGCGCCGCAGCAAAGCGGACAAATCTCTCCATGCACTGCCGGACATTCGCGCCTGGCTCGCCGCTTGCCGCATATTTTGCACAGTATGATTTTCGCCATCGCCTACCGTATTATCGGATCAGCCAGATGAAGCGAGTCGATTTGTACATCAAAGTGGAGGTAGAACTCGAGGAGAATGAGAAACCCGAGCGCGTTGCGGGCGAGATCTGCCGCCAATTAGAGAAACTCTACGTGGTGCGTTCCGCCGAGCTGTCCAACACCGTCAACCGCGAGTAGCGTGCCCGACTAATTCCTGATGAACTCGCAGCAGGTATGCGTCAGTCATGCCCGCGATGTAATCGCAGACCACCAGGTGGACAGGACTCCCGTTCAAGCTCTCTCGATAGCCGGGAGATACGCGGTCAGGATGGCTGATCAGAAACGTGAATAGCTCAGCCATCTTGTTGACGGCGGCACTCCGGTCTTCCACCAGCTGCGGATAAGCATAGACTCGCTCGATCAGAAGTGTTTTCATTCGGCTGTTGATTTCAGCCGCCCGGGGAGTAAGCTGAGCGAGCCGGTGATCGAGCGCGCGAACATCCCCGACTGCTTCTACCTTGGCGGCCTGGGCGGCTGAAACTGTGCCCTCGATGAGCCCTCCAACCAGAATGTTGATAAGTCTTCGTTGAATTTCCCAGAAGCGGACGCGATCGGAAGCGCCTGGAAACTGCGTTTCAACTTCTTCGGCGAATTGCGCAAAGGCCGGAATAGTCAAACCCATCTCGTCCATCGAAAATAATCCCGCCGAAAAGGCATCGTCGATATCGGCCGTGTTGTAAGCGATTTCATCCGCGACATCGACGAGCTGGGCCTCGAGAGCCGGGCGCTGCCCTGGAAGAAGCTCCTGCAGCTCCGGCTCCGCGTCCGCACTTATCTCGCGGGAATGCTTGATGATGCCTTCGCGAACTTCAAACGTGAGATTGAGACCGTCAAAGCGCGCATACCTCTGTTCGAGCGTATCCACGATACGGAGCGCATGACGGTTGTGCTCGAAAGAAGCGCCAAAACGGCGCATTTGGCGATCCAGTTCCTTTTCGCCTACGTGAGCGAACGGCGGGTGGCCCAGATCGTGGGCCAGCGCGAGCGTCTCAGTGTACTCTTCATTGAGATCGAGCGCGACGGCAACCGTGCGAGCTACCTGCGCGACTTCCAGCGTGTGGGTGAGCCGGTTCCGGAAATGATCGCAAAGACCGGCGGCAAAGACCTGCGTTTTCCCTTCCAGTCGCCGGAAGGCGCGGGAATGGATGATGCGGTCGCGGTCGCGTTGAAAGTCGTTCCGGTAAGGATGAGGAGGCTCGGGAAACCGGCGGCCGCGCAGATTTTGCGGACCAAGACGGAGTCGGCCCAGCATGATTCAAGCCGGACTATTTTGCCATTTGAGCGGACAATTGGTCCGCTGCTCGAGCGACAGCCGGGTCTTGCTTCGGCCCTTTCAGCGATTGCAGGATCTTTTTCGCCTCTTGCGGATTGCTTGTCTCATCCAGCCGCGCGAGCAGAATCTGAGCCTGCCCCTTAGAAACGAGATCAGCCGGTTTATTCACCAATGCGCGTAAAAGACCTTGTGCCTCTGGGATCCTGTTTTCTCCCGCGTAAAGCTCGGCCAGAGCAATCTTGGCCAAAGGCGCGCATTTGCTCCTCGAGTCCGCTACGGCCCTGAGGTCTGATTCAGCGCCATGGGCGTCGTTTTTTTGAGCTTTCAAGGTACCCAGATAGTATTGAGCGATCAAGCCTTGACGCGATCCGCCATCTTTGGCGACCACGTCGGAAAGCGCCTTCATCGAAGCTTGCTGTTTAGCATCCTGGGTCGGATAACTTTTCGACCCGCTGACGGCCGGACCTGTCGGCGCTTCGAGCACATCGAAGGCGGCCTGCAAATCCTGCTCCCGAAGCGAATTTTTGTAAGACGAATACCAGAACGCGCCGCCGGCCACGGCCAGAACTATGACCGCCGCGATCATCCAGGGGATAATTTGTTGACGATTGGAACGGGCGTAGCTGATGACATCGGAAACCGCGTCGGTGAAGTGGTCGTGCTGCAGCTGCGCCTTTAGTTCATGACGGGTCAAAACAGACTACTGCCTTTCTATTGAAAACTGCCTGATCAACCAGTAGCGTAGCATATTTGATGGTTCTCTGACAGTCGGCGGAGCTATGCTCCTGTGTCCGCTAAGTCGCGTTTTATGGCGAACTTGACCAACCCGGCGACATCATAGATATCCAATTTCCGCATTAAGCTGGAGCGGTAGGTATCAACCGTTTTCGGGCTGAGCGAAAGCCGCGCCGCGATCTCCTTTGCGCGAATGCCGTCGACGAGCAGTGAGAACACCTGAAATTCGCGGCTGCTCAGTGAATCGATAGGATCTTCGCCCTGATTGCGAGTGCCGCTTCCGGAAAAGAGCGACATCACCTCGATTTGAGGGGAGACGTAAATACCTCCCTGGGTGAACTGGCCCAGGGCATCGGCCATTTGCTCAGAAGTCGAGCTTTTCAGTAGATAGCCGCAAGCGCCGGTACGCAGCACCTCTAGAACGGTTTTGCGATCTTTCCGCACGGAGAATACCGCACAGCGCGTGCGAAAGCCCTGCTCACGCACGCGCCGGATTACTTCAGTGGCGGCCAAGTCTGAAAGACCGAGATCTAAGAGCGCGATGGCAGGCTCGGAGCGCTTTATTTCGGCCAGCGCCGCTATGGCCGTACCGACTTGCGCGACAACCCGAAATCCGGCGATGGCGTTGCACAGAGCCGCGAGCCCTTCACGCACCAGGGTTAACTCGTCCGCGATGAGAATCCCGGCCGGGCCAGCCTCATGGGCCGGCAAACCTGGAATATCTGCTGCCGGCAGCGCGATCGGACGTAAGGATGTGGAAGACACGCTTTTCCGATAGAGTGCCTTCCGCCAGGCACTTATCTCTATCGGCGTGCGCCGTCAGCTTAGCTAAAACTACGTACTGCTTCCGCTTCGTCGTCGAAAGCTTCGAAAACGGTATACAGTTTGGTGATTTGGAGCAAGTCTTTTACCCGCTTCGAGAGCCCTACCAACTTGAGCTGCCCACCATTGTTTGTAACCGTGGTAAACCCCGAAACCATTTCCCCGATGCCGGAGCTATCGATATATGAAACCTCCCCCAAATTCAACAGCAGCTTCTTGTTCCCCTTGGCCGCGAGATTGCGGATCATGTCCCGGAATGCGCTGGCGCCCTCACCCAACGTAATTCGTCCAGCCGCATCGATTACCGTGACATCGCCAACCTGGCGGGATGATAATTTAACACTCACTTCTGCCTCCTTCTGGATCAGACATCGGAAAATGGATTTCTAAGACTTAGATAGATTCTTAACCAGACGAACTTCCGTCCCGCCACCCGGCCGTGGGTGGAGGTCGAATTCGTCCATAAAAGCGCGTACCAACAGAATGCCACGGCCCGACTGGCGCATTAAGTTTTCAGGGGAAAGCGGGTCTGGAAGGGAATTCAAGTCGAATCCTTGACCTTCATCGCCAATCACGACACTCAGGCTATCGCCTGACCTCTCAACATCCAGGTGCACCTTCTTTTTCTTGCTGTAGCCGTTGCCATGCACGACCGCGTTCACTACGCATTCGCGAACAGCCATGCCGATCTGGTGCTGATCGTCCTCATCGAAGCCGAGTTTCCTCGCTTCCTCCATAACAATCGTTTCTGCCTGATCGACGCTCTGCAAGTTTGAATCAAGTGTGGTTTGAGTTTTTTCCATCTTGCCGCTTCCGCGCCGGCTTGGAGACCGAACCGTCACGATAAATCACCCACCGGGTTGAAGTCAACCTCTTCCGCTGTGAGAGAAACCTTTTTCTCTCGACCGAATCACCCTGGTAAGGAAAGGCTTCGAAGCTGGGCTATCGGAGGCTCCGGCAATGACACTAGCCACATCGCTCGAAAAACCGGTAGAGAGAGCCGACAGCACGAAACGGTTCCTGTCTCGCCGACCGTGGAGTGTGCCCTCCGCTGTCGTCTTCGTCCTCGCAATTGTTTACATTATCGTTATTGCGTTGAATTGGCCGTTTACCAAGCAGGCCTTGATCGATGTTCTGCAGGAAAGGTCCGTAAGATCCGTTACAATCGCGCGATTCTATCGCACATACTTTCTGCCTGGGTGCGTGGCGGAAGATATCAGCTTCTTGCATAGAAAGCACAAAAACAAGCCGCCCTTAATATCCATCGAGAGACTCGTGATTCAGGCGAATTGGGGCAACATCCTCACGTTTCAGCGCCGGCTTTCGGGCGTGCGCGCAGTGAGAATGCACTTGACCGTTCCGCCGAAGCAGCCGGACGGAAAACCCAATCCGATCATGCCGCTGACGCACAGCAAATCGGGTCCCTCCATGACACTCGGGACGATTATTGCCGACGGTGCGCTTCTCGACTTTATTCCGAAAGATCCGGCCAGGAAACCCTTTCGGCTGGTCGTCGACATGCTCCGGCTGGACGGGGTCGGCAATGATCAGCCAATGACGTATCGCGCCAGGCTGTACAATCCGGAGCCACCGGGGCAGATTGAGTCGAAGGGTTCGTTTGGCGCGTGGAACGCGGACGATCCGGGAAATACGCCGGTGAGCGGATCGTACACCTATAAAAATGCGAATTTGGCCGCCTTCAAGGCGATCAGCGGAACTTTGTCGTCGACTGGGAGGTTCAAGGGCACGCTCGACGATATTGAGGTTGAGGGCAGCGCGGAGATTCTGAATTTTCACCTCAGCGACACCAGTCATACAACAAAGTTGACGACGCAGTTTCACGCGGCAGTAAATGCAACCGACGGAAACGTCTTCCTCGAAAATGTCGTCGGGCAGCTTGGTCAAACCGCAATCGCCGTGCAGGGCGGCATTGCGAGCGATAAAGGAGAGAACGGTAAAACGGTATCGTTGGACATCCCGTCCGTGAATGGTCGAATAGAGAATCTGCTTGACCTCTTTATCTCCGCCAAGCGGCCGCCTATGACGGGAGATGTCAATCTGCGCGCGCACGCGACAATTCCTCCGGGCGGGCAACCGTTCCTGAAAAGGTTAA
Source organism: Bryobacteraceae bacterium (assembly GCA_049582585.1). Lineage (GTDB taxonomy): Bacteria > Acidobacteriota > Terriglobia > Bryobacterales > Bryobacteraceae > Bog-105. Next base: position 1,580 of record JBAUUG010000170.1, on the reverse strand, counting down.
GAATGCAAGGCGATTTTGGAATTGGCGCGGGAAAGTTTACGGACAAGGACACGCAAGACAGCATAAGCCACTTGAGCGAGAGCGCCAAAAAAGAGAGCAAAGCACAGCGCAAGGAAGATCCCGAAACTGTGCTCTCGGATTTGAAGGGTCACGCCAGCATCAACAATGGAATCGCGACGCTATCGAATGTAAGCTTCACCGTTCCGGGGGCAACTGCGTCATTACATGGAACCTATAATCTGATCAATTACAATGTCGATCTTCACGGCACGGTGGTGACCACCGGCGATCCCGCGGACGCCACATCGGGCTTTAAGTCGTTCCTAGTGAAAGCGATTACCCCATTCTTCAAAAGGAAAGGGCATGCGAAGGTAGTGCCATTCAAGATTACCGGCCCTTATCAAAACACTGTGATTGCGCTGGATATTGGCCCGCAGAAGAAGTAGATTTGCCTGCATAAGCTCCTCATTCCCTCCATTTCGGAACTTTCCCCGATTTCCCAACGTTTTGCATTCTTGCATCGTCTAACACGCGAAAACGAGGAATATCTTGTGGGAGATCCAGCTCGGGGAAAACCGCGGGCTTATTGTGCCTCTCCAAATTGCCGGTAGGTTGCCCGACAATCCGACGGACGCTGAGCTTGTAGAAGGATGCAAGCGCGGGAACCTGCGCGCTTACGAGCGGCTATATGAGTTGCACGCCGCGCGAATGAAGAGCCTTGCGTTCCATCTGGTGGGTAGCCGTGCCGACGCGGAAGACACGGTGCAAGAGACCTTTTTGAAGATTTACAAGGCGGTGCAAGGGTTCGAAGGACAGTCTTCGCTGTCTACCTGGATTTACAGGATTCTGATCAACTGCTGCTACGACGTGATGCGCAAGCAGCAGCGATCGGCCGAGAAGCCGGTTCTTAGGGAGCCTTCCACGGAGAGTAAATTACCGCTGAAGATTGCCCTGGAGCGGGCGTTGGCGTCATTAAATGAGCGGCAGCGAATCGTGTTTCTCATGTTCGAAGTCGAGGGTTTAAAGCACTCGGAAATCGCGGGAATTCTGGAGGTTCCCGAGGGCACCTCGCGCAGTTGGCTATTCGAGGCGAAACGCGAGTTGAAGCGGATGTTGATGGAGTCGAGCGCATGAAATTCGAATGTGGCGATCTGGACCGCGCGCTGGCGAGCTCCGAATTGATGCCCGAAGCGCGTGAGCATCTGAAGCATTGCGCGGCGTGCCGGCGTGAGTACCGGGTGTGGACCGGCCTGTCGGGGACTGCGAAGACTCTGCATGAGGAGTGGGATACTCCGGCGTTATGGCAGAGCATCCGGCAAAAACTCAAGGCCGAGCCGAAGCTGAAAACCAAACCCGTGTGGTGGCGGGAATGGAAGACCTGGGCGGTCGCGGCGATGTTTCTGATCGGCGCGGTGCTGCTGATCATGCGTCCCTGGGAGCAGGCGGTTCAGACGGGGAATGACGCAGCCCATGCGGGTCTCACTTCGGCAAATCGCGATTTCTTAACCGACCAAGCGCTGCAGGAAGTGGAAAAGAACGAAGCCGCATACCGGCAATCGATCGACAAATTGTCGCAACTG
>JBAUUG010000169.1:0-5954 GCA_049582585.1 Bryobacteraceae bacterium | reverse complement strand
GATACGAGCGTTGACGCTGAATGTTGCGGAAATCTACGGAGTTTCGGACCGGCTGGGGAGTATCGATAAAGGGAAGATCGCGAATCTTGTGGTGATGAGAGGAGACGCGTTCGATGAGAAAACCACCATCGAGTATGTGTTTGTAGACGGGCGAGAGTTTCAGCCGTCGAAGGAAAGCCAGCCGGAGGCGAAGAAGGCAAGTGGAGGGAGCGAGCGATGAGGCGGATGCTGCTACTGAGTTTTGCGATCGTCGCTGCGGCGATCTCGAGCGAGGCGCAGACGACCCTCATTCGCAATGCGACCATTCTGACCGTGACGAAAGGCACGCTTGAGAACGGGAGCGTGCTGATTGAGAACGGAAAAATCGCGGCGATCGGGAAAGACGTGAGCGCTCCCGCGAACGCGACGGTTGTCGACGCGACCGGCAAGTATCTTATGCCGGGAATTATCGATTGCCATTCGCATACGGCGATTGAAGGGGGCGTGAACGAGGGAACCGTTTCAGATTCGTCCATGGTGAACATCAAGGACGTGATCAATCCGTTCGACGTCAATATCTATCGAGGGCTTGCGGGCGGGCTGACGGTATCGAACGTTTTGCATGGCAGCGCGAATGCGATTGGTGGACAGACGGTGGTGATCAAGCTGCGCTGGGGCAAGACGGCCAACGAGATGCTGTTTGAAGGCGCGAAGCCCGGCATCAAATTCGCGCTTGGCGAGAACCCGAAGCGGCAAGGATACCCGACGCAGAATTTCTTTAGCCAAGGGCCGGCCGTGGAACGAAGATATCCGGGGACTCGCATGGGCGTTGAGGAAGTGATTCGGGAGAGCTTCACGGAGGCGAAGAATTATCAGACCGAATGGAAGGAATACAACGAGCGCGTGGCGCGCGGAGAACATCCTATTGCGCCGCGGAAGGATTTACGGTTGGAGCCGCTGGTGGAAGTGCTGGAAGGCAAGCGCTACGTTCATGCGCACTGTTACCGCTCGGATGAGATTCTGATGCTGATGCGCGTAGCGGATGAGATGGGATTCAAGATTCGCACGCTCCAGCATGTGCTCGAGGGCTACAAGGTGGCGAAGGAGATTGCAGCGCATGGCGCGGGGGCATCCACGTTCAGCGATTGGTGGGCCTACAAAATTGAGGCGTACGATGCGACTCCGTATAATGCGGCTATCATGACGCGCAAGGGCGTGATTGTGTCGCTGAATTCGGATTCCGATGAGTTGCAGCGGCATCTCAATTTGGAAGCCGCGAAGGTGATGCGGTATGGCGGGCTGAGCGAGACCGAAGCGCTGGCAATGGTGACGATCAATCCGGCGAAGCAGCTTGGAATCGACGATCGGGTGGGGTCTATTGAAGTTGGGAAATCGGCCGATCTGGCGCTCTATGACAAGCATCCGCTTTCGAATTATTCGAAGGCGCTGAAGGTTTGGATCGATGGACACGAATACTTCGACAGAGACAAGGATCTGGAATTGAGACCCAAGCTCGAGCAGCAGAAAAAAGAGTTGCTGCAAAAGGAGAACGCATCGTCGGACAAAGGCGCGCAGGACCAGAGTAAGAAGCGTGGGAAGAAGCCGGGAAAACCGGCTCCGGCGATGGAGGTGGCGCGGTGATGAGGCTGATGGCGCTCGCTTGCGTTGCGATGTCGAGCCTCATCGCGGCCGAGAGCAATACAGTTCTAATTCAAAACGTGACCATCCATTCGATGACGAGTGCCGATATACAAAACGGGTCGGTTCTGTTGATTGATGGAAAGATCGCGGAGGTTGGAACGGGGGTTCAATCGAGAGGCGACGCGCGCGTGATCGATGGGCACGGCCTTCAACTCTATCCCGGGCTGATTAATGCCGCGACGAATGTTGGGCTATCCGAAATATCGTCCTTGCGAGACTCAGTGGATTTGGATGAGATTGGGCTATTCAATCCGGAATTGAGAGCGGAGGTGGCGTTTAACCCCTCGAGCGAACACATTGATGTGACGCGCGCGTCGGGGATTACGACCGTGATCAGCCTTCCGGGAAGCGGCGGGCGAGGCGGCTTCGGCGGAGGCTCCGGAAACGTGATTACGGGGCAGGGCGCGTTGATGCACTTGGAGGGTTCGACGTGGGAAGAAATGGCCGTCAAGCGGAGCGCGGTGATGGACATGCTTTTCCCGGAGATCGCAACGGTGCCGCGACAGTTCCCGGCAGCTCCGGCGATGGCGGCGGTTCCTGGCGGCCAGCCGCGCACGTACTCGGAAGCCGAAAAGCAGTATAAGCAACGGCTCGTGGAGGTCGGCGAATTTTTCGAGCAGGCGCGCCGGTATGAGAAGGCGAAGGCAGCGGGCGGAGCGGATTTCCGGAGCGATATCAGGCTGGAAGCGATGCTTCCGGTGATTGACGGCAAGCTGCCGCTTCTGGTGCGGGCGGAACGGGAGAGGATGATCAAAGACGCGGTGGAGTTCGCGGATAAGCAGAAGGTGAAGATCATCATCGCGGACCCGCGCGAGATTGGAAGCACGGGCCCTCTGCTGAAGGCGAGAAACATTCCGGTGGTGCTGGGGAAGACATTTCAGCTGCCGATGCGCGATGACGATCCCTACGATGCGCCCTATACTTTACCGAACGAGTTTTTCAAGGCGGGAGTGAAGATCTGCTTCGGGACATTCGATGTGGAGTTCGCGAGGAATGTGCCGTTCGAGGCAGCGCAGGCCGTTGCGTTCGGACTACCTCATGATGAAGCGTTGAAGGGATTGACGATCAACAGCGCGCAGATCTTCGGTGTGGCGGATCAACTAGGATCGATTGAAAAGGGCAAGCTGGCGGATTTGATTCTTACGGATGGCGATCCGATGGAAGCGAAGACGAATATCAAGGGGATGTTCATCGGGGGCAGGGAAGTGAGTTTGGAATCAAGGCATACGCGGGAGTTCGAGAAGTGGAGGGGAGGTGAGGGGGGACCAAGATTAAATGGCAGTTCCCGAATATCAGGATTTATTCGTGCCCATTCTCCGGGTGACGGTGGACGGAGCCGAGCACACCACCTCGGAGCTCCGGGACAGGATCGCGGGAGCTTTGAAACTCACGTCGGAAGATTTGGAGCAAAAGCTCCCAAGCGGAACGCAGTCCGTTTTCACGAATCGTATCTCCTGGGCGCTCGTCTATTTAACGAGGGCGGCCGCGCTCAGCAAAGCAAAACGCGGAGTTTATCATATTACGCAACGGGGCGAGGAGTTGCTCCTAAAGTATCCCGATAAGCTGCGTAATCAAGTACTCAATCAGTTCTCTGAATTCGCGGCTTTTCACAAAAAGGGAGATGGTTCTGAGAGTCCCAAGCCGGATCAGAAAATTGAATCGGCGCAAACGCCGGAGGAGCAGTTCACGAGCGCATATAGAGTGCTCCACGACACCCTAGCGAATGACGTTCTCGAAGCGGCCAAGCAAGCGTCGCCAGAGTTCTTTGAGAATCTAGTGGTGGATCTGCTCGTGGCTATAGGCTACGGCGGCTCGCGAAGCGATGCAGGCGAGGCTGTCGGGCACAGCGGCGACGGAGGAATTGACGGCATCATCAAAGAAGACAAGCTCGGGCTTGACACAATCTATATCCAAGCAAAGCGTTGGAAAGATGGTGTTGTAAGCAGGCCCGTGGTGCAGGCATTCGCAGGGAGTCTTGATGGGGTGAAGGCGCGTAAAGGTGTATTAATAACGACATCGACGTTTACTCAGGATGCGTTGAAATATGTCGAGAAGATTGAAAAGAAGATCGTGCTGATTGACGGCAGGCAGCTCGCTGATCTGATGATCGAATATAACATCGGCGTGACGGCGGTTCAGCCATCGCAGGCCTTCATGTTGAAGAGGCTTGACGAGGATTATTTCGAAGAAGTGGTCTGACTCGCCCGGTAAGTATTGCAGGCCGTTTACGAAGGGCGGTTTCACGAGATCGGCGTGCGGATCGGACGTTCTCGTCGAGCAACCACATCCCGCCTTATGCCGCAGCTATTGGACCTTCGAGCTGAGTCGCTGCGAGACGGGGAACTTCGGGAACGGCGCCTTCCAGAAACGGGCCGTTACGTCGAGCGGATTTCCTCGATTGTCATCTGTTCGGCCAAGCACTCCAGCAGGAACGAAACGGAAAGGTGGGTCTCACGGATAGCGAGTTTGCCCCCAGGAGGTCGGGATCAGTCACAATCCATTGATAGCTCTTATAAGCTTGCACTTTCTCCAAGGCTACCGCGGAGCGGCAATGCGATTTAGGTGCACACACGCGAGTATGAGCCAAGGCTGCGAGGAACTCAGCGCCGGACACCTCTGTTCTCGGTTAATCAAAGATTGCGGAGCTTCACTTCAGGGGACGTGTTTGTTCAGAGCGGAAACTTCACCTCTACTTCCATCGCAAAGCCTGAACTCCAGCCGGTTCGTGACTGCCAGCGCTATCCTCGGCAGCGGTGACCTCGATGTGGACGCCTGGAGTGTCAATAGCGCGGGCGTCATAACCAAGCTCATGGGTATACGGTATCGCGAAGGGTACGTTTACGCACTATCCAGACGAATAGACTACTTGTGTGGACCTCGGCGGTTTATCGATTCGTGAGCTGATCCGCAGGACCGTTCGTGAGAGTTGGGAAGACGCGGTGTTCGGACAAGGAGGCCGGATGGCTTTCTATCAGTTTCTTGCCATCTTCCCCGCGCTGCTAATGCTCCACGTTGCGGCAGAACACATTCCGGGTCTCAGTCCGGAGGTGCGGCAGTCGTTCCCAGAAGCTGCGACCAGGATCATGCCTTCTGACGTGATTGAAATGGTTCGCTCAGTCGCCGGAGATTTCAATAAAGTGCAACTGCCAGGCTGGCGATTTCTCACAACTCTGGGCGGGGTTCTTTGGGCGGGCTGCAACGGAACTTGGGCGATGATCTATGGATTGAATACGGCATACGAGGTGCGGGAGTCCCGCCGCACTGGGCAACTGGCAATCGCAATTGTGGGACTCACCGTCGCCTTGGTTCTGATCATCACGTTTGCCCTGGGCGTTGTCGCTGCATCGGCAAGCTTGCGTTCGCGCGTGCACGCCTCTGTTCCGCTGGGCCTGATCGAATGGGCTGTCCTAATCACGGTTCTGCTGTTCTGGTTTTCCGTCCTTTACCGATTTGCGCCGAGTTTAAAGAACAGGGGTTGGCAGTGGAGTACTCCTGGCGCTCTGGTGGCCGCTGCCCTCTGGGTAGGCGCTACGATCGCGGCCCGATTCTATTTCGAGCGCATCGATAACTACCATGTCTCGTTCGGCCGGCTGAATGGAGTCGCTATGTTGCTGCTTTGGCTCTATGTCACCAACGGAGCGATCCTAATCGGGGGCGAGATGAACTCGGAGATCGAGAAGGCTGCGGAATCCGGGTAGTGCGCTAATTCTGTGTGGGTGTCTTCGGTGGCGGCCTCGGCAGTGCGGGCCGAAAGGAGATCACGCGCCGTTTTCATCCTTAGCGCGCTTAGGTCCCCCCAGCGCTTTTGTGGTGATGTCCAGATAGGCACGGAGCATTATCCGGCTTTTGGCTGTGAATCGCAAGGAGATTCTCAGTGACTCGCCAACCTGAGTATGCGGATGCACATGCGGCGCTTCACCACACTCACGAACGGGTTTTCAAAAAAGTGGGCGAATTTGAGCGCCATGCTTGCCTTGTATTTCGGTTGGTACAACTTCGTTAGAGTCCATCGCACGTTGCGGGTAACTCCGGCTATGCAAGCGGGCATCGCGGATCATGTCTGGACGCTCAAGGAACTCCTAGCCTGAGTTCCTCCATGCTGATATCATGTCACGGATTAAAGACTATGAAGGACGAGGATGAAAGATCCGGCTCCGACAATCCAACCACCGAACTAAAGAGCAATGGCGGCGATCAGAGTGCGCCTGATGCCCCCGCCGCAAGCGCAGAACATCAAGAGCAGCAGTCCGTAGCAACTGCGAATAATTCCACAC
>JBAUUG010000168.1:0-3108 GCA_049582585.1 Bryobacteraceae bacterium | reverse complement strand
ACACCACCGCGCGCTCATTCGCCGGATTCGCAAAAGAAAACAGCAGCGAAACTGCAATCGACTCAGGATTGCTTTCTTTCACCGCCTGTTTCAAACGCGCCAATTCTGCCCCGTCCACCGCTTGAAGAACGGGGCCATCGCACGCCGTCCGTTCCTGGACGCCGAATCGCAGATCATCCGGCGCAAGGCAGGGCTCCTCTCTGAAGCACAAATCGTAAAGTTTGGGTCGCGCTTGCCGCCCAATCGCGATGCTGTCCTCAAAACCGGCGGTTGTGACGAACGCCACGCGCGCGCCCTTGCGTTCGAGCAGAGCATTCGTGCCTACCGTAGTTCCATGGCGGATTTCAGCGCCGTCGCCGGACCCAATGCGCGCTATCGCATCCAGAATCGCCTCCGCCGGGTTCGCAGGAGTGGACGGAATTTTTAGAATCTTCAGCCCGTCCTCAGATGCGTAAACGCAGTCGGTGAATGTGCCGCCCGCGTCGATCGCGATGCGCACCGGCGGCGTCAATGACCAGCTGCCTTAGCCATCCGTGCTTTTACCAGCTTCCTTATGATGGCCGCCGGTGGAGGATTGGCCGCCTGAAAACGAAGCGTGCCCTTGCCGCTGGTGTCGTAATTCTTGAAGTCTTCCTTGTGGGTTCCGGATACGCCGTAGATGGCGCAGTGATTCGCGCCGGCGCCAAACCAGATAAACGCTTTTCCGTCGAGCCGGAAGGCCGGGAGATTGTAGCTGATGCACTCCTCCGCCTCCGGAGCGGCGCTCCGAATGATCTGTCGCAACCTTTCGAGCGCGGTCCGCTTGTCGTCGCTCAACGTCGCGAGGTACTCCTCAATGGTCTTCGGCTTGGCCTTCTTCACGACCGCTACAGTTCCCTGGCCAGATTGTCCAACCGCTCGTAGCTTGCTTCCATTCCGTGCTCCATTCCACTTGCCAGCATCTTCCCGCGCGTCTCAGCATCGGGCAGGGTCATCCGCATCGTCATCAACGTGCCAGTCTCATCCGGCTCGAACATCGTTTCAATGTGATTGTCCGGCGTTGGCTCGGGCAGGTGCATTCGCTCCACATGAACGATCCGGCTGAATGGGGTCAGTTCCAAATACTCGCCGGTCAGGTGAAATCCGGCCCCTTTGCCGTTCGTCCATTCGTAGCGGATATTTCCGCCCGGCCGCGCCTCGCTGATGCACACCGGCATCGTCCAGCCCTCCGGGCCAAGAAGCCACTTCTGGATCACACTCGGTTCGGTGTGGGCGCGGTAGACTGCCTGCGGGGGCGCCGCGAAGTGCCGGGTCACGACAACATGTCTGTCGCCTTCGGTCTTAAGTGTCATTTTCTCCATTCTTATCCTTTTCGCTCTTGGACATTATTCGTAACGCAGGGCTTCCAATGGTTCGATGCCCGCTGCCCTTCGGAGCGGTAAAAGCGTCGCGAGGAGAGCGGTGGCTATAAGAATCGCCGTGGTCAGCGTAAGCGTCGGGACATCCGTCGGCTCGACCCCATACAACATGCCTTTCAGAACCCGGGTAGCCGTGAGAGCCGCGGGAAGACCGATAGCGACGCCCATTCCGACGAGGAGAGCTGATTCGCGAAGGAAAAGGCCAAGCACATCCGATTTCCTGGCGCCGATGGCGAAGCGCAGGCCTATTTCGCGCGTACGGCGTGATACCGCATAGGCCGCCAAGCCATAAATACCGATAGCGCAGAGCAGCGTGGCAAGCGCCCCGAACAACGTAGACAGCAATCCCAGCACGCGCTCCGAAGAGATGCCCTGCTCAATCTGAGCCTCAAGCGTTCGCACGCTTTGAATGGGCAGCCTCGGGTATATGGAGTGGATCGTATGCTCGACCGATGCGATGGTGGCGGCCGGGTTGCCGTTGCCGCGAACGAGCATCGTGAATCCTGAAGATTGGGTTTGTTTCGCCGGCCAATAAACGACGGGCTGCGGAGTCTCACGGAGCTGCCCATAGCGTGCTGTCTCGACCACGCCGACTATTTCCAACTCGCCGCCCCCTAGCTTAAAACGGCGGCCGATCGGATTCCGGTCCGGCAGGTACTGCTTGACAAAGCGCGCATTCACGATCGCCACGCTGGGCGCCCCCTTCGTGTCACGTTCGGAGAAATTACGGCCCAACAAGAAAGGCTGATTGAGTGTGGCGAAGTAACCGGGACTGACCGTATCGACTAGCGGCGCAGGGTCGGACTTTTTCGGCGGACGGTCGGGAATTTCAAGGTCGAGCGTGATAGACGATCCTTCTAGCGGGCTGATAGTCACGATGCTCGCAGCCGCTATTCCGGGAGTAGCGCGCAGGCCTTTTAGAATTTCATCGAAAACGCGATTAGTCTCCGCGCCGGAATAGCCGTTCATAGCGGGGTTGACAGAGAGCGCGACAATGTTCGCCGGCTTAAAGCCGAGGTCAACGGTTTGGAGTTTCGCGAGAGTGCGAGTAAGCAAGCCCGCGGCGAACAGCATGACCACCGAGAGCGCGAGCTGAATAACCATGGTTGACTTGCGAAGCAGCGTACCATGAGCGCCGCTCCTTGTGCCGAGGGATGCCTCCTTCAGTCCGGATAACAGATCGGGTTCAGCCGACCGCCAGGCAGGAGCAAGTCCGAAAATGATCGTGGTCAGAATCGAGAGGGCTATACAAAAACAAATGAGCAGCGGATCGGGCGAGACGTGCAGGGAATCCGATGCAGATCTTCCGGCATTCAGATAAACCAGTAACGTATCGACAATCCAGAAGGAAAGGAGCGCGCCGAAGAGCCCACCGCAGATGGCGATCGCAAGACTTTCGGTCATCAGTTGGCGAATCAGGCGGCTGCGCGAGGCGCCGAGCGAGGAACGCACTGCGAATTCCTTTTCACGCGCGCTGGCCCTTGCAAGCAGCAGATTGGCGAGGTTGGCACAGGCAATCAGTAGCACCAACGCGGCGACGCCCATGAGAATGCCAATCGGCTGAGCAAATCTATAGCGGGCCAAGTTGAACCCTTGGCTGCCATCCAGCAACCGTACGCTCGAATGATCTTCCTGAAACCATGTTTTTTTGGTCTGATTTGCGACTTGGAACTTAATCTGATGGACGAGCGGTTGAAGCATGGCTTCAGCG
>JBAUUG010000167.1:0-2986 GCA_049582585.1 Bryobacteraceae bacterium | reverse complement strand
GGTAATCTTGACAACATCGGAATCCTTTGCAGCGCGGAAATACGTCCCTTTGTTCGGGCCATCATCCAGCCGCAGTTCCCCCGAGTCCCGGTTTTCTCAGAGCGGGAGATCGTCCCCGCGCTGGTGGGGCGAATTCAGAGCGAGATTTAGCTTGGCTGGCCGAATGGAAACTCTCTTAGTAACGGTCGAGATATCTCCTAAGATCCCGCAGGCCGCGGAAACCCGCAGGCAGCTGCAAATTTATCTGACTCAGTACGCCGCTGAGTTGTGCAGCGATCTTGGATTACCCATCGAACCCAAGGTCGCGGCGGTTGTGGCGCAGGAAACTGCCGGCCTTCCGCCCGGTGAATTCCGCCTGCTGATTAACAACCAGGTCTGTCGAACTCGTCTGTGGCCGTACATTCCAATATCGGAGCTGCCTGCCAAAGAGATTGGCGTGGTCTTGTCGGAAGCTCTACACTACAACCGCGCCTCCCTGCTGACAGCCTCTCTGGCTGAATCGATAGCTGAACAATGGGGGATTCGCAAAAAATCTGAGTATCTAAACGGCTGGTCCGCTGAAGGATTCAAAGAGTTTTTGATTCAGTTCGTCCGTCGCGATTTCAGTATTGAGCGCGCGCATGTGTTTATGGAGTCCGGCCGGCCCGGGGCCGCAACCAAATCCGAGGCCCAGCTTTGCTTCGAAGAAGCTTTGGAGCAGGCAAAGGGGATCCAGTTTGGAGTTGCCCTTTCGGTCGGCGCCGTCGAGACAGCGGAGCCTGACCAGGAACTTGCGAAAGCATTGGCCGCGAGAATTGGTTGGGTCGCCGCCGACCCAGGTTTAGCGCTGCCGGACGTGAAAGTACAGCGCGATGCCGTTCTGCCCGTCGAAGATTTCACAATTCGGCTAAATGACGTTCGGCTTCCCGCTTTTCGCGGCCTACCCAAAGATTCCACAATTGTGGTGAACCCAAAACAAGATTTGTCGAAGCCTGGCATCGAAAGCTGCACGATTGTGGATCCGATTGCAGGGATGAGCTATCAGGTGGTGAAGGATACGCCGGAGGTTCGGGCGAAATGCGTTGCCGCGAATCTTACGCTCTGGAATGTGAACACGTATTCGTATGTCGGAGCCTGCCTGGGCTCAGCCCTGAGTTTGCACGCGGGCTCATTTCTCGCGGCGCCGGTCCTGCAATTCCTCGTGGATCGGCTAAGCGACTCTCGAGCCCTGATTCAGCAGGTTCAATCGCGCCTCGAGGCGCTGGCCGTAAACGAGAATGATAGGGTCGCGACGTTGAGATGGGTGCTCACCGCCATTCTGCGCAATCTGCTCGACGAACAGGTTCCGATTCGTGATTTGCGCGCCGTTCTCGAGAGTTTGCTTTTCATGCGTGAACTGCGAGGCGCGGGCGACCGCGTCATCTATTCCCGAACTCCAGCGGATTCTCTCATTCTCGCCGAAGGGAAAACCCTCCGGGAGCTCACGGTTGACGACTTGTCTGCCTGCGCGCGCGTTGCAATTCGATCGCTGGCGCTGAGATACTCGACGCCTGTTGAGGGTGGCTCAGCTCTTCGTCCGCTGCTTCTGGCCGTCGAGATCGAGCAGCGCTTGCTCGCAGCCGGAACTGATCGTTTAACTGACCACGATGTCGGCCGCCTCAGGCGGGCGGTTTTCCACCATCTCTCATCTCTCAGGCTTGCCGCCGATCCAGCGATCCTGGTGAGCCAGCCGATTCGACGGCATGTTCGGGAGTTGCTTTCGATGGAGTTTCCCTCTCTCGGAATCCTCGGACTATATGAGCTTCCTCCGAATTTAAGAGCGCTCGAGCCGGCGGGCATAATCAATTGGCCGGCAGATCCACTACCTCAAGAAGTCGCCGCGAAATCAAGCGGAGCTCCGTGAGCTAAATGCTCCCCGCTGGGGCTCCACCGGCGGGCGATCCTATCGGGGAAATCGTGGAAGCGAGAAAGGGCAAAGTACATGATCTTTGGTGCGCACGTAATCATCTACAGCAAGGATGCGACGGCTGATCGCGCCTTCTTCCGGGACGTCCTCGGACTTACATCTATCGACGCCGGACATGGATGGCTGATCTTCGCGCTTCCTCCAGCAGAAGTGGCGGTTCATCCCGCCACAGAGAATGACCGGCCCGAGCTCTATTTCATGTGCAACGATCTCAAGGCCGAGATTTCGATGTTCGAGAAGAAGGGTGTCCGCTGTTCGGACGTGCAAGAGGCCAGATGGGGCTCGATCATAAAGATCCGTCTTCCCGGCGGAGGCGAAGTCGGCCTTTATCAGCCGAAACATTCAACGGCATTGTCGCTCTCTTCAGACTGACCCCGATTGACGGCTTCACGCCCCTGAAGTATAAGTAACTTAGGCATGCGAATTGTCGATTATTTAGGTATACACCCGTGAGCCGCCCTTCAGACCTCATTCAGGGCACGCTGGATCTTCTCATTTTGAAGACCATCTCAGTTGAGCCGAAACATGGCTGGGCCATCGCCAAACGGATCCAGCAGGTCAGCGCGGATGCCCTGCAGGTCACGCAGGGTGCTCTCTATCCGGCACTTCATCGTTTGGAGCAGCAAGGTTGGATTTCCTCCGAATGGCGGGTCACGGACACTGGGCGGGAGGCAAAGTTCTACGAGCTGACGGAAGCCGGTCGAACGCAGCTCGCGAAGGAGCTCGCGCAATGGGAGCGCCTGTCGAATGGAATCGGGCTCGTGATCCGGACGGCTTAAACGCGAAATGAAACGGCGGCGCTGGCGCAATATTTTGCGGATGCGAGCTCGCTCCCTGCTTCACAGGAGCCGCGTCGAACAAGAACTCGAGAAAGAGCTGCGATTTCACCTGGAGCAGGAGATCGAGGAATCCCGGGCGCGTGGAGTATCGCCCGAGGAAGCGCATAGCGCGGCGCTTCGGAGAATAGGCGGAATTGCGCAAATTCAGGAGGAGTGCCGCGATATGCGGAGAACCAATTTTCTTGAAAGCTTAGGCCACGAC
>JBAUUG010000166.1:0-5931 GCA_049582585.1 Bryobacteraceae bacterium | reverse complement strand
TTTTATAAGTGACACCATCTCGTCGGCCGTCCAGTCTTTGTGATTCTCGAGGCCGAGCGGGATTTTGTATCGATCGAGGATCGGGAGCGCGGCTTGGACAGATTTGTTGCTCCGGCTCACAAAATCGCGCCACTCCGCAAGCGATGAAAACGTCTCGTACCTGCGCGTGCCGAGACAAGCAGCACGCACAGCGACGGCGCCGACGGATGCAGCATTCTTCAGCGCCTGTTCAAAGGCCGACGTCTCCGCGCCGCGAGGCAAGGGGACCATGGCTTCGATGTACATGCCGAGTTGCTCGGCGCGAGCCCGGATTTTAGGCAGATCGCCATTGATCGCAGCTTGAATTCCTGCGGCGCCGAGTGAATGGCAATGCTCGAGAAACTCATACGTGTCTTTGGGCCGCCACGCCGTCAGGTATGACGTAGTAGCAATGCCGATCTGGTGATTTGCGTCGACATCAGGCATAAGCGGAAGTATAAGCGAACCAAGGAATGTACGGCGATTCATGAAAGAATACGTCTTTTGAAAAAGGATAAGGTAAGTATCGCCGAGCCAAGGCAACAAAACGAAAGAAGCAGCAGCGCCAGGGTCATGCTGTGAGTGGCGTCGCGAATCCTGCCGACCAAAAACGGGCTTACATATCCAGCGAGATTGCCGACGGAGTTGATCCAGGCGATCCCCGCAGACGCCGCGGTGCCGGACAAGTATGCAGTGGGGAGCGACCAGAAGGTGGACGACGCCGAAACTATTCCGGCGGTCGCTATCGTGAGGGCGAGTAATCCGAGCGAGCCGGAAATCCCAGGAAGCGCGGACAAGGCGAAGGCTCCCGCGCCGGCAATGCCCGCCAGCGCGATATGCCAGCGGCGCTCGCCCGTCACATCGGAGTGATGCCCTACGATCACCATTACGATTGCGCCCACGCCCCAGGGGATCATGGTCAGCAGACCGATGCGAAAAGGATCTTTGGTGAGCGTGTCTTTCAAGATTTGCGGCAGCCAAAAACTAATTCCATAATTGCCCATCACGACACCGAAATACACGAAGCACAGCAGCCAAACTTTCGAGCTGCGGAATGCATCCGCAAAGCTGTGATGGCCGGGAGTCTCAGATTTCTTGATCGTTTCTTCTTCGTGGAGACGTTGGATGAGGAGCGATTTTTCTCGATTGTCCAGCCACTTCGCCTTTTGCGGGTTGTCTTCGAGGAAGAACATCGTAAACAGTCCGGCGAGAACCGATGGCGCAGCTTCGAAAAGAAAGAGCCACTGCCAGCCTCGCAGGCCGCCGACAGAAGACATCTTGTCGAGAAGCCAACCTGAAACGGGTCCGCCTATAACGCCGGAGAGCGGAATGGCGGTCATGAAGGCGGCCACCATCTTGGCGCGGTGCTTGCTCGTGTACCAAAAGGTGAGATAGAGGATCACGCCCGGAAAGAAGCCGGATTCCACCACGCCCAAAATGAAGCGGACCGTGTAAAAGCTGGCCGCGCCCTTTACCAGCATGGTGCAGCCGGAGACTACGCCCCATACGATCATGATCGGCCCGAGCCAATACTTGGCGCCGATCTTCTGCAGCGCGATATTGCACGGCACTTCAAAGAAGAAATAGCCGATAAAGAAAATGCCGGCGCCGACTCCGTACACGGCGTCGCTGATTCCAAGATCCTGCTGCATCTGGAGCTTCGCGAAGCCGACGTTTACGCGGTCAACGTAAGCGAAGATGTAGCAAAGAAACAGAAAAGGGATGAGGCGGCGCGTGACTTTCCGGTATACGCGCTTCTCAAACTCCGACGCATCCATCAGATCTCGCCTCGACGCACGGAGGCGGTCAGATAATCGCAACCGCGAGCCGTAAGCGCCATCATGGTCAAGGTGGGATGCTTATCGCCTGTGCTGACGAAACATCCCCCGCCGAATACAAACAGGTTCGGAATGTCGTGAGTTTGGCAGAAGGAGTTGAGGACGCTCGTCTTCGGGTCCGCGCCCATGCGCGACGTTCCCACCTCATGGATCAGGCTTCCCGGAGGGCTGATCACAGGTTGCGCATCGGTGATCTCGCCTCCCGCGGCGCGAAACAGCTCCTGAGCATGCGCGAAGAAATCATCGTAGACGGCGCGGTCATTACTGCAATGCGAGCAATGAATCTTTAGAACCGGGATGTCCCATTTATCCCGTACTTCGGGGTCGAGCTCGACGAAGTTTTCCTTCCGCGCCAGCATCTCGCCGCCGGAGAGCCATACACGCGCGTGAGCCGGGTACAAGCGCTTCACTTCTTTTTTGTAATCCGATCCGAAACCGGGAAGTGTTGAGACGAATAATGGGGATTGCGCGGCGCCTCCGGAAGCGCTCATGGCATAGCCGCGGATGAACTTGCCGGAACCCGGACGAAATCCGATATTCGAGAAGTTCGGGATATAAAGACCGCCCAATTTGCCATCGTCATTTCGAATGGGCGTGCCTTTCAGCGGCGGAAGAAAGCCCTCCACGCCCGCTCCGCCGACTTGATCCATGAGGTACTGGCCGAGCACGCCGCTGCTGTTTGCCAATCCTCCTTTTTGCGAATTGAGCAGCAGACGGGTATTTTCGAGCGATGAGCCGGCAAGCACGACGGCTTGCGCCTGAATGTCTATGGCGCGATTTGTGAAGCGCTCGATGTAGCGAATGCCGCGAGCGCGATTCTCGCCGTCCATCAGGACATGGCTGACAACGGAATCGCAAAGCAGAGTGACGTTTCCGCTCTTAAGAGCGGGTGGAAGCGTCACCGCAATCGTATTGAACATCGCGCCCACGTCGCAGCCATTCACGCAGTTACCGCAGTAATGGCACGGCGGACGATGGTTCAACATGCGAGTTAACTGCGCGACGCGGCGCGGAGTCGAAGCCACGCCGATCTTCTTACAGCCTGCGGCAAAGATGGTTTCCGCGCAGTTCAAAGGCATCGGCGGTTGAAAGACGCCGTCCGGGAATTGAGGCAAGTTGGCTGGAGCGGCGCTTACGCCGATGAATCGTTCCACCCGGTCGTAATAGGGCGCGAGGTCGCCATAAGAGATCGGCCAATCGTCGCCGTAGCCGTCCCGGGAAGCGGCTTTAAACTCGAGATCGGACATGCGGTCGGAGGCGCGCGACCAGTGCAGCGTGCGGCCGCCGAGAACGCGCGATCGCGACCAATGGAACGGCTTATCGGGCGCGGTTGTGTACGGGTTCTCCCGGTCATCAATCATGATCCGGTAATTAAATTCGGTCGAACCTTTGAAATACTTCGTGAGGTAGCCGGGCTGGCCCGCGCCGCGGAAGGGCAGTTCATAGGGCCATCGGTGACGGAACTCCTTATTGGGATCGATCGAGGAGCCCGCTTCCAGAAGCACGACCTTGAAGCCGCTCTTCGCGAGTTCCATTGAGGCCCATCCTCCGCATGCTCCGGAACCCACAATCGCGATGTCGTATTTCTGCATCCGGATCAAACTTCGTGGTGTTCGGGATGCGTGCAAGCCGGGAACTCCGTCAAATACGCGTAGCCCTTGTATTCAAGCACGTCGACAAGGCCGGCGCGAGAAGTATAGAACGCGTGCATGGTCATGTCTTTCAGCAGGCGGTACACCGGAAAACCTTCGTGACGTTTTGAGCGGTCGCGCTCCGGCTCTGAGATCGCTCGCACCAGAGCAAACCGCTCTTCAGGCGCCAGCCGGCCGAAATTTTGAGCGCGGAGCCAATTCATGGATTTGCGCCATTGTCTCTGCATTTCAGGCGCATACTCGGCTGCGGCATTGACCACGAAATCGATAAAGGCCGACACGTGGGCTTCCCGCGCGCCCGGGGTGTCATCGGTTGGGATCAGGATCGCGGAGAAGATGTCTAAGCTGCGAAAATCTTCCGGCGGAAAAAATTTCGGCTGGTATGAGTTCCAATCGTGAGGATCGGGCGGAGCAATTGAATCGGCGCCATGCCCATGCGGTGCGGCGCGAACCCAGGAGCTGAAGAACTCAGAAGCACCGGCAACGGACGCAGCGCGTAAAATCATCCAGCTTGCATCGCGACGGGTCATCTATGCACGATCCCTATACACAAGCCTCAGCGCGCGCACCATCCGCCATCGATGATGATATCGGTTCCGGTGATAAAAGAGGCAGCTTCAGAGCAGAGATAGGTAGCCAGCGCTCCGATTTCCTCGACTTTTCCCCAACGGCCGGCGGGAAGACTGGCAAGAAACTGTGCGTTCGCTTGCGGGTTTTCCATAATCGCCGCGTTCATCTCGGTTGCGAATGGGCCTGGGCTGATGCCGTTGACGGTGATGCCTTCACTCGCCAGCTCCAGAGCCACGGCGCGCGTCAATCCAAGGAGCGCTGTTTTGCTGGCGGAGTAGGCGCTCCGGCCAGGCAGCGAGACATGGCTCATGATCGAGGTCATGTTCAAGATTCGCCCGTAACCCAAGCCTCTCATGTGCGGAACGAACGACCGGCACATCAAGAAAACGCTGGTGAGGTTCGTATCCATTACGCTCTGCCATTCGGCGAGGGAAAAGTCGACCAGGTTCTTTCGGACATTGATGCCCGCGTTATTGATGAGGATTTGCACGCTGCCAAGCCGGCCCGAGACTTCCGATTCAAGGCGGAGGACGTCACTCTCATTCGTTACATCGGCGGTGAAGACACTCGCTTTTCCACCATTGCCTTCGATTTCCGCCTTTACACTCTGAAGTTTCTCGAGGTCACGCGAGACGAGGGCAATGGTCGCGCCAGCTTCGCTGAGCGAGAGCGCCATGGCCTTGCCCAGCCCCTTGCTCGCGCCCGTGATTAGCGCGATTTTTCCGGAAAGGTTTGCCAGTGCCTGGGTCAATCAGCCTCCTTTATTAACTAGTAAGTGTGGGCAAGTCAGCATTGTATCGGACGGTCCCGAGCAAGCAAGTATTCTGAAAAGAAAGCGTGTCGACCACGTTGACCGAGAGACCTCGGCCTCGCGGCACACTGGTATTGTGAAGCCAATGAAGGTCGTCATCCTGTGCGGCGGATTGGGCACGCGCATGCGCGAGGAGACTGAGTTCCGGCCTAAGCCTCTGGTGGATATAGGCGGCCGCCCGATCCTTTGGCACATTATGAAGCTCTATGCGCACCATGGATTTCGCGATTTTGTGCTGTGCCTGGGATATCGGGGAAACATGATTAAGGAATATTTCCTGAACTATGAGGCGATGAACAACGATTTCACGATTTGCCTGGGCCAAAAATCGCAAATTCAGTACAACGACAACCATAAGGAGCAGGATTTCCGGGTAACGCTCGCCGAGACCGGCGCCGATTCTATGACAGGAGGACGCGTCAAGCGTGTTGAACGCTACCTCAGGAATGAAGACCGGTTTATGGTTACTTACGGCGATGGCGTCAGTGACGTTGATCTTTGCAAGCTTTTGGAATTTCACCTGGATCATGGAAAACTCGCGACCGTAACAACGTTCCGGCCTGTTTCCCGATTCGGAATTCTGGATATTAATCAGTCCAACCAGGTGATGAACTTCATTGAGAAGCCAAAGTCGGATGCCTGGGCCAGCGCCGGGTTTTTCATCTTCGAAAAGCAAATTTTCGATTACCTGAATGGCGACGATTGCGTCCTCGAGCGCGAGCCGCTCGAGAGGCTTGCCGAGGAAGGCCAACTAATGGCCTACCACCACGAAGGCTTCTTTTTTGCGATGGACACGTATCGCGAATATCAGGTGCTCAACGATTTTTGGAAATCCGGAGAAGCGCCTTGGAAAAAGTGGGCATGAGCGCGTTGTGGCGCGACCGGCCCACACTGGTTACCGGCGCCACCGGGCTGGTTGGAAGTTGGCTGACGCGCCGCCTCGCCGAATCCGGCGCCGATCTGGTTTGCCTGGTTCGGGATTGGGTGCCCCAGAGTGATGTCGTTCGCAGCGGAACGCTGGATCGCGTGAAGGTGGTTCGCG